>DASWVQ010000374.1:0-19057 GCA_036401195.1 Gemmatimonadaceae bacterium
GGCCAGGAGAAGATCGTCTCCGTGAGGATCGACCCGGTGAGGTACGCGCCGAAGTCGAGCCCGAGCACCGTGATGATCGGGATGAGCGCGTTGCGCAGCGCGTGCTTCGCCACCACCGTCCGCTCGGTGAGCCCCTTCGCCCGCGCGGTGCGCACGAAGTCGCTTCCCAGCGCGTCGAGCATCGCCGAGCGCGTCATGCGCGCGAGGAAGGCGATCGAGCGCATTCCCAGCGCCAGCGCGGGCAGCGCGAGGTATCGCAATCCCCCGTACCCGCTCGGCGGGAGCCAGTGCAGGGTGACCGCGAAGAGCAGGATGAGCAGGAGCCCCACCCAGTACACGGGGAAGGAGATCCCCAGGTAGGCGATCCCCAGCCCGAAGCGGTCGATGAGCCCCCCGGGCCAGCGGGCGCTCAGCACGCCGAGGGTGATCCCCACCACCGCGGCGAGGAGCATCGCCGCGCCCGCGAGCTGCAGGGTCTTGGGGAAGCGCTCGCGGATGTCGCGCGCGATCGGCCGCCGCGTGATGTACGACTCCCCCAGGTCGCCGGTGACCACGCCGGCGAGGTAGTGCCCGAAGCGCTGCGGGAGGGGATCGTCGAGCCGCAGCTCCTGTCGCAGCCGCGCGATCGTCTCCTCGTCGGCGCGCTCGCCGACCATCGCCATCACCGGGTCGCCCGGGGCGACGTACAGCAGCAGGAAGGCCACCACCAGCACGCCGAAGAGCGTGGGCACCGCCAGCAGCACGCGTCGCAGGATGAATGCGCCCATCTTATCGGGCCCCCAGCCCGGTGGTGTCGATGCGGACCTTCGTCCAGGGCTGCCCGTTGAGGATCGCCGGCGCCTTGAAGCCCCTGAGCCAGGGCTGCACCGCCAGCACCTCGGTCTTGAAGTACATGAACAGCATCGGCGCGTCGACGAACGCCACCGAGTCGGCCTGCCGGTAGAGCTGCACGCGGGCCGTGTCGTCCAGCTCGCGCCGCGCGCGCGACACGAGTGTGTCGAAGGTGGCACTCTGGTAGAACGACACGTTCCCCCCCACCCCCTTGTTGGCGCCGTGCAGCAGGGGATAGAGGAAGTTCTCCGCGTCGGGATAGTCGGCGTACCAGTCCTTGAGGATCATGTCCGCCTCCCCCTTCCTCGCCGCCTCGCGCGCCGCCGCCGACTCGCGCTGCACGATCTTCACGCGGATGCCGGCGAGCTTGAGGTACGCCTGCATCGTCTCCGCCATGCGGATGTACAGCGGGTTCGATCCCACCCAGAGCTCCACGTCGATCCCGTTCGGGTATCCCGCCTCGCGCATGAGCCGGCGCGCCGTGAGCGTGTCGAAGGCGTAGGGAGCGCGCAGCGTGTCCGCCCCCTCGAGCGAGGGGGGGATCACCCCCGCCGCCCGGCGCCCCCCGCCGCTGGCGAGGATCTGGATCATCCGCCCCACGTCCACCGAGTGGTTGATCGCCTGCCGCACCCGCCGGTCCTTGAGCGGGCCGCGCGTGGTGTTGATCCCCACGTACACGAGCACCAGCGCGGCGTTGGACTGGAGCAACTTCCGCCGCTCGGCATCCTCCTGCCAGGCGGTGAGGTCGTTTTCGGGGAGGAGCAGCACGTCCACGTTGCCGCTCTCGAACTCCGCCACCGCGGTGCTCGGCTCCGAGATGATCCGGGCCATGAGCGAGTCCTCCAGGGGAGCGCCCCCCCAATAGGACTCGTTCTTCGCGAAGAGCAGGTAGTCGTCGTGCTCCCAGCGGGCGAACTTCCACGGCCCGGTCCCCACCGGGTGGTCGGCGAATTTCGGCCCCATGTCGGCGGGGACGATCGCCGTCACCGGCATCGCCAGCAGCTTGGGGAAGATCGCGAAGGGCTCCTTGAGCCGCACGACCACCGTCGAGTCGTCCGGGGCCGTGACCCCGGCGAGGCGGGCCGCCTTCCCGTCGGCGAATTCCTTCGCGCCGAGCACCGGGTAGAGGGGCCACCCCCGCCCCCCCTTCACCTTCGGGTCGAGCACCCGTTCCCAGCTCGCGAGCACGTCGCGGGCGCCGAAGGGGCGGCCGTCGTGGAAGCGCACCCCCCGCCGCAGGTGGAAGGTGTAGGTCATCCCGTCGGGGGTCACCTCCCACCGCTCCGCGAGGCCGGGCTCGACCCGCGCCTCGGGGGTGAAGCGGGTGAGGCCGTCGAACAGGTAGCCCACCGCCCGCCCCGTGGGGACGTCGGTGGAGAGGGCGGGGTCGAGGGAGCGGGGATCGTACTCGTCGCGCGAGTCGATCATGGTGTTCCGGCTCGGGACCCCGGGGCCGCCGCAGCCGTTCCCCGCCAGCGCTCCCGCCGCCAGCATGGCGAGGAGTGCCGCCACGCGGGGCGATGGGAAGTGGGAGGACGTTCGCATGTGGAGGGCCCCGTGCAGGTTCCGTGCGGTTGACACACCCTTCGGGGGACGAGAACTTATGTTCTCCCACCGTCGAGCGTCAATGAATCGCGCGCGCGAGTACACCTACCGGCGCCCCCTCACCCCGCGCGAGCTCCTCCCGGCCCTGGGCGTCGGGCTCGCGACGGGGCTGGCCGCCTTCTACATCGCCAGCATCTTCCTCCAGCGCACGGCGCTGGACCCCGCGGCTCGCCCCCGCTCCCTCCGGCCCAGGCCGCCCGCCCCGCTGCCGCGTTGAGCACGCGCTGAATGCCCCTTCGCCCCGCCGCGCTCGCCCTCGCCCTCCTTGCCCTGCTCGGCGGCGCGGCGGGCGCACAGGACACGACCTGCGAGCCCGGTGACCAGGAGGTGCGCGAGCTCGGCTTCGTGGGAAACACCGCCTTCCCCGATCGCGAGCTCGCCCTGCGCATCGCCACCACCGCCTCCTCCTGGACGCGGCGCTACGTGGGGGAGGTGGGGACCCGGCGCTGCCTCGACCATCAGCTCCTCGCCACCGACGTGCTGCGGCTGCGCGTGCTCTACCGCCGGCGCGGCTACTACGAGGCGCAGGTGGACACCAGCATCACCCCCCTCGAGCCGGGGGTGGTGCGCGTGCGCTTCCTCATCCGCGAGGGGCCGCCGGTGCGCATCGACTCCTTCGCCGTCACGGGGCTCGATTCCCTCCCCGCCGACGTGCGGCGCGAGGTGGCCGACGTCATCACCTTCCGCGTGGGCGACGTGTTCGACACCGATCGCCTCGAGGCCACCCTCGACTCGGTGCGCCTGCGCCTCGCCAACAACGGCTACCCGCGCGGCGACGTGGTGCGCTCGTACAGCGTGCGCAACGCCGAGCGCCGCGCCTCGCTCGAGCTCACCGTGCTCCCCGGCGCGCGCGCGCACCTCGGGCAGGTGCACGTGGCCAGCGAGCCGGTCCCGGGCCGCGCGCAGCAGGTGCCGGACGCGGTGGTGCGCCGCCTCGCCGGCCTCCGCCCCGGGGAGTTGTACCGGCTGCGCGACCTCGTGGCCGCGCAGCGCGCCCTCTACCAGGCGGGGCTCTTCCGCTTCGTGGAGGTGCGCGCCGCGCCGGAGTCGGAGCAGCCCGCGGGCGATTCCCTCCTCGCCATCCGCATCGCGGTGCGCGAGGACCTCACCAAGCAGGTGGACGCGGACATCGGCTGGGGCACGCTCGACTGCTTCCGCACGCGGGTGCAGTACACCGACCGCAACTTCCTGCGTGGCGCGCAGCGGCTGGAGCTCACCGGCCAGATGTCGAAGATCGGCTACGGGCGCCCCACGAACTTCGCGCGCGGCCTCTGCTACGACCGCTGGCTGAAGAACGATCGCGCCTTCGGCGACACCGTCTCGTACTACACCGGGGCCACCTGGCGGCAGCCCGCCCTCTTCGGCACCCGCTTCACCCCCGCGTTCTCCCTGTACAGCGAGCGTCGCGCCGAGTACCTGGCGTACGTCCGCTCCATCTTCGTGGGGGGCGAGGCCTCGGCCACGCGCGAGCTGCGCGCCGACCTGCCGCTGCGCCTCGGCTACTCGCTGGAGTACGGGCGCACCTTCGCGCAGCCCGCGGTGCTCTGCGCCGTGTTCCTGCGCTGCCAGCCCGACGAGCAGGACCAGCTCGTGCGTCGCGACCGCCGCCTCGCGGTGGTGAGCGCCGCGATCGCGCGGTCGCGCATCGACAACCCCCTCGCGCCCCGCCGCGGGAGCGCCGCGCGCGCGGAGCTGCGCTCGTCGCTCGCCGCGTGGGGCTCCACGTCGGACTGGCAGTTCAACCGCGGCTGGTTCGACGGCATCACCTACCGCCCCTTCGCCGGCGGCGTGCTCTCCGCCAGGCTCCGCCTGGGGGCGGTGGTGGGGCAGCGGCTCCAGGACCTCCCCGAGTTCATCCCCCCCGAGGAGCGCCTCTACGCGGGCGGCGCCCTCAGCGTGCGCGGCTTCCAGCAGAACGAGTTGGGCTCCCTGGTGTATATCGCCCGGAGCTACTCCGACACGACGATCGGGGGGGAGACCTACTACTGGGCCCCCGATTCCGTGGCGCCGCTCCGCGTGGTGCCCACCGGGGGGAACACCCTGGTGGTCGCCAACCTCGAGTACCGATTCAGGACCCCCCTCCTCCCCGAGCTGGTGGAGTGGGCGGTGTTCACCGACGCCGGCCAGGTGTGGAACCGGGGCGCGGGGACGGCGCCCGTCGCGGGGGCGGCGATCGACGGCGACGTGCGCCGCTTCGCCTCCCGCGGCATCCTCTTCACCCCCGGCGCCGGGGTGCGCATCTACTCCCCGGTGGGCGTGATCCAGGTGAACGTCGCCTACAACCCGTATTCCCGCCCGGCGGGCCCGATGTACTACGACGCCGAGGTGGATCCCGTGACCGGCCGCGCGCCGCTGTACTGCGTGTCGCCCGGCAACCGCATCGCCGTGAACCGGCTGGGCGACGCGGGCTACGTGATCCCCGCCTGTCCCGCCACCTACACCCCGCCCGGCGCCGGCAGCTTCTGGCGCCGGCTGAACCTCACCTTCTCGATCGGTCCCGAGTTCTGAAGCGCCGTCGCCTCGTCCTGCTCGCCAGCCTCGCCACCCTCGTGGTGCTGGGCCTCGTCCTCGTGGGGACGGGGCTCGTGGTGACGCGCACGCAGTACGGGCGCGACAAGCTGCGCGACTGGGTGCAGGGGCTGGTCGCCTCGCGCATCAACGGCACGGTGCACATCGGCGCGGTGCATGGCGGGCTGCTCACCGGGCTCACCATCGACACGGTCGCGATCCGCGGCGCCGACGACTCGCTCTTCTTCTCTTCGGGGCCGATCTCCCTCCGCTACGACCCGCGCGACCTCCTCGACCGCCGCATCCTCCTGCACGACGTGCGCGCCGAGCACCCCTGGGTGCACATCAAGGAGCTGGAGGGGGACCCGGGGTGGAACTACAAGCGCATCTTCGTCTCGAAGCCGAAGGGCCCCGAGCTCCCCCGGGGCCGCGGCTTCGGCGACTTCATCGTGATCGACACCGCGCAGGTGCGCGACGCCACCTTCCTGCTCACGCTGAAGTGGCATCCCGCCGACTCGCTGCGCGGCGCCAAGCGCGACAGCGCGATCCGCGAGCACCTCGCGCGGCCGGGGAAGACCTTCTGGCGCGCCGCCGACGGCTACAAGCACACCTACCGCTGGACCGACATCGACGCGCTCCTGCCGCGCCTGCGCCTCGCCGACCCGGACAGCGCGGGGCGGCTCTTCACCGTGGCCAGCCTCGGCGTGGTCGAGGAGGATCCCCCCTTCCACTTCCGCAACGCGCGCGGCGTGGTGCGGCAGCAGGGGGACTCGATCTGGCTCGACCTCGCGCACTTCGACCTCCCCGGCTCCACCGGGCGCGCCCGCGGCAAGGTCACCTGGGGGAGCCACCTCCCCATCCGGTACGACCTGCGCGTGTGGGGCGACTCGGTGTCCATGGCCGACGTGGCGTGGGTCTATCCCACCCTGCCCCGCACCGGCGGGGGGAGGATGGTGCTCGACATCCGCAACGACCCGCGCAACCTCTCGGTGCTCGACTACCGGCTCAAGCAGGTGGACCTGCGCACCACCGGGTCGCACCTGCGCGGCGACATGACCTTCGCCATCGGCGGGCCGGTGCTCGCGGTGAAGGACGTGGACGTGCGGCTCGACCCGATGGACTTCCGCTTCCTGCACCAGCTCAACGGCAAGCCCCTCCCGGTGGACTGGCAGGGCACCCTCACCGGCACGGTGCGGGCGCGCGGCGGCCCGGTGAATCGCTTCGTCGTGGACGACGCCGACATCACCTTCCGCGACCGGCACGTCGCCGGCGCCACCTCGAGCTTCAGCGGCCGCGGGGGCCTGGACATCCTCTTCCCCGCGTACACCGTCTTCCGCGACTTCACGGTGAACGCCCGCACGGTGGACCTGCGCTCCATCCAGTACCTCTATCCCGTCTTCCCCCCGCTCGGCGGAACGGTGAGCGGGGTGGTGACGCTCGACTCGGTCTGGACCGACGTGCGCTTCAGCGACGCCGACATCTCGCATCGCAACGGTCCCGAGGATCCCTCGCGCTTCACCGGCGCGGGGCGCATCACGTACGGGGAGCTGATGCGCTACGACCTCGACGTGCAGGCGCAGCCCCTCTCGCTGCCGATGATGCGGCGCGCCTACCCCAACCTCCCCCTCGACGGCTACGTGAGCGGACCGATCCGCGCCACCGGCACCCTCGAGGACCTCCAGGTGGTGGCGACGCTCAGCGGCGCGGCCGGCACGCTGCACTACGAGGGGCTGCTCGACATCAACGAGCCCCTCTGGCGCGTGCGCGGCAGCGGCACGATGGCCGCCTTCGACGCGAAGCCCGCGTTCACCTTCGCCTCCGCGCCCGCGACCTCGCTCAACGGCCGCTTCGACGTGGACCTCGGCTTCACCTGGGCGGGCACCGTCCCCGATTCGCTCACGCGCATCGAGGGCACCGCCTCGGTCGCCCTCGACCGCTCCATGCTCGACGGGCTGCGCGTGGATCCCTCCTTCGCCCGGCTCCGCTTCGACGGCGACCGCCTCGGCGTGGACACCCTGTTCCTCGACACGCAGGGGGCGCGCATCTACGCCGCGGGCGCGCTCGGCATGTGGAGCCAGCGCGTGGACTCCCTCGGCTTCCGCGTGGTGGTCGACTCGCTCGGCGGGCTGCGGCGCTACCTCGCGCGGCGCGGCGTGCCCGGGACCGGGCCGGTGGTGGACTCCCTCGCCGGCAACCTCGCCCTCATCGGGGTGGCGCGCGGGCGGCTCGACGACCTCGCGATCCGCGCGACGCTGCTGGGCAACGACCTGCGGCTGCGCGACAGCGGCGCCGACACCCTCGTGGGGCGCGTGGACCTGCGCGGGCTCCCCTCCGCGCCGGTGGGCGATCTGACCGTCCGCGTGGACCGCGCCCTCGCGGCGGGGATGCGCCTCGACAGCGCGATCGCCCGCGTCGCCCTCACCGATCCGGGGCACGGCCGCGTGTCGCTGGGGGCGTGGAGCCCCACCGGCCCCCGCGCCACCCTCGGCGCCGCGGTGGAGCGCGGCACCGAGCGCACCGTGCTGCGCCTGGACACGCTCAGCCTCCGCGCCGACAGCGCGCGCTGGGCCCTCGCCGGCCCCGCGGTGGTCACCCTCGACAGCGCGGGGGGGCTCGCCATCGATGGGCTCGAGGTGCGCGATGACGCGCGCGGCCGGCTGATGGTGCAGGGGAGCGTCCCCGCCGCCGGCGCCGTGGCGCTCGACGTGATCGCCGATTCCCTCGCGCTCCGCGACCTCGCCACCTTCGCGCAGCTCCCGAAGCGCGCGTCGGGCACCCTCGTCGCGCGGCTCCAGCTGCGCGGCACGCGCGACGACCCCACGGTAGGGCTGAGTGCCGCGCTCGTGGACGCCCGCTACGGCGATGCGCACCTCGACCGGCTCGACGCCCTCGCCAGCTACGCCGACAGCAACGCGCACACGACGCTCAGCTTCGTGAGCGGCGGCAAGGAGGCGCTGCGCGCGGAGCTCGACCTCCCCGTGGCGCTCCGGCGCTTCGAGGTCACGCTCCCGGCGGATTCGCTGCGCGGGAGCATCGTGGCGGAGAGCGCCGACCTCGCGGTGATCGAGGCCTTCGCCCCCGGCGTGGAAGAGGCGAAGGGCACCCTCAACGCGCGGGTGGGGCTTGGCGGCACCTGGAAGGCCCCTACCCTCGGCGGCGCCATCAACATCAGCGGCGCCGAGGCGTACCTGCGCCCCATCGGCATCCGGCTGCGCGACGGCGTCGCGAACGTGCGCCTCGTCCCCGGTAGGGACAGCATCATCGTGGAGCGGATCCGTGCCGCCAGCGGCACCGGCACGATCGCCATCACCGGGGCGCTGGACTACAACGACCGCGGCGACCCCGGCTTCTCCCTCCGCCTCGACGCGCGCGACTTCCGCGCCATCGACCGCAGCGCCATCGCCCGCCTCGACATCTCCACCGGCGACGAGGGCGTGCAGCTCGGCGGGCGCCTGCACGGCTCCACTCTCGCCGGGGTGGTGGTCGTGGACCGCGGCTCGATCTACATCCCGGAGACGGCGAACAAGAACCTCGTCGAGCTCACCGGCGAGGACCTCGAGGGGATCGTGGACTCCACGGAGGCGCGCATGCGCGGGCTCGTCCCCGCCGCGCCCTCCACCCTGGTGCAGAACATCCGCCTGGGCGGGGTGCGCGTGGCGATGGGCGACGACGTGTGGCTCCGCTCCGCCGAGGCGAACGTGAAGCTGGGGGGCTCGCTCAACGTCACCACCGCGGTGGACACGGTGGAGCGGGTGCGCGGCATCTACGGGCGCCGGCAGGGGCGCGACACCCTCGCCTACCGGCTCGCGCTCGAGGGGACCCTCACCGCCAACCGCGGCACCTACACCCTGAGCGTGGGCCCGGTGCAACGCGAGTTCACCGTGGAGCGGGGGTCCATCACCTACGAGGGCACCCCCGACCTCAATCCCCGGCTCGACATCGCCGCCATGTACACGGTGCGGCAGGCGAGCGCGCGCGACGTGCCGATCCGCGCGCGCCTCACCGGCTACCTGTACCCGGCGCCGATGCTCACGCTGGAGAGCGCCGACGCCTTCCCCCTCTCGCAGTCGGACCTCATCAGCTACCTCGTGACGGGGAGCCCGAGCTTCGACATCGCCCAGCGCACCAGCGACTACACGCAGACGGGGCTCTCCCTCCTCCTCCCCTCGCTGGGCACGCGGCTCGGGCAGGAGCTGCGGAAGCAGTTCCCCTGGGTCGACCAGCTCACCCTCGAGACGGGGGCGGCCGACGTCTCCGCCGGCACGCCGGTCACGAGCGAGGTGCAGCGCGCCCTGCTCAATTCCCGCCTCGGCGCCGAGAAGCAGATCAGCGACCGGCTCTTCGCCTCGCTGAGCGCGGGACTCTGCGCCTTCGACCAGGCGCAGTCGAACGTGAGCTTCGCCGACGCCCTGGGGGCGCAGCTCGAGTACCGCTTCACCCCCCTCTTCTCCGCCGAGGTGGGGCTGGAGCCCTCCTCCACCGCCCTCCAGTGCGGGCGGCCGATCCGGGGGCTCCCCCCCTCGCCGCAGCAGCTCACCTTCTCGCTGTCGCGGACGTGGCGGTTCTGATCCGGCGGGTGGTGCTCGTGGCCAACCCGGTGGCGCGCCGGGCGCGGCGGGCGCTACCGGGGGCCGAGCGCGCCCTGGGGGCGGCGGGGCTCGAGGTACACTGCCGCCTCACCGGGCACCCCGGGCACGCCGGGGAGATCGCCGCCGAGCACCGGGCCCGTGGCGACTGCGACGCCGTGTTCGTCCTTGGAGGGGACGGCACGGTCATGGAGGTGGCGGGCGCCCTCTCCGGGAGCGAGCTTCCCCTGGCTGTCCTTCCCGGGGGCACGGGCAACCTGCTCGCCCGTGCCCTGGGGATTCCCTTCCGTCCGGCCCGCGCGGTGCCCGCCCTCCTCGAGGGGGGGCGCCGCCGGATCGACCTCGGTATCCTCACCACCGAGGGGCACCCGCCGAGGCACTTCGCCATCGCCGGGGGGATCGGGATCGACAGCCAGATGGTGGCCCGCACCCCGGGCTGGATGAAGCGGCGGCTGGGACTGTTCGCCTACGTCCTGACCGCCGCGCATCATGCGGTGACGTCGGTGCTGCGCCGCGACCTCGTGCACGTGCGGGTCACGGTGGATGGACACGTCGTGGAGCGCGACGCAGCGCTCGCGATGATCGCGAACTTCGGCGCGGTGGTGAACGATCGCATCACCTTCGGCCCGGGCATCGTCTCGGACGACGGGATGCTGGATGCCTGTATCTACGCCCCACGGTCGCTCCGGCAGGCCGTCGCCATCATGTGGCGGCTCCTGCGGAAGGACTTCCGGTCATCCGCCGGAGTGGACTACCGCAGCGGGAGCCGCATCCGCATCGAGGCGACCCCGCCGCAGCGCGTGCAGGCCGACGGCGAGCTGCTGGGATTCACCCCCGCCGACGCCGTGGTCTGCCCCCGTGCCGTGACCCTGCTCGTTCCCCGCCGATGACGGCGCCCTCCCGCTGACCCTTCGCTCCGCGATGTCCCACGACACCACCCGCACCGGCGGACACCCTCCCGTCCGCTGGATGCCCGCTCCCGACGGCCCCCTCCTGAATGGGGACCTGGTCATGCGCCTCGCCCGCGAGCGCGACCACCTCGTGCTCCTGCACGAGGCGCTGGCGCACGCCGACCAGGTGCCCGACCTCGAGGGGAAGCTGCGCGTGCTGCTCGACGCGATCCGCCGCATCGGCTTCGGCCGGGTGGTGATCACGCTGCGCGACGCCGAGATGGAACCGCAGCTGGTGGTCACCGCGGGACTCGGCGAGGCGGCGGAGCGCGACCTGCGCCAGGGGGGCGCGCCGGGCACGGTCTGGAAGCGTCGCCTTCAGTCGCTGGAGCGCCATCGCATCAGCCACTCGTACTACCTGGACTCGCACGACCCGCAGATCGCGCAGGAGTTCGGGACGGGGGCGCTCCCGAGCGCGCTCGAGGCGCGCGGCGGGGGGGACTGGTCCCCCAGGGACGCGCTGCTCGTGCCGGTCACCGGCGAGGGCGGCGTGCTCGTCGCCACCCTCATCCTCGACGACCCCTCCGACCGCGCCCGCCCCACGGTGGAGCAGGTGCGCACGGTGGAGCTCTTCGCGCAGCAGATCGGCGCGACGATCACCCGCATGCGGCTCGCCGAGGAGGGGCGACGCGAGCGCAGCCTCGCCGAGGCGCTCGCCGAGGTGGCGCGCGCGGTGAACGCCACGCTGCGCCCGGTGGAGGTGCACCAGCTCATCCTCCGTCACGCCGTCGCCCTCCTGCACGCCGAAGGGGCGGGGCTCGCCCTCCGCAAGCCCGAGGGGCTGGAGATCGTCGCCTCCATCGGGCGCGGCGTCTCCCTCGCCGACTGGCACGCCCCCCTCGCCGACTCGGTGAGCGGGCGTGCCCTCCGCGAGGGCGTGCCGGTGATCGTGAACCAGTGCCCCGGCTCCGCCCCCGGGCCGGGGCACGCCATCAGCAAGGTGGTGGTGGTCCCCCTCGTCACCGCCGACGGGCCGGTGGGGGTGCTCGCCGCCGCGAACCGCCACGCCGACTTCACCGAGTCCGACGCGGTGATCCTCCAGCGGCTCGCCGACCAGGTGGGGGTGGCCCTCGTGAACGCGCGGCTCTTCGATCACGTCGCGATGTCGGAGGCGCGCTACCGCAACCTGTTCGAGCATGCGCACGACGGCATCTACACCCTCGACGCGGAGGGGCGCTTCACCTCGGTGAACCTCTTCACCTCGCGATCGCTCGGCGTCGCCCCCGACGACCTGGTGGGCCGCGCCGCGATCGACTTCGTGGATCCCGGGGAAGGGGAGTGGGTGGCGGGGCACTTCCAGGCGGCGCTCGCCGGCGAGGCCCGCCGCTACGAGTGCCACCTCGTGCGCGCCGACGGGGCGCGGCGGCTCATCTCCGTCACGAACACCCCGATCATGCACGACCGCGACGTCGTGGGCGTGCTGGGGATCGGGCGCGACATCACCGACGACCGCGAGCGCGAGCGGGCCCTCGCCCGTTCCGAGGCGCGCTACACCCGGCTGGTGGAGTCCGCGTCCGACGCGATCTTCACCGTCGACACCGTGGGGCAGCTCACCTCCGTGAACCGCGCCCTCGAGCGCAGCGTGGGGCGCGACCGGCAGGAGCTCCTCGGCACCCCCTTCCTCTCCCTCGTGGAGTCGGTGGACGTCGCCGAGGTCGCGCAGCTGCTGCACGAGACCCTCGAGGGACGGCGCCGTCGCGGCACCCTCCGCTACCGCGACGCGGAGGGGACGGAGCGCCACGGCTCGCTCATGACGACGCCCATCTTCGAGAACGGGCAGCTCTCCGGGGCCCTCGGCATCGTGCGCGACGTGACCGACGAGCGCCGCCTCGCCGAGCAGCTCCTCCAGCAGGAGAAGCTCGCCGCGCTGGGCCAGCTCGTGAGCGGGGTGGCGCACGAGCTGAACAACCCCCTGGCGGGGGTGATCGCCTTCTCCCAGCTCCTCCTCGCCGAGGAGGAGGGAGCGGTGGACCAGCGGCGCGCGATCGAGACGATCCACGACGAGGCGCGCCGCGCCGCGAAGATCGTGTCGAACCTGCTCACCTTCGCCCGGCAGCACTCCCCCGAGCGCCGGACCACGGACCTGAACCAGGTGGTGCTCGACACCCTCGAGCTGCGCGGCTACGCCATGCGCGTGGCGGGGATCGAGCTGGAGCCGGAGCTGGATCCCGCCCTCCCCCTCACCTGGGCCGACCCCTTCCAGCTCCAGCAGGTGTTCCTCAACTTGCTGGGGAATGCCGAGCAGGCGCTCCGCGACCACCCCGGCGACCGCCGGGTGACCCTCCGGACCGCGCAGGCCGGCGACCGACTGCACGTGATCGTGACCGACACCGGCCCCGGCATCCCCCCCGAGTACCTCGGGCGGATCTTCGATCCCTTCTTCACCACCAAGCCGGTGGGGGAGGGGACGGGGCTCGGCCTGTCGATCTCCGACGGGATCGTCCGCGAGCACGGCGGGCGGATCCTCGCCGAGAACACGGCGGTGGGCGGGGCGCGCTTCGTCGTCGAGCTGCCGCTGGTCGATCCCGCCGAGGCGCCATGCCCAGCGTCCTGATCGTCGACGACGAGGTGGACATCACCGCGGCGCTCGGGACGTACTTCGAGCGGGCGGGGCACCAGGTGTATCGCGCCCACACGGGGAGCGACGGCATCGACGTGGTGAAGCGGGCGCGCCCCGACCTCGTCCTCCTCGACCTCCAGCTCCCCGACATGAGCGGCTTCGAGGTGCTGGAGCGGGTGAAGGAGCAGCGGCCGGTGGTCATCATGATCACCGGGCGGGCCGACATCGAGGTGGCGGTGCAGGCGATGCAGGCGGGGGCCGAGGGGTTCCTCGCGAAGCCGATCGGGCTCGCGCACCTTGGCGCCGCCGCGGAGCGCGCCTTCGAGAAGGCGCGCCTGCGGCAGATGAACCGCTGGCTCGTGGAGCGCCGCGCCGGCCCCGACCTGTCGTCGCTCCTCGGCTCCTCCACCGCGATGCGCGACCTGGGGGAGCAGGTGGAGCTGCTGGCGCGCAGCGACCGCACCACCGTGCTGCTGGTGGGCGAGGTGGGCACCGGGAAGGGACGCGTCGCCACCGCGATCCACGCGCAGAGCCCGCGCGCGGCGCAGCCCTTCGTGGAGGTGAACTGCGCCGCGCTCACCCCGGAGTCGCTCGACGCGGAGCTGTTCGGCGACGAGCGCGGGGGCGACCAGGGGCCGCCGCGCCCGGGGCTGCTGGAGGCCGCGCACGAGGGGACCCTCTTCCTCGACGAGATCGGCGACCTCGACGCGCACCTCCAGCCGAAGCTCCTGCGCATCCTCGAGGGGAAGAGCTTCCGCCGCCGCGGCGGGACGCGCGAGGTGAAGGTGGACGTGCGGCTCATCGCGGCCACGGGGAAGGACCTCGTGACGGAGGTGACCGCCGGCCGCTTCCGCGAGGACCTGTACTACCGGCTCAGCATCATGCCCATCCACCTGCCGCCGCTCCGCGCGCGCGGGCGGGAGGACCTCCTCGACCTGGTCGCGCGGGTGATGGAGGAGCTGCGCCCCGGCCTTCCCGAGGCGCCGGTGGAGCTCGACGACGCGGCGCTGGAGCGGCTGCTCAAGTACTCGTGGCCCGGCAACATCCGCGAGCTGCGCAACGTGCTGGAACGCTCGCGCATCCTCGCCCGCGGCGAGCAGCTCATCCAGCCCAAGCACCTCCCGTCCGAAGTGCGCGACGCGACCGGGGCGGGGGTGGAGCACCACGTGCCCCGCACCCTCGAGGACGTGGAGCGGGCGCACATCGACCGCACCCTGCGCGCGCACGGCGACAACCGCACGCGCGCGGCGAAGGAGCTCGGGATCTCCCGGGCCACGCTGATCAAGAAGATCAAGGAATACGGACTCCGGAGCGACCGATGACCGAGCGCGTGCGCGACGAAGGCGACCACATGACCTGCCGCTTCTGCGGCAACCTGGAGCGCGCCTCCGAGGGCTATCCCTGCGTGGATTGCGGCACCTTCCTGTGCGTGATGTGCAACATGCGCGGGGTGATCCGCTGCCGCGATTGCGAGGCGAAGTTCCAGGCGCAGCAGCCCCCCACGCCCCCGCAGGGAGCGCCCGCCGCGTGATCGACCTCACCCCCTGGGGGCTCGCCGTCGGCCACTCCACGGATGCCGCCGGCGCCACCGGGTGCACGGTGGTGCGCGGCATCGACGGCCCCTTCCGTGCCTCCGCCGCCCTCCTCGGCCGCGCCAGCGGGACCCGCGAGCTGCCCACCCTCGACCCGGAGCACCTGGTCGACCGCGTCGACGCGATCCTCCTCACCGGCGGCTCCGCCTACGGCCTCGGCGCGGCCACTGGGGTGATGCGCTGGATGGAGGAGCGGGAGCGCGGCTATCCGGTGGGACCGGGCGTCGTGCCCATCGTGCCCGGCGCGGTGGTGTTCGACCTCGCCCCCCTCGGCCGCTTCGATGCGCGTCCCTCCCCCCAGATGGGGTACGACGCCTGCCACTCCGCCACGTCGTCCGACGTCGCGGAGGGCTCCGTGGGCGTGGGCACCGGGACCACCGTGGGGAAGGCCGCCGGCTTCGACCACGGCATGAAGGGAGGCTTCGGCATGGCCGAGGTCTCCACCGAGGTGGGACGCGTCGTCGCCATGACGGTGGTGAACGCCCTCGGCGACGTGCGCGACGCGCAGGGCGCGATCCTCGCCGGCGCGCGCGGCCAGGGCGACGAGTTCGTGGATGGCGAGCACCTCCTCGGCGGCGGTCCCTCCCCCTCCTTCGTGCAGGTGGCGAGCGCTCCCGCCCCGGGGAACACCACCCTCTCGGTGGTGGCGACGACCGCGCCCCTCGCACGCGTGGAGCTGCAGCAGCTCGCCCGCGCCGCCTGTGCCGCGCTGCACCGGCGCATCACCCCCACCGGCACCACCTTCGACGGCGACGTGATCTTCGCGATCTCGCCCATCGGTGAGCAGGGCGACCTGCGTGGCGACCCGGCCGCCCTCCTCCCCCTCGAGACGCTCGCCGTGCGCGCGCTCGAGCAGGCGATCGAGCGCGCCGTGCGCACCGCGCGCGGTCGTGACGGCGTGCCCGGCCTGGCCGACGAGTCATGGCCCCCCCGCTGACCATCATGCGCGTCACCGCGGCCGTCGCCCCGCTGCACGCCGACTCCGGCGTGGCGAGCGGCCAGATCTCGCAGTACCTGGCCGGCGCGACGCTGGCCCTGGTGGGCACCCGCGGGGAATGGCGCCTCGTGCGCGGGGGCGACGGCTACGAGGGATGGATGCACCGCGGCTACCTCACCGAGGGGCGGCCCGCCGCCGTCGCCGGGCGGCTTTCCCTCGGGTGCGTGGTGCGCACCCCCATCGGCGAGCGGCGCGCCCTTCCCCTCGGCGCGCGACTGGGGGAGGACGACGTGGTGGAGGAGGGGGAGTGGATCGCCGAGGGGGAGCGCGCGTCGCGCTTCCCCGCCACCGCCGACGCGATCACCAGGAGCGCGCTGCACTTCTTCCGCGGCACCAGCTACCAGTGGGGCGGGGTGACCCCGTGGGGGGCCGACTGCTCCGGATTCACCCAGGCCATCTACGCACTGCACGGCGTGCAGCTCCCGCGCGACGCCTGGCAGCAGGCGCGCGAGGGGCGCGAGGCCGGCCGCGACCCGCTCGCCCTCGGCGAGGCGGACCTGCTCTTCTTTTCCGACCGCACCGACCACCACGTGACCCACGTGGGGATCGCCCTCGGCGACGGGCGGATGGTGCACCTCGCCCTCGGCCGCGGGGGCTACGCGGTGGAGAACCTCGCCAACGTGGACGACAGCTACGTCGCGACGCTCAGGGCGAGGTTCCGGTGCGCGAGGAGGATTCTCTAAGCGATTGAGCGCACGTCGCCGGCAGGAACACAAGCTTGCGGCGATCCAGCTTTCGAGCCGTCAGCCTTCAGCCCTTCAAACGCATCGTGAAGGGCTGAAGGCTGAATGCTGTGAGCTGGATCGCTGCAAGCTTGTGTTGACGCAACGACGACTAACTCAACATCGGGTTCTGGGCCCTCTGCTGTGCCTGCGCCCCGTTCATCCCCCGCACGTGCACCGGCACCTCCGCCGCCAGCGCGCCGTCCACCTCCACGCGCATCGCGAAAACGCCCCCCTGGTCGAGGGGGAGGTCCACCTGCGCGATGATGGGCAGGTCCATTTCGAGGACCCCCGTGGGCGGGTCGCCCAGGGCCAGCTCCCCGGTGGTGGACCAGAGCTCCTGGCCGGAGGGGCTCATCCAGCGGAGCGTCATGTCGTGCGCGCCCCGGTCGAGCGCCGACCCCTTCAGGTGCACCACCAGGTGTGCCCGCGGGTGGACGGTGGGGAGCCCCGCCACCTGCAGGGCGTCGAACACGCCGAGGATGTTGAGCTTCCCCTCCTGGGAGAGGTTGGCCGCGTCGGCGAAGAGGGCGAAGGAGACTTGCATCCCCCAAAGCTAGTTAACTTTCGGCCATGGCTTCAGTGGCTCGACTGGACGTCGCGCCCGGCGGTGACGCGGAGGCGTCGCGGCCGGGCGTTTGGCTCACCGATCTCCTCCTCCTCCTGATGGCGGTCATCTGGGGGGTGAACTTCACCGTGGTGAAGTACGGCGCGGCGGTCCTCCCCCCGCTCGCCTTCAACAGCGTGCGCGTCACCCTCGCCGCGGTGGCGCTGGTGGCCCTCGTGGCGGGCTCGAAGCAGCGCTGGCCCGCCCGCCGCACCGTCCTCGCCCTCGTGGGGCTGGGCACCATCGGGATGGGGGTCTACCAGTTCCTCTTCGTGGAAGGGGTCTCCATGACCCGCGCCGGCGACGCCGCCCTCGTCATCGCCTCCTCTCCCGCCTTCATCGCCATCGGGGGATGGCTCAAGGGGAACGACCGCGTCAGCCCGCGCGGCTGGGCGGGGATCCTGCTCGCCATCGCCGGCGTCGCCTGCGTCGCCCTGGGGAACCCCGAGAACCTGAAGGGAAGCGCCTCCCTCGCCGGCGATGGGCTGATCCTCCTCGCCTGCCTCTGCTGGGCGTGGTACGCCATCGCCATCAAGCCCTACACCGACGAGGTGGAGGGGCTGCCGATCACCGCGCTCACCACCGTGGGCGGGGCGCTGGTGCTCCTCGTCGTGGGCGCGCCCTCCCTCGCCCGCGCCGACTGGGGCGCCGTCCCCCTCCTCGGCTGGGGGGCGGTGCTCTACGCGGGGCTCGGCGCGCTGGTGCTCGCGTACATCTTCTGGTTCCGCGGCATGCGCATCCTCGGCGCCACCCGCACCGCGATGTACTCGAACCTCCAGCCGGTGGTCGCGCTCCTCGTCGCCTGGGCGCTGCTCGGCGAGACGCCGCACCTCCCGCAACTCCTCGGCGCCGGCTGCATCACCGGCGGGCTCCTCCTCACGCGGAAGTGAGCGCGATGAAGGCGATCCTCTTCGACATCGACGGCACCCTCCTCTGGACCGACGGGGCGGGGCGGCGCGCCATTCACCACGCCCTCCGCGAGGTGTTCGGCACCACCGGCCCCGAGGACTACTGGTTCGACGGGAAGACCGACCCGCAGATCACCCGCGAGCTGATGGTCCTCGCCGGCCACGACGAGGCCTACGTCGAGGCACGGCTCGAGCGGCTGCTCACCCGCTACGTGGAGCGGCTCGAGCTGGAGCTGCGCGACCCCGCGCACATGGTGACGGTGTATCCCGGCGTCCCCGCGCTGCTCGACGCGATCGGCGCGCGCGACGACGCGCTGCTCGGCCTCCTCACCGGCAACGTGGTGGAGGGGGCGCGCGCGAAGCTCACCGCGGCGGGGATCGATCCCGGGCGCTTCGTGGTGGGGGCGTTCGGCTCCGACCATGGGCACCGTCCCGAGCTTCCGGGGATCGCGCGGCAGCGGATCCTCGACGAGCTGGGGCATCACCTGCACGGCGGGGACATCGTCATCATCGGCGACACGCCGTCGGACATCGAGTGCGGGCGCTCGCTCGGCGTGCGCGCCATCGGCGTCGCCACCGGGCGGTACCAGGTGGCCGAGCTTGCGCGACATGCCCCGCATGCGGTATTCGAGGACCTGTCCGACACCGCCGCCGTGCTGCGGGCCATCTTCGACTGACGATCCCGTGACCCTCTTCCCGCAGGCGATCCCCGCGGACCTCTCCGGCACCCTCGACGGGCGACTGCTCGGCGGTCGCGGCGCCGTGGCGTGCACGGAGGAGGGGGTGGAGCTGCGCCTCCCGCGCACCGCCCTGGGCGCGGGGGCCGCGGAGCCGGAGCAGGCGCGCCTGGCCTGGCGCGAGATCGACGGCGTGATCGCCGGCGCGCAGCGGATGGAGATCGTCGCCGGCGCGCGGGGCGGGGTGGTCGCCGAGGGGGACGACCGGGTGGGCGCAACGGCGCGGGAGGTGGAGGCGCACCTCTTCCGCATCCCCGAGCTCACGCGCGCGCTCCGGGCGCTCGGCTCCCAGCGGGCCAGCCACCCCGACGGCGCCGCGCACGCCGCGTACTTCGCCCCCCTGCTCGCGGCGCGGCGCGACGCGGCGATGCGCATGGCGGGGGGCGACACGGACGGCGCGGTCCTCGCGCTCGCCGCCGACGCGCTGCGCAAGGCGCTGCGCAACGGCCGCGCC
>DASWVQ010000375.1:0-22061 GCA_036401195.1 Gemmatimonadaceae bacterium
CAGCGCCGCACTCCCCCTCGGCCGGTACGCCACCACCGACGCCTGCTCCGGGTCGAGCCACCGCGCCGAAGCCTCCTGCACCTCCGCCACCGTCGTGGCCGCGAGCCGCTCCATGTACCGGTCGCCGAGCTGCCAGTCCCCCAGCGCCTCCCACTCGGCGAGGTGGTTCGCCTGCCCCTCCATGTCCTCGAGCCGGCGCAGCCACCGCGACTCGTAGAGCCGCTTCGCCCGCGCCAGTTCCACCTCCTGCACGCCCTCCTCGCGCAGCGCCTGCACCTGCGCCCACGACTCACGCACCGCCGCCGCCATCGTCGACGCCGCGGACTCGGCGTGCACCACGAACACCCCCAGCTCCGTGGGGGTGTAGTCGTACGCGCTCACCGACGACGCCAGCTTCCGCTCGCGCACCGCGTGGTACAGGCGCGAGGCGCGCCCGCTTCCCAGCACCGCCGCCGCGAGGTCGAGCCGCACCGTGTCCTCGTGCAGCGAGCCCGGGGTGCGCCATCCGAAGGCGAGCTGCGCCTGCCCGATGTCCCCCTCCCACTCCCGCGCCCGGAACCCGGGGAGCGCCTCCTCGGAGGGGCCCGGCGTGCGCACCGGCGTGCCCCCCTCGAGCGCCCCGTAACGCGCCTCCACCTCGGCCACCACGCGTGCGGGATCGAGGTCGCCCACGATGGAGAGGATCGTGTTCGAGGGGCGATAGAAGTTGCGGTAGAAGGCGAGCAGGTCGTCGCGCCCGAGCGCGCGCAGCCCCGCCTCGCGCCCGATCCGCCAGCGGCGCATGCGGTGCCGGTCGTGCAGCAGCTCGTACAGCGTTTCCGTGGCGACGGCGTGCGGGTTGTCCTCCTTCCGCTTCGCCTCCTGGATGATCACCTCCAGCTCGCGCCCCAGCTCCCCCGCGTCGATCACCGAGCGGGCGTACGCGTCGAACTGCACGTCGAGCGCGGCGGTGAAGCCGCTCGACGGCACCACCGCGTAGTAGCTGGTGTGGTCGTAGATCGTGTGCGCGTTGAGGTAGCCGCCCACCGCCTTCGTCTGCCGGGCGATCTCCCCCACCCCGCGCGTCGGCGTCCCCTTGAAGAACATGTGCTCGAGGACGTGGGCGATCCCCACCACGTCGTCGGTCTCGTCGAAGTAGCCGGCCTTCACGTAGGTGACGATCGCCGCCACCGGCGCCGACGCATCGCGACGCACGAGCAGGGTGAGGCCGTTGGGGAGGAGGTGCCGGACGACGGACGCGGGATCGATCATTCAGGTGGCCAGGGGGCGCCGGTTGAGCGCGAGGATGCCGAGGAGGAATGCGCCAAGTCCGTAGCCGCCGACCCAGAGCACGAGCGTCATGTCGAGGGGCGCGCCGGTGGCGGCGAGGCGTTCCAGCGCGCCCACCCCGTTGCCGTGCACCGGGGGGAGCACCTTCACCAGGGTGCCCAGCACCCCCGGCGCGTGCTCCCACTTCATCCACGCCACCATCGAGGCGACGTACACGGCGATCAGGGAGAGCCACTCGGTGCGCACCACCGTGGACAGCAGGAACCCGAGCCCCGCGTAGAGCACGAAGCCGAGCGCCGCCACCGCGAACACGCTCGGCGAGAGCGGATAGTGGAAGAACCAGCGCCAGAGCCCGATCAGCAGCAGCGTCACCACCAGGTACCCCACGAGCGCCACCAGCGCCTTCTGCGCGTAGAATGCCCACGCCCGCACCGGCTTCGCGAAGAGGAAGCGGAAGTAGCCGAGCTTGCGGTCGTCGCTCACGATGCCGTTGGTGGCGAAGAGCGCGCCGACGAACACCAGGTTGCCGAGCAGCTGCTGCACCACCACCGCGTACGCCTCATCGGCCCCCCGCGCATTCGTGGGCACCATCCGCGTCACCTGGTAGGAGAGGTACCCCGCCAGGATCATCACGATGAGCGTCCCGATCCCCTTGTCCATCAGGTAGTCGCGGAACTGCCACACCGAGTACCGCGCCAGGTGCCCCTTCGGTTCGTGCCGCAGCTCGCTCATGTGCCCCTCCCCCCGGCGTCGCGCACCCCCACCGCCTCGCGGAACTGCTGCTCGAGCGACGAATGCGCCGGCGCCACCCCGCTCACCAGCGCCCCCTGCGCGAGCAGCCCGGTGAGCCCCGCGTTGAGGGTCTCCAGGTCGAGCGGCGCCGTCGTCCACTCCCCCTCGGCGAGCTGCGCGCCGGGGAAGATCGCCGGCACCAGCTCCGCGCCGCGCACCACGGTGATCCGCCAGGGGGCCGCCCCCTCCGGCGTCGCCGTGGCGCGGATCGACACCACGCGCTGGAGCGTGCCATGGTCGATGATCGCCACCCGGTCGCAGAGGCGCTGCAGCTCGTCGAGGTTGTGCGAGGCGATGAAGATCGCCCGCTCCGGGTGGCGCAGCGACTCCACCAGGTCGCGGAAGCGCTGCGTCCACACCGGGTCGAGCCCGTGCGTGGGCTCGTCGAGGATCAGCACCCGTTCCTCGCGCAGCAGCGCCTGCGCGAGCCCCAGCCGCTGCAGGTTCCCCTTCGAGAGCTGCTTCACCGTCTTGCCGCGGTGCTCGGCGAGCCCCAGCCGGTCGATCTCCTGCTGGATGCGCTGTGTCAGCGTGGCGCTGCGCACGCCGGCGAGCAGCCCGTAGCGGCGCAGCGCCACTTCGAGCTTCCACTTCGGCGGGATGTTCACCAGCTCGGAGAGGTACCCGATCCCGTGGCGCTCGATGTAGCGGCGCGGGGGAAGCCCCTCGATGCGCACCGTCCCCTGCGTGGGCTCGAGGTAGCCGAGCATCATCGCGATCAGCGTGCTCTTGCCGGCCCCGTTCGGGCCGGCGAGCCCCACGATCTCCCCCTCGCCGATGTCGAGCGTCACGTCGTCCACCGCGCGCACGCGGCGGCCGACGAGGGAACGGTAGGTGTACCCGACCCCCCGGAACTCGATCATGGCGTGCCCCTCAGGGCTGCGGGACCGGCTGCGGGTACCCCGGCGGCGGATAACCGGGCGGCACCTGCTGCGGGTAGCCCTGCGGATACCCCTGGGGCGGCACGTAGCCCGGCGGATACCCGCCCGCGGGCATCGTCGCCGGCGGCTGCGCGCAGCGGTCCCACTCCCCGCTCCCCGCGCGCTGGCGGAAGCGCTGCGCCTGGTCGTACTGCCCGAGCCGCACCAGCGCGCAGGCCAGGTAGCCCATCGCCACCTTGTCCTGCGCGTCGCGCTCCACGGCGCGCACGTAGAAGTTCTTCGCCAGGTCGGGGCGACCGGAGGTGAGCATCACCGCGCCCATCTCGCGATAGCCGAGGGCGTAGCCCGTGTCCGCGCGGATCGCCTTCGTCGCCTCGTCGCGGGCGAGGGTGAGGTTCCCCACCTCGCGCGCCATGCGCGCCAGGTACACGTGCGGCCGCGCATCGTTCGGGTTCTCGCGCGCGGCGCGCTCGAACGCCGCCACCGCCTGCTCGCGCTGCCCGTTGCGGTAGAAGCCGATCCCCTCGGTCATCGCCTTCTCCCCGGGCGCGGGCGCGAAGGCGTACCAGAGCGCGGCGCCGATCGCCACCAGCGCGACCACCGCCAGCACCGGGATGAGCCATCCCGGGCGCGTGCGACGCGTGCGCACGGTCACGCCGGGCGCGGTGCCCGCGTCGCTCACCGGGACCGCGGCCCCGATGGGCGCCGCCGTTCCGTACGCGGCCCCGGCGGCGGTCGCGGCGCCGGGGGGCACGGCTCCCGCCCCCATCGGCGCGGCGGGGGCCGAGTCGGCGGCGACGAGTCCCGCGTCGAGCCGCGCGAACCCCTGCCGCGCCGCCTCCACGTCGTTCTCGTCGGGCACGTAGTCGGTGCGACGCGCGCGCTCCGCCGCCGAGTGGAAGTCGGCGAGCGAGTTCGCCTGGTCGAAGCTGATGACCTGGCGCGCGCGGAGCTCGTGGATCAACGGCTTGCCCGCGAGGGTGGACCCCCCAACGAGCGAACGGAGCGCGGTTTCCACCGCGCTCCATCCCTCGATCAGGTCGGCCGCCCGGTCCTCCTTGTCCTGCGTGGAGGAAAGCCGGGCGATGACCGGCCGCGCCGCATCGAGTGAGCGGATCGCGGCACGCGTGTTGGCAGTGCTCATGGCGCGCCGGTCAGCGCACGATTCGCACCATTCCCGCGCTCGCCATGGCCCGGAGGAACCCCTCGGCGTCGTGACTGGGGACGCGGACCCCGGTTTCCGAGAGGCAGCGGGTGGCGGTGCGACGCATGTAGTCCTCCACCGAGCGTCCCTGGAAGGAGGCGTCGGCGTCGCGGAGGGCGAGGACGATCTCCGTCCAGCTCCCGGCGAAGGCGCGGCCGTCGGGCATCTCGACCTCGTGGCCCGCCAGCGGGTCGGCGTCCTTCGCGTCGACCAGCCCGCTCAGCAGGGTGCCGAACAGCTCGAGCTGCCCGCGCGCCACCTGCGCCTCCTTCTCGTCGGCCACCTGCGCCGCCCCCGGCTCGAGCTCCATGATCAGCTCGTCCACGGCATCCAGCCCGCCGGTCAGCTCGGCGAGGCGGTCGTCCCACTGCTTCAGCTCGGGATCCTCCTCCTCGAGCTTCTGGAGGGAGCGCTTCAGCTCGATGAGCCGCCAGAGCCCCAGCTCGTCCCAGTGCTCGTCGGGGGAGGTGCGCTCGAAGTGGTAGAGCGCGGCCTCGTAGTCGCCGCGGTCGTAGAGGATGTTCGCCAGGTAGATGCGCGCCTCGGCGTGGTCCCCGTCGAGCTGGAGCGCCTGGCGCAGGTGCTTGACCGCGCCGTCGTCGTCGCCCATCCGGTGCACGGCATAGCCGACGCAGGCCGCCGCCTCGGCGGAGTCGGGGGCCTGCTCGACGGCGACCTGGAAGAAGGTGAGCGACTCGTCGAAGAGCGAGCGCTCCTCGCGCAGCGACCCCTCGCGGAAGAGGGTGCGCCCCACCTGGAGCATCAGGTCGATGTCGTCCGCGTAGCCCAGCTCGAGGGTGCGATGGAAGCAGCGGAGTGCCGCCTCGATCTGCCCGAACTTGAGCAGCGTCTCCCCCAGGCCGGCGAGGGCGTCCTCGTGCTCCGGCTCCAGCACCAGCGCCTCCTCGAAGGCGCGGCGCCCCCATGCGAATTCCTCACGGGCGAGCCGGGCGTACCCGATCCCGACGTGCAGCTCCACCGAATTCGGGTAGAGCGAGAGTCCTTCACGGAGTACCGAGAGCGCGTCCTCGTAGCGCCCCTCGTTGTAGAGCTGATGAGCGCGCTCGTCGTACTCCTCGGAACTCAGGAACGGGGTGGGCATTGGTGGGGGGGCCTCCGGCGCTGAGTGTGTTGCTCATAGTACCACTGAAAACAAGGATAGTTCAACGCTCGTGCCGCATGTGTTTTCGTGCTATATTCTGGGTCCCCTCCGGAGTGGCCCTGGCCCGCCGGAGGAGACGAGGAGGGCCCCGGCGGAAGCTAGCAACACACACGCTTCCGCCGGGGCCCTCCTCGTCTCCTCCCCGGCCCTCCCGGGGGCCTCGCAACGGCTTTCGGTTACTTGCCGTTCCTGGGGTGAAAGCTGCCGGCTGCAGGCCGCGTGCTGGATCGCTGAAGGCTTGGGTTCCCGCCGCCAACCAGCCCTCACCCCGCCAGCGCCACCGCGATCTCCCCGGCCAGGCGCGCGTTGTTCTCCAGCAGCGCCAGGTTCGCCGCCAGCGACCGCCCCCCGGTAGCCCGCTCCACCGCCGCGAGCAGGTAGGGGGTGATCTTCGCCCCCCGCACCCCCTCGCGCCGCGCCTCCTCCACCGCGCCGGCGATCGCCCGCTCGGTGAGGTCGGCGTCGAGGGCGGTCTCCGCCGGCGGGGGCTGCACCACGAGCAGGGCGCCGGGGCGGCCGAGGTCGCGCTCCGCGCGATAGATCGCGGCGATCTCCGCCGGGGTGTCGACGCGGGCCGGCAGGGGGAGCCCGGTGGTCACCGTGAAGAACCCGGGCAGCTCGCTGGTGCGGTACCCCACCACGGCGACGCCGAGCGACTCGAGCCGCTCCAGCGTCGCGGGGAGGTCGAGGATCGACTTCGCCCCGGCGCACACGACCACCACGGGGCTTCGGGCCAGCTCGGCGAGGTCGGCCGACTCGTCGAAGGTGGGCTCCCGGTGCACGCCCCCGATCCCCCCGGTCGCGAACACGGAGATCTTCGCCAAGGTAGCGATGTTCAAGGTAGCTGCCACTGTCGTGGCGCCATCGTGTTTCTTTACTGTCGCGGCTGCGAGATCCCTCGCCGAAACCTTCCGGACCCCCTCGCGGCGGAGGAAGCGCTCGAGTTCCTCGTCGGTGACTCCCGCGGTGGGCACCCCCTGGACCACGGCGGTGATCGCCGGCGTCGCCCCCGCGCGCTCGACCGCGCCGTTCATCCGCTCCACGCACTCGCGGTTGGCGGGGATGGGGAGTCCCTGGGCGATGACCGAGGACTCGAGGGCCACGACGGGTCGGCCGGCGGCGAGCGCCGCGGCGACCTGGGGAGTGAGGCGCAGCGTCATGCGCCGGAATCTAGGACGGGAGGGGCCGCGCGGTGAGGATGAGGCGCTCCGGCGCGGGCCCGAAGTACCGGATGGGCCAGCAGGTGGTGAGCGTCAGCGTCGGCTCGCTGGTGCGGAAGAGCGCCGGGGCGCGGGCCCCGACCACGCGCCGGCCCACCACCACCCACGCCTGGCGGCGGAGGGCGACCTCGGTGGTGACCGTGTCCCCCACCTGCAGTTCGCCCAGCCGGGCGAAGTGGCGGTCGCGGTGGGCGGAGATCACCGCGTTGCCTCGCTGCCCGGGAAGCGGGCTCCCCGGCAGGTGCCCGGGGCCGGCGTTGAGCGACTCGTCGTCCACCCCTTCGAGCACGATCTCGTCGAGCCCGATCTCCGGGATGAGGAGCCGGGCGACCGGCGCGCCGAAGGGGGCATCGCCGGGAAGCCCGCGATCGAGGCTCGCCCGGGCGGCCCTCACCAGGCTCACCGCCTGGCCGGCCTCGTACTGCTGCCGCGCCTCGTTCGCCTGCCAGGCGCCCCAGGCGTAGCGGCCGCCGGCGAAGGAGAAGAGGAGCGCGCCCCCCAGCAGGAGGGCGGCGCCGAAATCAGGAGCGCGCACGGCGCAGGAGGAAGCCCGCCCCCATCGCCCCGGCGCCGAGGAGGGCGATCAGCGGCAGCGGGGTGGCGGTCTCCGGGGCGCGGCTCCCGTTCTGGAAGCTCTGCGCCATCCCGTCGGCGGTCATCCCCAGGCTGTCGCTCCGGGTGGTGACGATGTCGCCGGCGGCCGAGTCGACCCAGGCCTTCATGTTCGCCACCTGGGCGGCGGCCACCGAGTCGCGCGCCGCCGAGTCGGCGACGGCGGTGACCGCGGTCACGCTGTCGCGCGCCCGGTCCGGCGGCGGCATGAAGGTCGTGACCTGGGCGCTCGCCTGGGCGGCGGGCGCCACGAGCAGCGCTGCGAGCGCGACGTAGATGCGGGCCTTCGACACGTCTGTCCCTCTCCGGTACGGTTTGTCCCTACACCGGAAGGGCATACGGCGTGCCTACTTCCGCGGCCAGGCCCCCGTGATCGCCCGTCCCATGGCCGACATCAGCAGCTGCGGCTCGTTGTCGAGGATCCAGCGGGTGTCCTGGTTCTCCTTCGTGAGGACGCAGGCCGCCACCCGCGTCTGGAGGTACCAGAGGGTGCACTCGGTGCGCACCGAATCGGTCGCCCCCGTCTTGTGCGGCGCCCGCACCCCGCTCACTTGCCGCTGGAGCAGCTGCCCATCCTCGTTGTCGGCCAGCGTCGCCAGCATCGCCGAGTCGGCGGCGGGGGACACCGCCTTCCCCTCGGCGAGGAGCGCGAAGAGCCGCGCCATCTCGTTCGGCGTCGTCACCCCGAGCCCGTACTTCGCCGAGCTGTCCATCGCCACGCTCGTGAAGCGCTGGAAGCTCTTGGAGTGCACCTTCGTGTGCGGCAGCCCCAGCGCCTCCATCTTCTCCCACACCTTCCGGAAGGGGACCTTGTCGAGGAGGAGGTTGGTGGCGGTGTTGTCGCTGATGGTGGTCATCAGCCGCGCCGCGTCGGCGACGGTGACCTGGATGTTGTCGTGCAGGAACTGGAGCTCCCCCGATCCCGGCACCTTGTCCACCTTCGTCACGATGATCGGGTCGTCGAGCGAGAGCTCGCCCTTCGCCACGCGGTCGTACAGGGTAACGAGGATCGCCACCTTGATCAGCGACGCGGTGGGGAAGGTCTCGTCGCCGCGGCGCTCGATCCGCTCCCCGGTGTCGAGGTTGTGCACGGTGTAGCCCACCACGCCGTGGTGGGCGCCGGCGAGGGAGTCGAGGGTGCGCTGGAGGGAGGGGAGGTCGGCGCGTGCGGCGTTGACCGCGGAGGGGGAGGGGGCGGGGGCCGGGGTGGCCTGGCTGTGGGCGCAGGCGGGGAGGGCGAGGAGCAGGGCGAAGAGGAGGGGTCGCATCGGCGTATTCTGCCTCGGGGGGACTGCGACGGCAACTGAGGGCCGCCGGCTCTCGGCCCTCGGCTCTCGGCTCTCGGCACGGAATCGGAAGCGCGCCTGGGCGGCTGCGCCGCCCTTTAGCGCGCAGACCTCGTGAGGTTACCCGCCGAGGCGATCGAGCGCGCGCGACCCCGCGCGCCGCTCGCTTCCAATTTCGTGCCGAGGCCCCCGCCCCGCAGTTCGCTCCTGGAACGTCAACGTCAACGTCAGCGACAGGCAAGGGCGTCGGGCGTCAGGCGTCGGGCCTCGGCACGAATCCGGAAGCGCGCCTGGGCGGCTGCGCCGCCCTTTAGCGCGCATACCGCATCTTTTGAACTTCGCCGGGCAAGGAAATCGAGCGCGCGCGCGCCGCGCGTCGCTCGCTTCCGATTTCGTGCCGAGGGCCGAGAGCCGAGAGCCGGGAGCCGGCAGCCTTCAGTGGCCGTTGACGTTGCCCTTCACGTGACCGTCCTCGCCACTCCCTCGAACCGCCTCCATTCGCCCGTCTCGAGCCCGCGGTCCATGATCTCGATCGCCCGCTCCACCTCCGAGTCGGTCGTGTAGAAGTGCGGCGCGACGCGGATGCCGGCGCCGGGGCGGAAGTCCACCAGCACGTCGTTGGCGAGCAGCAGCTGCGACATCTCGTACGCGTGCGGGAGGTCGAAGGCGACGGTGCCGCCGCGGCGCGCCGGGTCGCGGGGAGCCATCACCTGGTAGCCGCGCGCGTCGGCGAGCTCGATGAGCCGCGTCGTCTGCCGGATGCTCTTCGCCCGGATCGCCTCGATCCCCGCCTCGCGCACGAGGCGCGGCCCCTCGGTCGCGGCGAAGAGCGCGGGAACCACCGGCGTGCCGTTGAGCCAGCGGGAGGCGTCGGGGGCATACTCCATCTCCGGCTCGAAGGCGAAGGGGTGCGCGTGCGCCTGCCAGCCGGTGAGCGATGGCGCGTGGCGCGCGCTCACCTCGGGGTTCACGTACAGGAAGCAGCCACCCGGCCCCCCGCAGAGCCACTTGAGCACTCCCCCGGTGAGGAAGTCCACCCCGCTCTCCCGCACGTCCACCGGCAGCACCCCCACCGAGTGGAAGGCGTCGGCGGAGACCAGGGCGCCCACCTCGTGCGCGCGGCGGCAGATCGCCGCGAGGTCCATCACGTACGCCGAGCGGAAGAGGACGTGCGAGATCGCGACGAGGCGCGTGCGCTCGGTGATCGCCGCGAGGAGCTGCTCCAGCTCCACGCCGATCCCGCTCGCGTCGGCCGGCACGACGGTGATCCGCGCCCCCAGCCGCCGCGCGAGCCCCTCGTACATGTAGCGCACCGAGGGGAAGTCGTGCGCGGTCATGACGATCTCGTCGCGCTGCCCGCTGTAGTCGAGCGCCGAGAGCACCGTCGCCTGCGCGAGGCTCACGTTGGGCAGCATCACCACGCTCCCCGCCGGCGCGCCGAGCAGGGGGGCGATCACGTCGCCCGCGGCGACCGGCATCTCCCACCATCCGTGCGCCCACGCCTTCACCCCCTGCTCCTCCCACATCCGCGCGTACTCGGCGAGCCGCGCCGGCACCGTCCGCGGCATCGCGCCGAGGGAGTTCGACACGAGGTACGTGGTGCGGGCGAGGATCGGGAACTCGTCGCGGAATCGGAGCAGTGGGTCGGTCACGGGATCTCGGTCTTCTCGAGCAGAAGGGTCAACGAGCGGTTTCGATCGCCATCAACGGCTCAACGGACATGAAGCAAATGAAGGGAATGAAGGACATCCACTTGTTCATCCGGCCTTCATGTCGCCGGGCCAGGGGTACTGACGAGGAAGCGGATCGAGCGGGCCGAGCGGAAACTTCACGAACCTCGAGCAAGAAGGATGGAGGAGCCCATCGTCGGCACGCGACTCCACGCGCAGAAAAACCATGTGCTTCATTCCCTTCATTTGCTTCATGTCCGTTGAAGCATTGTCCGGCGCACCGTGCCCGTGGTTGACGTTCCCGCTCGATCCGCTCGATCCGCTTGATCGTCAGTGCCAATGTGCCGGCGCGCCGATCCCTTCCCCGTCCTGGTCCGGCGCAACGGAGCGGGGGATCAGTCCACGAAGGTGAGCTGCTTCCGCCGCGCGAAGTACAGGCCGGTCGCGAGCGCGGCCACGATCGCGACCGCGATCCACTCCTGCACCGCGAGCCCCGTGAGCAGCCAGGCGATCGCCACCAGCGCGAGCACCGGTGCCGGCGGCCCGAGCGGGTTGCGGAAGGCGATGTCGCCCCCCTGCCGCACGTCGAGCCGCCGCAACTGCCAGGCCGCGGCGGTGCAGGCGGCGTAGGCGAGCAGCACCGCGCCGTTGGCGATGAGCGCCAGCCGCTCGAAGCCGCCGCTCAGCGCGAGCGCGATCGTGAGCACCACCTGCACCGCGATGGCGATCGCCGGCGTGTGGAAGCGCGGGTGCACCTGCGCCAGCGCCGGGGGGAGGAAGCCGTCGCGACCGAAGGCGAAGAGCATGCGCGGCAGCGCCAGCGTCATCCCGCTCACGTAGCCGAACATCGAGAGCGCCGAGCCCACGAGCACGAGCATCCGCCCGCCCCCTCCCATCGCCACCCCCGCCGCGTCGGCGAGCGGCGTCTTCGAGGTCGCCAGCGCGGGGCCGAGCGTCCCCTGCGCGGCGAGGTGCACCGCCAGGTAGATCGCCACCACCACGCCCAGCGCGAGGAACACCGCGCGCGGCACCGTGCGCGCCGGGTTCTTCACCTCGCCACTCGGCACGAGGGCGGTCTCCACCCCGAGGAAGGCGAAGATGAGGAAGGCCGCCGCCCGGGCGAGCGACGAGGGCGCCGGCGTGGTGATCGTGAGGTACTCGGCGCGCGAGGCGGCGAACCCCACCACCACCAGCAGCAGGAGGGGGAGCAGCTTGGCCAGCGTCATCGCGGTGTTGAACCGGCTCGCCCCGCGGACCCCCGCCACGTTGAGCGCCCCTACCAGCAGGAGCACCACCGTGAGCGCGATCCCCCTCGGCCAGCCCCCCGCCAGCGCCGGCACGAGCGCGCCCAGGGAGTCGGCGAAGAACGATGCGACCGCCGCGAAGGCGGCGGTGAGGCCGGCGTACAGCAGCGCCCCGGTGAGGAAGCCCACGAAGGGGCCGAACGCCACCTCCACGTACGCGTACAGCCCGCCGGTGAGCGACACCCGGCTCCCCGCCTCGGCGAAGCAGAGCACCACGAGCGCCATCACCAGGGCGCAGGCGACGTACGCGTAGGGCGCCCCCGCGCCGAGGGCCGCGGCCGCGCCGGCGGGAAGGCGGAAGATCCCACCCCCGATCGTGACGTTGACGATTCCCGCCGCGAGGCCCACGACGCCCATCGCGCGGACGAGTTGCCGCTCGCTGCTCGCCGGCGCGGACACGGGGGATGCGCCGGGGGTGTGGTGATTCATGTCACGAGGGGAGCGGGAGGAAGGCGACCCCGCTGCCGTGGCGCGGGGCGAAGGTTACGATTCTAGCTGGCCGTGCCACGCGGTCGCCAGCCGCGTGGCGCGAATCTTCCCGTCGCGCAGCCCACACGCAGTGCCATCCCCAGGAGATTCGCAGATGAACGCTCTACCTCGTCGCTCCCTCGCCGGCGCCTTCGCGCTCGCGATCCTCGCCGCCATCCCCGCCGGTGCGCAGCAGGCCGGCGCCCTGGCGGACACCCCGGCGCAGCCGGTGAGCGCTGCCGCCGCGGCCGCGCCCGCGGTGGCCGCCCCTGTCGCGGGTCCCACCGTGGAGCAGGCCGCCGTCGCCGTGCGCGCTCCTGCGCAGGCGCACGACCAGCAGGCGTCCGCCGCGGCTTCCCGCGCGGGGCTCGGCACCGCGCGCGCCCAGATGATCGTCGGCTTCGCCGCCCTCGTGGCGGGCGCCATCATCGGCGACACGCCGGGCACGATCATCATGATCACCGGGGCGGCGGTGGGGCTCTGGGGGCTGTACAACTACCTGCAGTAAGGGCGAACGGCGAAGGGCGACGCTGGTCGCCGATCGCCGGTTCATGAACGACGGCGAAGGGCGACGCTGGGTGCTGCTCACCCGATGGGCGAGCAGCGGCCGGCGTCGCCCTTCGGCATCCACCCCGCCAGGACCAGTGACCCGCGACCGGCGTCCAGCGTCGCCCTACTGGGATCCGCCCAGTCCTCCCCAAAGCCGAGCCCGCCAGATCCGGCATGGCTTTTTCCATAGGTACGGTCACTCGATCGGAGCACGACCTCATGTCCGAGGCACCTGCCCAACCGCGCATCGCCCTGGTCCTGGGCGGCGGTGGGCTCAAGGGGTTCGCCCATATCGGCGTCCTGCGCGCGCTGGAGGAACGGGGGATCGTCCCCACCCTCTACGCGGGGACGTCCATCGGTGCGCTCATCGCCGCCGCCACGGCAGCGGGGATGAGCCACGAGGACATGGGGGAGCGGGCCATGGCGCTCAAGCGGCGCGACCTGTTCCGCATCAACCACCTCGGCATGCTCGTGGACCGCATGAAGGCGCCGTCCATCTACCTCGAGCAGCCGCTGCGCGACCTCGTGGCCTCCGTTGTCCCCGACGTGAGCTTCAGCGCGCTGCACACGCCCCTCCTCGTGAACACGGTCGACGTGGAGCACGCGGTGCAGGTGATCTGGGGGCTGCGGGGGCTCGACGACGTGAGCGTCCGCGACGCGGTGTACGCGTCGTGCGCGCTGCCGGGCTACTTCCCGCCGGCGCGCGTGGGGGACCGCCTCTGCATCGACGGGGGCACGGTGGACAACCTCCCCGTGAACGTCGCCACGCGCGGCGTGGACTTCATCATCGCCGTGGACGTTGGAAGCGCCGAGATGACGCCGCTGCGCAACGCGCACTCGCTCGGCTTCGCCGCGCTGTACATGCGCGCCGCCACGGTGATGTTCCACCAGCTCCAGCAGTTCCCCCTCGAGCGCTGGCAGGGGCCGCCCATGGTGCTCGTGCGCCCGCGGCTCGACAGCGGCACCTGGCTCGACTTCGCGCACACGGAGGCCAACATCGCCGAGGGGTATCGCGCGGCGGTGAAGGCGCTGGAGCACTACGAGGAGTACCTGGACCAGCCGGGGTGCATCTTCCCGCGCCGGCGCTTCGAGATCAGCGTGGACCGCGACCGCTGCATCGGCTGCGGGCTCTGCGCCGCGCTCGCGCCGCGGCTGATGGGGATGGACTCCACGGGCAAGGCGTACAGCCACACGAAGATCGTGGACTGGTCCCCCGCCGACGGCGACTTCGTGCACCACTGCCCCACCGCGGCGATCGTGACGCGCAAGATCTCGCCGAAGGACGAGGCGGCGGAGCCGGAATCCCAGCCGGCGCCCTCCCGCGCGCCCACGCTCGACAGCGCGGAGCCGGCGGCGAGGGAAACCGCGATCGCCTGAGCCTCCGCCGTCATCCTGGGCGGAGCGACGGACCTGGCCCTGACGGGGCCCAGCGCATTCGCGCCGGCCGGTTGGGTTGGAAAAAGGCGATACCAACGAGTCATTTCTTCAGCATTCGAGTCGCCGTTCCCCCATTCAGGGCACGGGGACTCGCGCGTACTGAGGGTTGATTCGTCGGTATCGTTGGTATCGCCCTTTTCTCACCCATTCCGGCCGGCGCGCCGGGGCCAGATCCTTCCCCCTCGCTTCGCTCGGGGTCAGGATGACAACAGCGGCTACCGCACGCTCACGTAGCTCATGTTGAGCGAGGGCATCAACGTCACCGACACCTGCTGCCCCGGCGAGACGGCGATCGGCTCCAGCACTGTCCCCCGCTCCCCGCCGATCGGGTCGGCGAAGATCTGGAGCGAGCCGAGCGAGAGCAGCGACACCGGCACCCGGAGCAGCTGCTTGCTGTGCCCCACCACCGAGCCAAGCCGGGTCTTCACCCCCGACACGACGGCGTAGACCACCACGTCGTAGAAGTTGTCATTCTGCACGTTCACCTTCACCGCCGCGGCCTTCACGGGGGCGCGGGCGACCGTGCCGGCCGACGTGGCGGAGTGCCCCGCCGATGCACAGGCGGTGAGGGCGGATGCGAGCACGAGGACGAGCGAGCGACGGTACCACATGAGAACCTCCGACGAGTCGCCCACCCCATAACTCATAAGCCGTGCCGTGTCTCGCGCAGGCCCACGATGAACATCAGGCGTGCGCCAGCGCCTCCCGCGCGAGCCTGACGTACGCGTCGACCGCCGCATCGAGCTCGGCGAGCTCGATGTACTCGTCGTCACGGTGCGCCACGTGGATCGACCCGGGCCCGAACAGGAAGGGCCGCCCGAACGCGGGGAGATTGGGGACGTCGGTGGCGAAGGCCACCACCGAGGTGGGAAAGCCCTCGGCACCCCCGAGCCGCACCGCGGGCACCGTCACCCCCTGCTCGAGCTGCGCGCGGTCCCCCGCCCACCCCTCGAGGCGCGCGAGCAGCTCCTCCGCCGGCCCCACCAGCCGCGCCATCAGCCGCGCCTCGGCGCTCGGCGCGACCACGTTGTCGGCCACGCCCCCCGCGAGCGCGCCGATGTTGATCGTCGTGTCGCCCAGCAGTTCGTCGCGCGGCAACTCGACCGCGTCGAGGTCGGCGAGCAGGTGCACCAGCGCATGCGTCGCCGAGCGCCCGAGCTCGGGATAGGCCGAGTGCGCCGCCTCCCCCTCGGTGCGGACGACCACCCGCATCGCCCCCTTCGTCCCAAGCGCGAGGGTGCTCTCGGTGGGCTCGCCGTTGATGAGCGCCCGCCCGCTCCCCCCGCGCGCCTCCGCCCAGGCATTGGCGGCGTGCGCGCCGTCGTGCGTGGTCTCCTCCCCGATCACGAAGAGCAGGGCCACCGGCACCCCCTCGGCGCGGAGGCGCTCGGCGGCGACCACCATCGCGGCGGCGATCCCTTTCGCGTCGCAGGCGCCGCGGCCGTACAGCCGCGTGCCCTCCACCCGGGGCGGGATGTACGGCGGCACCGTGTCCAGGTGCGTGGCGAGGGTCACCTGGGGCTCGTCCACGGCGGTGGCGTGCAAGGCGTCACGCCCCGGCGACACCGGGATCCGCGTGGTGCGCCACTGCGCCCCCTGGAGGCGCGCCTCCATGCGGGCGATCACCTCCCCTTCCCGCCCGCTCGTGGAATCGGCCTGCATGAGGGCCAGGGCGAGGGCGAGGGGCTCGCCGGCGGGCTCGGGGGCGGTGCGCCGGGGCGAATGAGGGGGCGTGTGCGGCATGCCGAAGGATAGACGCCCCCGCGCGTTCGGCTAGATTGCGGAAGCCTGTCGCGCGACCGGGCCCTCGCCCCGGCGCGACAGTGGCTCCGTTTGCCACCGGCGCGCCGCCGAGACGCGCGCCCATGCGAACCGCACCATGACCTCCAGGAATTCCTTCGGTGCCCGGGCCACCCTCCAGGTGGGTGGACGATCCTACACGTACTACCGGCTCGACGCCCTCGCGGGGCTGAAGGGCGCCTCCGTGGCGCAGCTCCCCTTCTCGCTCAAGATCCTCCTCGAGAACCTCCTCCGGAACGAGGACGACGCCTTCGTGAAGAAGGCCGACGTCGAGGCGATGGCCACCTGGGACGTGGCCGCGAGGAAGGAGCAGGAGATCGCCTTCCGCACCAGCCGCGTGCTGCTCCAGGACTTCACCGGCGTGCCCGCGGTGGTGGACCTCGCGGCGATGCGCGACGCGATCCGCGCCCTCGGCGGCGACCCGGAGCGCATCAACCCGCTCCAGCCGGTGGACCTCGTCATCGATCACTCGGTGCAGGTCGACGAGTACGGCTCCGAGGCGGCGCTGCTCCTGAACACGAAGCTGGAGTTCGAGCGGAACCAGGAGCGCTACGTCTTCCTCCGCTGGGGGCAGGATGCCTTCCGCAACTTCCGCGTGGTGCCCCCGGGCACCGGCATCTGCCACCAGGTGAACCTCGAGTACCTGGGCCAGGTGGTGTTCACGCAGCAGGAGGACGGCGAGACCGTGGCGTACCCCGACTCGCTCGTGGGCACCGACTCGCACACCACCATGATCAACGGCCTCGGCGTGATGGGCTGGGGCGTGGGCGGCATCGAGGCCGAGGCCGCGATGCTCGGCCAGCCGGTCTCGATGCTGATCCCGGAGGTGGTGGGGTTCAAGCTGCACGGCAAGCTCCCCCCGGGCGCCACGGCGACGGACCTGGTGCTCACCGTCACCGAGATGCTCCGCAAGAAGAAGGTCGTGGGAAAGTTCGTCGAGTTTTACGGCACCGGCCTCTCCTCGCTGGCGCTCGCCGACCGCGCGACGATCGCGAACATGGCGCCGGAGTACGGCGCGACGATGGGCTTCTTCCCCGTGGACGCCGAGACGCTGAAGTACCTGAAGCTCACTGGGCGCAGCGACGAGCAGGTGGCGCTGGTGGAGGCGTACACGAAGGCGCAGGGGCTCTTCCGCACGGATGAGACGCCGGACCCGGTGTTCACCGACTCGCTGGAGCTCGACCTCTCCACGGTGGAGCCCTCGCTCGCCGGCCCGCGCCGGCCGCAGGACCGCGTCCCCCTCGCGAAGGCGGCGGCGATGTACCGCGAGTCGCTCGCGGCCGACCTCGCGAAGCTGGGCGGGAACGACGCCGCCGCCACGCAGAAGGCCGCCACGACGGCGGTGTCGGCATCGCCGCAGCTGAGCACCGCGGTGATCCCCGACAGCGAGGACGAAGTCTCGGCCGGGGTGAAGGTCACCTACGGCGGCGAGACCTTCACGCTGAAGCACGGCGCGGTGGTGATCGCGGCGATCACGAGCTGCACCAACACCTCCAACCCGAGCGTGATGCTCGCGGCGGGGCTGCTGGCGCGCAACGCGGTGAAGAAGGGGCTGAAGTCGAAGCCCTGGGTGAAGACCTCCCTCGCGCCGGGGTCGAAGGTGGCCACCGACTACTTCGAGGCCGCCGGCGTGATGAAGGACCTGGGCGCGCTCGGCTTCGACGTGGTGGGCTACGGCTGCACCACCTGCATCGGCAACTCGGGCCCGCTCCCGGAGCCGATCGCGAAGGCGGTGGAGGACGGCAAGCTGTTCGTCGCGGCCGTGCTCTCGGGGAACCGCAACTTCGAGGGGCGCGTGAATCCCCTCACCCGCTACAACTACCTCGCCTCCCCGCCGCTGGTGGTGGCGTACGCGCTCGCCGGCCGCATGGACCTCGACCTCCAGCGCGAGCCGATCGGGATCGGCACCGACGGGCCGGTCTTCCTGCGCGACATCTGGCCGAGCCCCGTGGAGGTGCAGGAGGAGATCCTGCGCTCGGTGCGCCGCGAGTTCTTCGAGAAGGAATACGCCGACGTCTTCAAGGGCGACACCGACTGGCAGTCCCTCGACGTGCCGGGCGGGCAGACGTACACCTGGCAGGACGACTCGACGTACGTGAAGAACCCGCCCTACTTCGAGGGGATGACGATGACGCCCCCGGGGGTGCGGGCGATCACCGGCGCGAAGGCGCTGGCGATGCTCGGCGACTCCATCACCACCGACCACATCTCGCCCGCGGGGAACATCCCGGTGGCGAGCCCCGCGGGGCAGTGGCTGGTGAAGCACGGGGTGGAGCGGAAGGACTTCAACTCGTACGGCGCGCGCCGCGGGAACCACGAGGTGATGATGCGCGGCACCTTCGCGAACATCCGCCTGCGGAACGAGATGGTCGCCGGCACCGAGGGGGGCTGGACGGCGAAGGCCGCCGGCGGGCAGCCGGTGTTCATCTACGACGCGGCGATGGAGTACAAGGCCGCGGGCACCCCGCTGGTGATCGTGGCCGGCAAGGAGTACGGCACCGGCTCGTCGCGCGACTGGGCGGCGAAGGGGACGATGCTCCTCGGCGTCCGCACCGTGATCGCGGAGAGCTTCGAGCGCATCCACCGCTCCAACCTGGTGGGGATGGGCGTGCTCCCCCTCGAGTTCACCAACGGCGAGACGCGGCAGTCGCTCGGCCTCACCGGCTTCGAGACGTACGACGTGGAAGGGCTCGACGAGTCGCTGAAGCCGCGCCAGGTGCTCACCGTGAAGGCGACCGCTCCCGACGGGAAGGTGACCACCTTCAAGGCGATGGCGCGGATCGACACGCCGGAGGAGATGCAGTACTACCGGAACGGCGGGATCCTGCCGTACGTGCTCAGGCAGCTGGTGTCGGGAAGGGCCTGACCCCGCCAGCGGGAACACAAGCCTTCAGCGATCCAGCCTGCAGCCTTCAGCCCCCAGCGACTGCCGTTCATTCGGTGGCTGCTGGGGGCTGAAGGCTGCATGGCTGTCGCGCTGCAAGCTTGTGTTGCCCCTGGCGGATCAGGCGTGCCCTTCCTCCACCTTCCGCTTCATCGACGCCGCGATCTGCTCCAGCAGCTCCCGCTCGATGTTCTTCACGTCCAGCGGTTGCAGCATCTCGTGCAGCTCGGCGTCCTCGGCGAACTTGTAGCCGAGGCGCGTGTACAACCCCGCCACCAGCTGGAGCGACTTCGTCACCTCCTGCTCCACCCGTAGCGACACCTGCAGCGACAGCTCCTCGCGCAGCTCGGCGATCGCCGACTCCCGCTTCTGCGCCATCAGCACGAAGATCGAGAGGAAGATCGCCTCGAGGGAGACGACCATCGTGAGGAAGCCGAAGGGATAGGGATCGAACGGGTGAAGCCCGAACCAACCGACGTTCCAGGGGATCCACACGACGAACCAGACGACATGCAGGACGAGGAAGCCCGCCGACGCGGCGAAGTCGTTCAGCCGGTCGGCGGCCCGCTCCACCCACGTGCGGTTGCCTGCATGCTCCGCCTTGATCGCGGTGACCGCCGTGGCGGCGACGTGGCGCGGCCGCCGGCGTTCCGGGTCCTTGAGGGGTGATGTGGCGTCGGTCATCGGCGGCGTGCCCGGCGATTTCCATGCCCGACCTCGATCCCCTTGCCGAGGTGCATGGGTACACACGAGAAACGGGAAGGCGGCCAATGCGAGCCGCCTTCCCGTCCTCTCATTCCCTCCCCCCACGGGAGGTCCTGCCACGCCCGCCGCGCTTACGGCGTCTTCTTCACGTCCACCGTGTGGCCGATGATCCCGCCGAGCACCGCGCCGGCGACGCCGCCGATCACCGCGCCCTTCACCCGGTCGCGGCTCGTGGTGGCACCGATCACCGCGCCGGCCGCGGCGCCGATGGCCGCGTCACGCTTGGTGTTGCGCTTGATGGTCGGCGCGCGCTGCACCGTGCCCACGCTCGACCCGCTCCGCGACCCGCTGCTCGAGCTGCGGCGCGCGGTCGAGGTGCTGGTCCGGCGGACCGGCGCCCGCGTCGCCGCCTGCACCGCCTGCGGCGCCGGGTAGTAGCCGGGCTGCATGTACGGCTGCTGGTACGGGTTCGCCCCGTTCCACTGCTCCATGGGCGACACGAACTGCTGTGGCTGGTATGGCTGCACCTGCGAGGCCAGCGCCAGGTCGCTCTTCAGCGCGTCGTCGGCGCGCGGCGCATCCCCGCGTCCACAGGCGGCCGCGGCGAGCAGGGCCGGCGCAATCATCCACTTGATCAGCTTTCGCATCGATTATCTCCGCTTCGGAGCACGCCCCACGCGCGCTTCGCCATGGTACAGGGGCACGCTCCGTACCCATCGGAACCCCGCGATTCTGGGGGTTAACTGGCGGCAGCGTCCATGTCGATGACACCCGGTGTCCTCCCCCGGGACGATTGTCAGGGAAGAGATTCCATCGTTGCGCACTCTCATTAGAGGCCCCATCTTGCCGCCGGTAGACCCGAGACGTGGAGTCCGCATGAGTTCGCTACGCCCATTCCGCACCGTCCTCTTCGCCCTGTCCTGCGCCGCCGCCCTTCCGGCGGCCGCGCAGCAGCCCGCGGGGGCTCCGGTCCAGCCCGCTCCCCTTCCCCAGCCGCAGGTGGGCGAGATGGCGCCGGACTTCACCCTCCCGGGCGCCACCCGCGAGGGCCTCTCGGCCCCCGTGCGGCTGAGCGCGCTCCGGGGGCAGGTCGTGGTCCTCGCCTTCTTCCCCAGGGCCCGGACGAGCGGGTGCACGGTGCAGATGAAGGCCTACCGCGACCAGTACGACTCGCTCTTCAAGGGGCACCCGGTGAAGGTGCTCGCGGTCAGCACCGACGCCGACACCACCCTCGCCGCCTGGGCGAAGGAGCTGGGCACCCCGGTGACCTTCGGCAGCGACAGCGCCGGCACGGTGGGGCGCTCCTACGGGGCGCTGCGGGAGGGGGCGCGTGGGAAGGCCGACATGCGCCACCTCTACGTGATCGACCCGCAGGGGCGCGTGGCGCACCGGATGGTCCCCTTCAACGAGCTGGCGGCCGACAGCTACACCGAGCTGGCCGCCGCCGTGGCGCGGGCCGCGGGGCATTGACTCCCGCCGCGCGGCGCGAGCTGCTCCACGAGCTGTTCGCGGCGGCGCTCTCCGGGAGCGCCGCCGGCCCGGCCACCGCCGCGGCGGTGGCCGCCCTTCCCCTCGAGGGGAAGCAGCGCGTCTTCGTCTTCGCCATCGGCAAGGCCGCGCACGCGATGGCCGCCGCCGCCGTTCCCACCCTCCAGCGCATGCTCCTCCCCGTGGCGGGGGGGCTGATCGTCTCCCCCGACCCCTCGCAGGGGCCGGTGGGTCCGCTCACCATCATGCGCGGCGAGCATCCCCTCCCCGGGCGCGGGTCCTTCGCCGCCGCGCAGCGGCTTGGCGACCTCGCGCGCGGGATGAAGAGCACCGACGCGGTCGTGGTGCTCCTGAGCGGGGGCACCACCAGCCTGGTGGCGGCGCCGCTGCGCGGGGCCGGTGAGGCCGACCTGGTGCAACTCTACGAGCTGCTCCTCACCTCCGGCCTCCCCATCGCCGAGGTGAACGCGGTGCGCAAGCGGTTCATCCGCTGGGGCGGGGGACGGCTGGCGCTCGCCCTCGCCCCCGCCACGGTGCACTGCCTCGTCGTCTCCGACGTGGTGGGCGACGACCTCGCGTCGATCGGCAGCGGCCCGTGCGTCCCCGATCCCACCACCGCGCGCGACGTGCAGGGGATCCTCGAGCGGCACGCGCTGCTCCCGCGCCTCCCCGCCCCCTTCCGCCGCCAGCTCGACGAGATGTCGCGCGGGCTCCATCCCGAGACGCCCAAGCGCACGCACCCGGCCTTCGCGCACGTCACGGCGCGGGTGATCCTCAGCAACCGCCAGGCGCTCGACGCGGTCGCGGAATGCGCGCGCGCACGGGGCTTCGACGCCGAGGTGGCCGCCGAGCCGCTGTGCGGCGACGCGGCGACGATCGGGCAGGAGCTGGGGCGCGAGCTCACCGCCCTCCGCGGCTCCCGCACCGGCGCGCCCCGTCCACTGGTGCGGGTGTGGGGAGGCGAGACCACGGTGCGGCTCGCGTCGGCGTCGTCGCCGGTGGGGGGGCGCTGCCAGGAGCTCGCCCTCGCGGCCGCCCGCTACCTGGACTACGCCGGGGGCGACGCGGAAGGTGTCGCCCTGCTCGCCGCCGGCACCGACGGGCGCGACGGCCCCACCGACGCGGCGGGCGCCGCCGTGGATCGCGGCACCTGGCGCGCCATCCGCGACATGGGGCACGACCCCGAGCGCGCCCTCGGCGCGCACGCCTCGAATACCGTCCTCGAGGCCGCGGGGGCGCTGGTGCGCACCGGCCCCACCGGCACCAACGTGATGGACGTGGTGATCGGCGTCGTCGGCAACCGCGACTGGACGCTGTTCGACCAGTAGCC
>DASWVQ010000376.1:0-5514 GCA_036401195.1 Gemmatimonadaceae bacterium
GGGGTGGGCGCGGGCAGCGGGGGGATGGGCGCAGCAGGCACCGCGGCGATCGGCGCGACGGGCGTCGGCGCCCCCGCGCCCATCTCGCGATGGCGCGCCACCACCGAGGCCAGCGCCGGCTCCACCGGCTCCCCTCCCGTCGCGGCGCGGGAGAGCACCCCCGCCACCTCGCCGAGCAGGGAGAGGGCGCGCTCGTCGAAGACCGTGGCCATGTCGGCCACGTCGCTGACCGAGTTGGCCACCGGCGTGCGGCCGAAGCTCTCGGCGAGGGCGCGGGTGGCGCGCAGCGCCTGGCGGATCACGCGACGCACGCGCTCGCGCGCCGTGGGATCGGCGTTGCCGCGCGCCTCGCTCACGATCCGCTGCAGGTGCTCGCCGTGGCCCACCAGCTCGAGCCGGAAGCGAGCGTCCGGCGTGGTGGGGGGATGCTGCGACTCGCTCACCACCCCCGAGCCATCGGCGGGGAAGAGGGCGCTCACCGGGACGATCGTCTCCGCGGCGGCGGCGCTCTCCTGCCAGGCGTCGAGGGCGCGCTCGAGGAACACCAGCGGGGCGCCCTCGATGGCGGGCAGCTGCCCGTTGCGCAGCGAGGCGCCGGCGTCGCGCAGGATGCTCACCACCGCCTGGAGCAGCTCGCGCTGCGGCTGGGAGGGGAGGCCATCGGCGCGCTCCATGGGGGCGAGTCCCTCCTCCGCCCCCTCCAGCACGGGGGAGAGCCCGGGGACGTCGCGCAGCGCGGCGATCCCGCGCATGGCGCGCACCCGCTGGAGCACGTTCCCCGCGGTGGCGCGGTCGGGGCGCGCGGTGAGGAGCAGCTCGATCCCGGCGGCGATGTTTCCCGTCTCGCGCGCGAGGAACTCCAGGTTGGATCCCCCGGCCGGGGTGGGCCGCGCCTGGCTCGTGGCCGGCGCATGGCCCAGCAGCTCCGCGGCGCGGCCGGCGGCGCGCTGCGTGTCCGCCTCGCTCCACCCGCGGGCCGCGCGCACGAGGATCTTGAGGTCGTCGACCGCCGCCACGAGCACCCCGCGCAGGGCGGGGGACCAGGGCACCCCCCCCTCGCGCAGCCCGCGCGTCACCCGCTCCAGCGCCGCGGCGAGGTCGGCGAAGGGCGCGAGCTTCGCCATCGTCGCGCTCCCCCGGAGGGCGCGCGCGGTGCGGAGCATGGAGTCGCCGTCGGGCATCTCCTGTCCCCCGGCCAGCAGGAGACCATCGAGCTGCTCGACGTATTCGCTTGCCTCGAGGACGAAGAAGTCGAGGAATCCGGCGGGGGAGGGGGCGGTCATAGGCTGGGGGCAAACTTATGACTGAAGACGTTCGCGGCCAATAGGGGCAACGTCATCGTGGGTCGCATCCCGGCGTCCTCCCGGGCGGGGCGCACGCGGAGCGCGATCACGCGAGGGAGGCCCTCGCCCGATCCATTTCCCGCCGCATCTCCCGCACGGCCTCCTCGATCCCCACGAACACCGCGCGGCTCACGATGGAGTGGCCGATGTTCAGCTCCTCGATCTCCGGGATCGCGGCCACGGGGGGGACGTTGACCACGGTGAGGCCGTGGCCGGCGTGCACGGCCAGCCCCAGCGCGGCCCCCTGCGCGGCGGCGTCGCGCAGCGCCTGGAGGGCGGCGGGATCGTGCGGATGGTTGGCGTAGCGTCCGGTGTGCAGCTCGATCGCCTGGGCGCCGAGCGCCTTCGCGCGCGCCACGGCGTCGGCGTCCGGATCGATGAAGAGGCTGGTCCGGATCCCCGCGGCGGCGAGGCGGGCGAGCCCGCCCCGCAGCGCCTCCTCGTTGCGGCCCACGTCGAGCCCCCCCTCGGTCGTGACCTCCTCGCGCCGCTCGGGGACGAGGGTCACCTGGAAGGGGGCGAGGCGCTCGGCAATCCCGAGCATCTCCGGGGTACAGGCCATCTCGAGGTTGAGCACCGTCGTCACGACGTTGACCAGCCGCTCGATGTCGTCGTCCTGTATGTGGCGGCGGTCCTCGCGCAGGTGGGCGGTGATCCCGTCGGCGCCCGCCCGCTCGCAGCGGCGGGCCGCCTCCACCGGGTCGGGCTCGCTCGCGCGCCGGGCCTGCCGGATCGTCGCGACATGATCGATGTTGATGTACAGCCGCTGGTGCGGGCCGCTCGTGCGGGTCCCGCTGGTCGCCCCGCTCATCTGCACCCCTCCGTTCCTCTTGCCACCCGCTGCGTGGAGATCCGACGCCCCATGACCGTGAAGAAGCTAATGCTCGCCCTGCTCGTGCTGGCCGGCGCCTGCACCACCCGCACCGTGGCCAGCACCCCGCAGCCGGCGTCGGCGGGGGGAGCGACCAGCCCGCGGGCCGCCGCCTCCGCCTTCCTCTCCGCCGTGCGGCAGCAGGACCTGGGGGCCCTCGGGCTCGTGTGGGGGACGGCCACCGGTCCCGCCCGCAACACGATGCCGACCACGGAGCTGGAGATGCGCGGCACGGTGATGATGCGCTTCCTCCGGCACGAGACGGCGCAGGTGGTGGACGACAGCCCGGCCACCGGCGGCCAGCGGCTGCTCCGCGTGGAGCTCACCTGCGGGGTGAACAAGGGGCAGACGACGCTGACCGCGGTGCCGACGGCCGAGGGCCGGTGGTACATCCTGTCGGCGGACCTGGAGTCGGCGCGGGATCTCTGCCGGTGAACTGCCGGGGGAAAGGCTAGCGACGAGCGACGAGCGACGAGCGACGAGCGACGAGCAGCGGAGCGAAGGGACGGGCGACTGGCGACTGGGGAATCGCGAGGCTCCCCTCGCCGCGGCCCCGGGGGTCGTGGCTTCGCCACGTCGCCAGCTCCCCAGTCGCCAGTCGCCAGTCGCCAGTCGCTAGTCCCTAGTCCCTAGTCGCCAGTCGCCAGTCGCTAGTCGCTAGTCCCTAGTCGCCAGTCGCCAGTCGCTAGTCCCTAGTCCCTGGTCCCTGGTCCCTGGTCCCTAGTACTCCGACAGTTCGACCAGCACCCCCCCCGTGGCGCTGGGGTGGAGGAACGCGATACGTTTCCCTTCAGCGCCGATGCGCGGGGTTTCGTCGATCAGGCGGAGCCCCGCCGTCCGGCACCGGGCCAGCGCGCCGTCCAGGTCGTCCACCGCGAAGCACACGTGGTGGATCCCCGGGCCACGCTTCGCCACGAACCGGGCGATGGGGGAGTCGGGATCGCTGGCCTCGAGGAGCTCCACGAGCGACTCCCCGGCCACGAGCCCGGCAATCCGGGCCCCATCCGCATCGTCGAGCGGCGTCTCGGGCATCCCGAGGACGTCGCGGTACAGGGGAAGCATCTCGTCGAGGGCGTGGACCGCGATGCCGATATGGGCGATCCGCGTGCCCCGCGGGGGTGTGGTCATGGGCGCTGGCGCTCCGGTTGAGGGCGGCTGGTGCCGAAAACTATCGCGAGGAGCCCGGGGATCCACCGGGCCGGGAGAGGAGATCGACATGGGCAAGCCGACTGCGGTCACGGATGGCGACTTCGAGCAGGAAGTCGAGCAGCACACCGGGCTCACGGTGGTGGACTTCTGGGCGACCTGGTGCGGCCCCTGCCGCATGATCGCCCCCATCATGGACCAGATCGCGACCGACTACGACGGCAAGGTGAAGGTGACCAAGCTGGACGTCGACGCAAACATCAAGACCGCGACGCGCTTCAACGTCCGGTCCATCCCCACCATCCTGTTCTTCAAGGACGGGAAGCTCGTGGACCAGATCGTGGGCGCGGTGCCGAAGGCCACGATCGAGTCGAAGCTGCAGCAGCACGCGGCCTGACCCCGGCGCCCGGGCGCCGTTGCCCGGGCGCGGGTCCGCCAGTCAGATTGCCTGAGGACGGCCCCGTCGTCCTCAGGCACTTTCTTTCCCACCTCGATGCCCAACGTCGCCGGCGTGCGCTACCCGCATGGCCGCGTGCTCCTCGCCCGCACGCGCCTCGCGTACGTCCACCTGCACAACCTGCTGCACGACGCGAAGCGCGATCGCAGCGCCCGCGTCTCCGGCTACGTGGCCATCTGGCTGCCGGAGGAGTTCCTCCTCCTCTACCTGCAGCGCGGGGAGATGGTGAACGCCACCACCTTCGACGGCCGGGAGTTCACCACCATCTCCCTCGCCTCGGCGCTGGCGCGCATCCCCTCGGAGCCCGAGTACGGCGAGATCTGCTTCCACGAGGCCGACGACGAGCAGCTCGCGGCGATGTACGCGGCGCAGGCGACGCCGCCCGACAGCTGGCCCGCCGAGCTCCGGGTGACCGATCCCAAGGTGCTCTTCTCCTACCTGATGGCCACCTCCTTCGACGGGATGGTGGAGATCCGCGTGCAGGGGGCGATGAACTACCTCCAGTTCAACGACGGGGCGGTGCAGCGCGCCTGGCTCGCCGATGCCGCGGGGGGGAGCATCGTGCAGCGCGTCACCTCGCTCTTCGACGCGGAGTCGCGCCCGGGCTTCCTCGTGCGCCGCTGGCCGACGCCCGCCGGGCTCCCGGCCCAGGCGGCGCCCGCCCTGGTGCAGGCGTATCGCGAGCTCACCACCGCGCTCGTGCAGCGCGTCGCCGACACCGGCCGCGAGAGCGCGATGGCGATCGCGGAGCACGCGCGCAAGGCGCTCCTCCCGCGCCACCCGGTGCTCGAGGGGTTCGCCTTCACCGGGAAGCCGCTGCGTGAGCCGGTGGCCGACACGGTGGAGCTCACCACCGCGGTCGCCTCGTGGGTGCAGGAGTTCATGTGGGCGGCCGCCGACCTCCAGACCACCTCCCCCGAGCAGCTCCTGAAGGACGTGATGTGGGAGCGGCGGCACATGTTCCAGTCGAGCGGGCTGCTCGACCGCATCCCGTGGAAGGTGGCGTGACGGCGGACGGCGACGCGCGGGCCCCCGCACCTGGCGGGGGCGCGGGCCCCGGGACGCTGTACGTGGTGAGCACCCCCATCGGCAACATGGGGGATTTTTCTTTCCGCGCCGTGGAGGTGCTGGGCGCGGTGGGCGCGGTGCTCGCCGAGGACACGCGCCACTCCCGCCACCTGCTCGACCGCTACGGGGTCCGCACGCCGCTCATCGCGCACCACGAGCACAACGAGGCGAAGTCGACGCCGGCGCTGGTGGCGCGGCTGCGCGCGGGGGAGTCGCTGGCGATCATCACCGACGCGGGGACGCCGCTCGTGTCGGACCCGGGGGCGCGCCTCGTGCGCGCCGCGCTCGACGCGGGGGTGCGCGTGGTGCCCGTCCCCGGCGCCTCGGCGATGCTCGCCGCGCTCGTGGCCTCGGGGCTCGACGCCACGCGCTTCACCTTCTTCGGCTTCCTCCCGCGCAAGGGGCGCGAGCGGGGCGAGGCGATCGCGTCGCTGGTGGCGCTGCCGCACACCGCGGTGGTCTACGAGGCCCCGGGGCGCGTGGGCGACACCCTGCGCGACCTGGCCGACGCGGGCGCCGGCGCGCGCGAGGCGGTCGTGGCGCGCGAGCTCACCAAGCAGTACGAGGAGGTGCGGCGCGGGACGGTCGCGTCGCTCGCCGCGGACTACGCCGGTGAGGGGCCGCGCGGC
>DASWVQ010000377.1:0-19518 GCA_036401195.1 Gemmatimonadaceae bacterium
GCAGGCCGACACGGAGCGCGCCGACCTGGAACGCGAGAAGCGCGAGCTGGCGGCGTATCCCGACCACGAGCTGCGCGAGCTGCAGCAGCTGTACGTGGCGCGGGGGCTCGACGAGTCGCTGGCGCTGCGCGTGGCCGAGCAACTCACCGCGCACGACGTGCTCGGCGCGCACGCGCGCGACGAGCTGGGAATCCTCGCCGTGCACTCCGCGCGCCCGATCCAGGCGGCGCTGGCGTCGGCGGGCACCTTTTCCGTGGGAGCCGCCCTCCCCCTGCTCCTTGCCGCGCTGGTGCCCCGCGGGATGATCATCGCCGTGGTGTCGGCCGGGTCGCTGGTGTTCCTCGCCGTGCTGGGGGCGGTGGCGGCGCAGGCGGGGGGGGCGGGGAGGTGGCGGGGCGCGCTGCGGGTCACGTTCTGGAGTGCGCTGGCGATGGGGCTCACGGCGGTGGTGGGGAGGGTGTTCGGGACGACGGTGTGAACGGCAACTGACGGCCGCCGGCTCTCGGCCCTCGGCCCTCGGCGCTCGGCTGCGGGATCGGAAGCGCGCCTGGGCCGCTTCGCGGCCCTTCAGCGCGCACACTTCATGAGGGCACCCGCCGAGGCAATCGAGCGCGCGCGCGACCCCGGCGCGCCGCCCGCTTCAGATTTCGAGGCCGAGGCCTGACGCCTGGCGGCCGAGGCCCCCGCCCCGCAGTTCGCATTCGGAACGTCAACGTCAACCACAGGCAAGGGCGTCAGGCTTCGGGCGTCAGGCCTCGGCGCGAAATCGGAAGCGCGCCTGGGCGGCTGCGCCGCCCTTCAGGGCGCGAACGGCATCTGGTGAACCTCGCCGGAAAAGGACGATCGAGCGCGCGCGCCCCCGCGCGCCGCTCGCTTCCGATTCCGGAGCCGAGGGCCGAGGGCCGAGAGCCGACGGCCGGCAGCCATCAGTTGACCTTGTCGCCTGCCCTCCCCGATTGGCGAGGACCTCCCCTCCCACCCAGATTCCCTTCATGGCCACCACCCCGCGCGACTTCAAGCGTCTCCTCCCCGGCAACCGTCCCGACCGCCCCGCCGGCGGCGCGGGGGGCACGCGTCCCCCCGGCTCGCCTCCCAACGCGCCAGCCACCCCGCCGGCGGTGCCCCCGCGTCGCGCCTGGTTCACCTTCCTCATCATCCTGCTCGCCAACTACTTCCTCTTCCGGGCGATCTTCCCGAACCCGGAAGTGAAGGTCCCCTATACCCTCTTCAAGGAAGAGGTGACGAAGGGGAACGTGGCGCAGGTCTACAGCCGCGGGGAGAGCATCACCGGCCGCTTCCGCGCGCCCATCACCTGGCCGCGCGCGGGCGACACCACCGTCACCAGCGCGACCGGCCGGCGCGTGCAGCCGCGCCCCGTGCGCGACTTCTCCACCACCCTCCCCGCCTTCGTCGATTCGGGGCTCGAGGCGCTCCTGATCGAGAAGAAGGTGGAGATCAGCGCGGAACCGATCCAGCAGGGGGGCGGACTGATGGGGGTGTTCCTCAGCTTCGCCCCGGCGCTGCTCATCATCGCGCTGTACGTGTGGCTCTTCCGCCGGGCGTCGAAGCAGGGAGGGATGGGAGGGCTGGGCGGTGGGCTGATGGGGATCGGAAAGAGCACGGCGAAGCGCTTCGACACCGCCACCGCGGATCGCGTCACCTTCGTCGACGTCGCGGGCATCGACGAGGCCGAGGCGGAGCTGGTGGAGATCGTGGACTTCCTGCGCGACCCGGCGAAGTACACGCGCCTCGGCGGCACCGCGCCCAAGGGGGTGCTGCTCGTGGGCGCCCCCGGCACGGGCAAGACGCTGCTCGCACGCGCCGTGGCGGGCGAGGCGGGGGTGCCCTTCTTCTCCATGAGCGGCTCCGAGTTCGTGGAGATGATCGTGGGAGTGGGCGCCGCGCGGGTGCGCGACCTGTTCAAGCAGGCGCGGGAGCATGCGCCGGCGATCATCTTCGTGGACGAGCTGGACTCGATCGGGCGCGCGCGCGGCCAGGTCGCGATCGGCGGGTCGAGCGAGCAGGAGCAGACGCTCAACCAGATCCTCACCGAGATGGACGGCTTCTCCAGCCGCGAGGGGATCATCGTGCTCGCCGCCACCAACCAGCCGGACGTCCTCGACAAGGCGCTGCTCCGTCCCGGGCGCTTCGACCGTCGCGTGGTGGTGAACCTCCCCGACAAGGCGGGACGCGAGGCGATCCTGACGGTGCACACGCGCACCGTGCCGCTGGCGCTCGACGTGAGCCTCGGCGAGATCGCCGGGTCCACGCCCGGGCTGGCGGGCGCCGACCTGCGCAACCTCGTCAACGAAGCGGCCCTCCTCGCCGCGCGCCGCGAGCAGAACGAGGTGCGGCAGAAGGACTTCATGGACGCGCTCGAGAAGATCGTGCTCGGCCCCGAGCGTCCCCTCCTGCTCAGCCACGCCGATCGCGAGCGGATCGCGTATCACGAGGGGGGGCACGCGATCCTCGGCCTCGTCGTCCCCGGCGCCGACCCGGTGCATCGCGTCTCCATCGTGCCGCGCGGCCAGGCGCTCGGCGTCACCTACCAGCGCCCCGACGCCGACCGGTACAACTATCCCGAGGAATACCTGCGCGCGCGCATCGTGGGCATCCTCGGCGGGCGGGCGGCGGAGGAACTGATCTACGGCACGAAGACGACCGGCGCCGAGAACGACATCGAGCAGGCCACGCGGCTCGCGCGGAACATGGTCACGCGCTGGGGGATGAGCGACACGCTCGGGATGGTGCAGCTCGCGCCGCGCGAGAACCCGTACCTCCAGGTGGGGTCGTACGAGACCTCGCGCTCGGTGAGCGAGGACACGGCGCGCACGGTGGACGCCGAGGTGCGCCGGATCATCGGCGAGAGCCACGCGGAGGCGCGCCGGCTGCTCGAGCAGCACCGCGGAGCGCTGGAGGCGCTGGCGAAGGCGCTGCTGGAGAGGGAGACGCTGGACGAGCAGGAGATCAAGACGGTGACGGGGCTGGAGAAGGCGCGGGGCGCAAACGGCAACTGAAGGCTCCCGGCTCTCGGCTCCCGGCAAGGACCGGCCATCAGCTGGTCATTTGCCTCTGGTCGCCAGGCTCTGGGCCCTGGTCGTTGGCTCGATGAGGGGACGGGCAGCGGGAAGCCGGTAGCCGTTCTCATTCAAACGGAGCCAACGACCAGGGCCCAACGACCAGAGCCCGACAGCCAATGACCAGCCGATGGCCGCCCTGGTCTCGGTTCCTGCCGAGAGCCGAGCGCCGAGGGCCGGCAGCGGTCAGTTGCCCTTCACTGCCCGAACGCCTCCGCCCGTCGCGCCACCTCCCCGTCCTGCACCACCACCGCGACCCACGGCGCCCCCCCGTCCACCCGCCGCACCTTCCACTCGATCACCGCCGGCGCGCCGTCGCGCAGCGTGACCATGCGCGGCTTCACGTCCCCCGCCAGGTTCTCGACCCGCAGCGCGAAGCCGTGCGCCCCCGACCCGCGCGCGACGAGCCGCAGCGTGACCTCCTCCCCCCGCCCGCTGGACGAGAGCGCGAGCCCCGCCGTGGAATCCCGCGACGGCACCCCCGCGAGGAGGTCCTGCACGAGCGCCAGCCACCGGATGTTGCTGTGCACCCACACTTCCTTGTAGACGTACATGTTCTGCGAGGGCCAGTACGGCAGGTCGGTCACGCCGCGGCTCTGCATGCCCACCGGCAGGGTGCCCACGAAGTCCCCCGACGACACGCTGTACTGCTGTGCCCAGTCGTGCCCCTCGCCGTACATCGTGCTCTGCGTGAACGGGTTCCGTCCCACCACCCACTGCGCCTGCCGCTGCGCGAGGTCGAGCCCCGCGCTGTCGCCGCGCAGCCGCGAGGCGACCGAGAGTCCCTTCGCCTGCGAGAGGAGCACCCCGTAGTTCCCCTTGCGCGCGAACCACACGGGGAAGGCGCGCAGGTACCACCCGTCGCCCATCGGCATTCCCGCCAGCACCTGCGCGGCGTAGGCGGCGCGTGTCCCCCCGTAGCGATCGCCGGAGTCGGCGACGGTGAGGGTGTCCTGGAGCCGGTACACGTACGCGGGGAGCACGCCGTAGGGCGCGGTGGTGGTGGCGCTGCGCTTCTGGTACTCGGCGTAGCGCGCCACCGTGGCGTACCAGCGCATCCAGTCGGGGTGCGCGGGCATCGCCTCCACCAGCTGCGCGAGGGCGAGGATCGGCGCCTGGTCGGCGGCGCGGTGGAACTGGTGGAAGACCGTGTCGCGATCGGGGCCCGTGTAGAAGAAGCCCGAGAGGGGGAAGTCGCGTCCCACGCGCCGCACCTGCTGCGACCCGGTGACCACGCGCGCCAGCTCCACCGCCTTCTCCGCGTACCGCGCCGTGCCGGTGGCCCGCCAGAGTTCGAGCGACGCGGTGATCCCGATCGCGGCCAGCTCCATGCGCGAGGCCGCGAAGGCGGGGGTGTGCCAGGTGGAAGGTCCCTCGACGCCGACGATGGCGTGCTCCCAGTCATCCTCGGCGGTGGCGAGCGCGCGCGCCGCGAGCGCCGGGTCGCGTGACGCCAGCACGCGCGCGGCGATCGCCTCCGCCGCCGCGGCGATGTAGTTGGCGTTCGGGTTGTCCTTCGCCTCCACCGAGCGGTCGTCGGCGTTTCCGACCACGTTGTCGGACCACACGTTGTGGCTGCCGAAGCCGATGCGGTACCCGCCGGGGAAGCGCACGCGCAGCACCCAGTCGAGTCCCCACTTCCCTTCCTCGATGAGCCGCTCGACGAGCGCCGGGTCGCCCCCGCGCGCCGCCAGCTCCGCGGCGAGGGCGAACATCGTATAGGTGCCCTCCCCGGTGTTGATCAGCCCCTGCGACAGGTCACCGGCGTCGTGCCACCCCCCGCTCATCGTGATGCGCGCCCCCTCGTGGGTGGCGAACCAGTCGAGGTGGTCGATCCCGTGCACCCCCGGCACCGGGAAGCCGCACCGGTTTCCGTAGAAGAAGTTGAGGGTCTTCCACACCGATGCCTCCCACACGTCGCCGCCGATGCGGAAGGGCTCCGTCGTCACGCTCCCCGCGCGCAGCAGGTAGCGCCCGGGGGCGTTCACCCTCGAGAAATCCATCTCCTGGAACTCCCCGTTCCTCGCCCGCACGGTGGTCACGGGGGCGCGAAGCACCACGTCGCCCAGCGCATTGTCCCCCACGCGCACCAGCTCGAACCGCGACGCGTCGAGCCCGGCGGCGACCGCCGTCTTGGAGCTCCCCACCTGGTAGCCGCTGTGGCTGTACGCCACCTTCCCCGCCCCCGGGATCCAGCCCGTGTGCACGTCGGGCACGACGCGCTGCAGCTCGAGGCGGCCAATCTCGAAGGCCACGTGGTCGCCGGGACCGGCGAACATGCGGTTCACCCAGTAGCCCACCTCCAGCGAGGTGATGCGGTCCCGCGCCAGGGGATCGATCTCCCACACCACGTGATGCCACCCGGTGTCGGCGAGGCTCACGTAGTGGATCCCCTCCCTTTGGTAGCGATCTGGTACTTTTTCAGTCCCGTCGTTGTGCAGCACCACCTGGAGGGGCACCACCGGGATCCCGGAGAAGGTGGCGCGGACCCAGAACGAGAGCCGGTTGTAGCCGCTCCAGTCCTCGCCGCCGAAGGCCCGCCGCAGGTTCACCGAGGAGAGGCGGCTCCGGGTGGGCGCCGGCGCGTCGCGGAAGAGCTGCATGTCCACGCGCAGCACGCGCATGTCGCCGAGGCGCGGCGCGGCGGGGAAGCCGAGGGTCCCCGTGCCGGAGAACGCCCACGTCGCGGGGTCGCGCATGTCGTCGAGGAGGCGGCTGGCGAGCACCGGCTTGCGCAGCCACCCCGCCTCGGCCGACCGCTCGAAGGGGATCGGCAGCAGGGGGCGGGGCGACTGCGCCGCGGCGGGCAGGGTGAGGCCCGCGAGGATCGCGGGGACCAGGAGGGAGGTGCGCATGGGGGCAAATGTACCCCCCCGGCGCGATCCCGCACGGGCGCGGCGCGATGCCTGATGCTAGATTCGTACGTCAGGCCTCACCCCCACCCCCCTCGATGCCGACGGATCCCGCCGACACCCAGCTCCCTCCCCTCGAGGATCGCTTCTTCGAGCTCTCGATCGACATGCTCTGCATGCTCGGCTTCGACGGGCACTTCAAGCGGCTCAGCCCCTCATGGGAGCAGACCCTCGGCTGGACGCGGGCGGAGCTGATGTCGCGGCCCTTCATCGAGTTCGTGCATCCCGACGACCGGGATCGCACCCTCCAGCGGAACGCACTGGTCCGCTCGGGCGGGAAGGCGCTCTCCTTCGAGAACCGCTACCTGTGCCGCGACGGCTCCTTCCGGTGGTTCCGCTGGAACGCGAATGCCGGCCGGGACGAAGGGCTCATCTACTCCGTGGCGCGCGACATCACCGCGCAGAAGCAGGTGGAGGAGGACCTCGAGCGCCTGGTGGGCGACCTGCAGGCGGCGCTCACCGAGGTGAAGACGCTGCGCGAGATCCTCCCGATCTGCTCCTACTGCCGCAAGGTGCGCGACGACGCCGACTACTGGGACAGCGTGGAGAACTACGTCTCGCGCCACACCGACACGCGCTTCAGCCATGGCATCTGCCCGAGCTGCATGGTGGAGCACGTGGAACCGATGATGCGGTCCCTCTGAGGCGCTCCCCGCGCCCTTCGCCCAACGCCACCCGTGATGCCTCGCCGACCGTCCGGCACGTCGCGCGCGCCGCGCGCGGGGGGCACCCGCCCCGCCCCCGTCGTTCCCTCGCGCCCTTCCGCGCCGCCTCGCGCGCGCGGCGCAACCCCGCAGGTCGTCGACGCCTTCCGGCGGATCGTGCGCGCGCTGCGCCTGGCGGAGCAGGAGGGCGTGGCGAAGGCGGGGATGAGCGCGGCGCAACTCTTCGTGCTGCACCAGCTCGAGGGTGACAACGCCTCCTCGCTCAGCGAGCTGGCCGCACGCACCATGACCGACCGCACCTCGGTGGCCGCGGTGGTGGAGCGCCTCGAGGCCGCGCGCCTGGTGGTCACCGCCCGCGACGCCGCGGACCGGCGGCGGGTCACGGTCCGGCTCACCCCCGCCGGCGCCCGGCTGCTGCGCCGGGCCCCCGCGCCTCCCACGCAGCTCCTCGTGCGCGGCACCGAGCGCCTCCCCGCGGCGGCCCGCACCGCCCTCGCGAAGGGCCTGCGGGCGCTGCTCGAGGAGATGGAGCTCGCGGAGGGGCCGGTGCCGATGCTCTTCGAGGGTGAGCCGACCGCCGGGCGGGCGTCGCGCCGCGGCTCGCGGTCCAGCACCTCGCGCTGATCAGCCCACCCGGGACGCCGCGGCCTGATCCGCTCCGTCGGCGGAGCCCCGGGCCGATTCGCCCGCCGCCTCGAGCACCCGCGCGTGGGCCGCCACCACCTCGGCCAGGTCGGCCGCGTCGTCCACGCTCCGCCGCGCCGAGGCGAGCAGCCGGTCGGCGTGCGCCACGACCAGCGCCCGGCGGGTCCCCGGCCCCGTGGCGCGCGCCAGGGGGACGAGCGCGCCGAGCAGTCGCGCGTAGATGCTCACCTTCCCCGGGGCCGCGCGACGGATCTCGTCCAGCCCCACGGCCAGGAGCGACTCGAAGGTGGGGCCGCGAGCGACCAGTCGCAGGACGCCACCCTCGCTCCGGAACGGGTCCTCCACGCGGCGCGTGGCCAGCCGCAGCAGGGCGGCCCCGATCGCGTCCACCGCGGCGATCGCCGTGGAGGTGTCGTTGATTCCCGGCGAGAGTGCCTTCACCGCGATGTCCACCATCTGCCGCACGCCGAACTCCGCGTCCTGGTCGATGGTGCGCACCGCGGCGATGGTGAAGCACCCGCGGATGCCGGCGCCATCGAGTCGCGCCGCGGAGCCATCGTCGCCCCCCGCCCACGACACGAGCGGGGTCCCCTCCACCACGTGGTCGCCCACCCCGCGTTCCATCCGCAGCACCACGCGCGCGGCCGCGGCACGCGCGAGCAGCGCCCCCGCGTCCACATGCGAGACGTACCCGGTGCGACCAGCGGGCACGGGCGTCCATGGCCCCGCAGGGAGCGCCGGCGCCGCCGCGTCCTCCTCCCCCACCCCCTCCGGGAAGAGGCGGTCGATCGCCGCGACCGTGTCCTCCCGGACCCGGGCCAGCACGTGGGTGGCACCGAGCGACTCCGCGATGTGGTGGATGAAGTAGATCAGCACCCCGATGGCGGCGATGGCGAGCACGAACGCCATCAGCACCGCCAGCGAGGGAATGAACCGGAGCTCCTCGTCCCCGCGCACCGTGCGGATGACGACCAGGCAGTAGACGAAGACGCCGCTCAGGGTGCCGAGCGTGACCTGGTTGGCCCGGTCGCGCATGAAGTTGCGGAGGATGCGCGGCGTATACTGGCTCGACGCCTGCGCGACCGCCAGGACCGTGATGGAGAAGGTGACGCCGGCCACGGTCATCATCGCCGAGGCGATGGTCGAGAGCATGTCGCGCGAGCTCTGCGCCCCCGCGCCGAACAGCCGCGGATAACGGATGAGCGCTTCCCGGTCCACGAGCGTGGACACCTCCACGATCGCCACCGCGAGGGCTCCGGCCAGGAAGAGCATCACCCCTGGCACGAACCAGAGGCTGCTGATGAGCCGTTCCCAGAGCAGGCGGGGGCGTCCCCAGGCGGGGCGGCGGGTGCTCACCGGGGTTCGCGCGGGTCGGGAAGGGGGCGTCGCATGCGCCACGCAGCGGCAATGGCCGTGCCCCGCGGGCGCCCGTGCGGTTTCGCTCGGGGTCGCCTCGGTACGGATGATGCGCTGCGCCGGTGCGTCACGGCACGAGGAGTGAAACGTGGGGGATACCCCGGGACGGGCCCGCACCGGCAAGCTGGTGTTCACGCGCGACCCGCGGCGGTACACCCTCGCCGTGCGACCCGCCGGCAACGACCTGCCGTAGCATGCCGCCGCTCCCGCGAGAGTCCGGCCCCCCGCCGCGAGCGCCCCGCCCGCGGCCTTCCCGCCCCCCGAGCGAGCGCCTCCGCTGGCGGATGCTCCGCCGGCTCGACGACCACCTCGAGCTGCCGATGGCGCTGCTCGGCATCGTGTGGCTCGCGCTGTTCATCATGGACGTCGTGCGCGGGCTCACCCCCCTGCTCACCGCGCTCAGCACGATCATCTGGGTGGTGTTCATCGCGGAGTTCCTGCTGCGACTGGCGCTCGCCCCGCGGAAGTGGGCGTACCTGCGTCGCACCTGGCTCACGGCGGTGGCCCTCGTCGTCCCCGCGCTGCGGGTGGGACGGCTCGCGGTGCTCCTGCGGCCGGCGCGCTTCGCGCGGGCCGCGCGCGGGGTGCGGCTCGTGCGCGCGGTGGGGTCGCTCAACCGCGGGCTGGGGGCCCTCGGGGGCACGCTCCGGCGCACCGGCGCGTGGTACGTGACGCTGCTCGCCGTGCTGGTGTGCCTGGGCGGGGCGGCGGGGATGTACGCCCTCGAGCCGCGGGGCGCGGGCGAGACCGGCTTCGCCAGCTACGGCGACGCGCTCTGGTGGACCACCATGATCATGACCACCATGGGCTCGGCGTACTGGCCGCAGACCGCCGAGGGGCGGATCCTGGCCGTGCTGCTCTCGCTGGTGGCGATCGGCGTCTTCGGCTACGTGACGGCGACGCTCGCGTCGTTCCTGGTGGGGCGCGACGCGGCGGCGGGGGAGGGCGAGCTGGCCGGTGGGGCCGAGCTGCGCGCGCTACGGCGCGAGGTGGCGGCGCTGCGGGTCGAGCTGCGGGCGGCGAGGGAGGGAGGCGGGGGTCCGGGCCCCGCCCCCTCCGGTCTCGATGGGCCGGACGCGTAGCCGCGCTCAGTCGGCGGCGAGGGCCTCCAGCGGCGGGATGAGCTCCACGAAGGGGCGATAGAGGCGCACTACGTCGTCGTGGGCGAGGTGCGCCTTGCACGCCAGGGCGAAGGCCGCGAGGTGCGCGGTGCGGCGCATGCGCTGGATCGTGGGCTCGGGCACGATGCCGAGGAAGACCGCGAGGTCGGTGTCGATCCGCCGCGTGATGCGCCGGACGATCGCGGGCATCGATTCCAGCGCCGCCGTGAGGCGGCGGCGTGCGGCGTGGTCGGCCTGCTCCTCGAGGATCCGGTCGAACTCGTCGCCCGGGGCGGCGACGGCGGACGGGATGGGCGCGTCGGCGGTGAGCGCGATCCAGGTGGAGGCCGGGATGCGCCGCAGGTTGTGGACGAAGTGGGCGACGTCGGCGCTGGCGCCGCCGTACCAGCCCATGCTGGCGCGGTCGGCGATGGGGCGGACGGCGTGGTCCTGGGGCTGCAGTTGCGCGGTCATGAGGGGCCTCCTCGCCAAGGGTGATCGGGGCCGCGCGATCCCGGGGGAACGCGCGGCGGCGAACGGCTGCGTGCTGGGGAGGAGGGGGCGGATCACGCCCGGCGGCTGACTCCCGGGACGGGAGCGGCCTGCCTCCACCTTCCATGCGGCCTGCGGGGTTAGCTGACGGGTTAGGAGCTGGAAGTCTCCCTCCGGCTGGCGCCGGATGCACCCCACCTGCGTGGGTCCCCCGCCGCGCGGCCCGTGGGCCGCGCGTTCGGCTGTGGTGTACGTCATGAAATATGGCACGATCCGGGCCGCGAGGCAACCCATCGGCGCGGATTTGCGGGGGGTCCCCCGCAATTTCCCGCAGGGGGCGGGGCCGCCGCGTCCCGCCCCCACCCCCGCCCCCGCCCCCGCCCCGATCCCGGCGCGGCCTCCGCCACGGGACCCGGCGTCTGGCGAAGCCGCCCCGGACGTGCCAGCATAGGGGCACCCACCTTCCGGAGCCGACCCATGTCGACGCAGCTCCCCCCCGCGCAGTCCGGCGCACCGTACGATCCCTCCACCAGCGCGATGCCCCCCGCCGCGCCGGCGCCCCCCGCCGCGGTGTGGGAGGATTTCGTGGACATCTTCACCGCCCCCGCCGCGGTGTTCGCGCGCCGGGCGAAGGGAAGCTTCTGGGTCCCCACCCTCGTCGTCGCCGCCGTCGTGGGGGTGGTGTTCGTCGCGAACCAGGGCGTGCTCCAGCCCATGCTCGACGCGGAGTTCCAGCGCGGCGCCGCCGCCGCGATGCGCAACAACCCGGCGGTCACCCCGGAGATGATGGCGCGCATGCGCTCCTTCGGGGAGAAGATGGCGATGGTGATGGCCTTCCTTGGCGTGCCGATCGCCGTCTTCCTCATCGCCGGCGCGCTCTGGCTCACGGGGAAGCTGTTCGACGCCCTCCAGGCGTTCCACGCGGCGCTGGTGGTCGCGGCCTACGCGTACGTCCCCAAGATCGTCGAGTCAGTGCTGATGACGATCCAGGGGCTCGTCATGGACCCGGCCTCGCTCGACGGCCGCTACCGCATGAGCCTCGGCCCCGCGCGCTTCCTCGATCCCGACACCGCCTCCCCGGTGCTGCTCGCCCTGGTCGGCCGCGTGGACGTGATCACGATCTGGGTCACGGTGCTCCTGGCGATCGGGCTCTCCGTCACGGGGAAGATCAGCCGCCCGAAGGCCGCCGTCGCCGCCGCGATCGTCTGGCTGCTCGGCGGCCTCCTCCCTCTCTGGCAGGCGATTCAGGCGAGCTGACGAGCAACGCCCGGTACTGACGACGAAGCGGATCGAGCGGAGGGAGCGGAAACGTCCACGTCGTGGAACGCATCCGCTTCGCCCGCTCGATCCGCTTCGTCGTCAGTACCAGTGGCCCGGCGTTGGGATGCCCGGCCCGCTCACGCCGCCGCGATGGCCTTCCGCGCCGCGGCGACCAGCGCCGCGGCGGTGGAGGAGGAGATGCGACGCGACCGCTCCATCGCGTCCACGCGGTTGATGAACGCGCCCAGCTGGTTCACCCCCGCCTGCGTGCTGCCGCGCGCGAAGGCCTGCACCGCGTTCTGGAGCAGCGCGGAGAGCGACGCCGCGTCGCTCGCCGGGATCGCACCCGCCGTCGCAAGCGACTGGAGCTGCGCGATCATCCCCGTGGTGCGCACGTCGGCGGGGAGCTTCACGATCGTGAACGCCTGGGTCGCCACGGGAGCGTCGTAGTAGAGCCCACCGCCCGCCTGGCGCGCCTCGATCGTGCAGCTGCCCGGGGCGAGGAAGCGCACCAGCGTCCCCGTCACGGTGCACGCGCTGCTCGTGGTGCTGAACGTCACCGGGTTGCCGGACGCACCACCGGCGGCGGCGAGCTGGTAGGTGGATTCCTCGTACGCCGGCGAGGGGGGCGCGGAGGTGAAGGTGATCGCCTGCGCCATCATCGGCAGGCAGGCGGTGCTCCCCAGCTGGATCGTCGTGGTGCCCGCGGGACACGCCATCGACGTGATCGCCCCCGCGGTGGGCACGTAGCGACCCAGTTCCGCGAGGGTGCACGCAATCGCCCCCGGGACGATGTTGTAGCTCCCCGGCGCACAGGGCGTGGCCGTCGTGGCACCCGGGACGTTCACGTACGTGCCGGCGGGGGCGGGGAGGCAGGCGCTGGCGCTCGTCGCGCCGGCCTGCGTGCCGTAGCTTCCGGCCGGACAGGGGATGGGCTGCAGCGCGGCGGTCACGGCGACGTAGGTCCCCGGCGGCGCCACGATGCAGGCGAACGCCCCCTGCTGCGGCTGATAGGTGCCGAGCGCGCACGGCGTGGCGCTGGTGGCGGCGACCACGTTCACGTAGTGGCCTGGCGGTGCGCTCACGCAGGCGGCGGACCCCTGCGTCGCCGCGAAGCGGCCGGCGGGACAGGGGAGCTGCGCGATGGCGCCCACGTCGGCGACGAAGTAGCCGGGGGTCGCGGCGAGGCAGGTGATCTGTGCGGACTGCGGCTGGTATCGGCCAGCGACGCAGGGAGTGGCCGCGACCGCCCCCGGAACGTCCACGTAGCTGCCCGGTGGGGCGGCGACGCAGGTGATCCCCCCCGCGGCGGGCTGGAAGGTGCCCGCGGCGCACGGAAGCGCCGACGTCGCCGCGATCGTGCTCACGTAGTAACCCGCGGGGGCGGCCATGCACGCGGCCGATCCCGCGTTCGCGGCGAAGCTCCCGGCGGGACATGCGGCCTGCGCGATGGCGCCGGCGTCGGCCACGTAGTAGCCGGCCGAGGCGGTGAGGCAGGTGACCTGCCCGGGCTGCGGCTGGTAACGCCCGGCGGGGCATTCGCTGGCGGCGATCGCCCCCGGAATGTCGACGTAGCGCCCCGCGGGCGCCGGGAGGCACGACGCCTGGCCCACCATCGGCTGGTAGCTGCCGGGGGCGCACGCGATCGCGGTGATCGCGCCGAGGGTGTTCACGAAGCGCCCGGCGGGCGCCGGCAGGCAGGCGCTCCCCCCGACCGTGGGCTGGTACGTGCCCACGCTGCACGGCACGCTCGCGATCGCGCCGGTCGTGTTCACGTAGCTCCCCGCGGGAGCGGGGAGGCAGGCGAGCTGCCCGGGCTGCGGCTGGTAGCTCCCGAGCGCGCAGGGCGACGCCTGCTCCGCGCCGACCACCGCGTAGGCGCCCGCCGGCGTCGTGCCGCAGTTGAAGCCATCCCCCCACTGCCCGGCGGGACAGGGGTTCGCGGCGTAGAAGAACTGGCTCTTGATGTTCACGTGCAGCGGATCCACGAGGCCGTAGCCGTCGCGGAGCCGCTGCACGAGGTCGGTGATCGGCATGTTCACCCCGCCGTCGACGAGGGGATGTGACGCGACGATCTCCGCGCGCATGGAGAATCGCGATCGATCCACCTTCCACGCCGTCCCGGTGAGTGTCGGAAGCCCCCACGAGCCGAACGTCCCGCTGGAGGCCTGCGGGATCAAGGCGGTCTGCGCATCGGACAGCTTGATCACCACGTAGGCGATGATCTGCGAGGGGCCGCTGACGAGCTGCACCGGGATGCCGGCGCGGTACGTCGTGGACCGGTCGAGATTGACCAGCGCGAGGGGCCGCATGGGATCGGCGCCGAAGCCGATCGACACCTCCGTCGGCGCCCAGATGAGCTGCGTGTAGATCGAGGGGTCGAGGTTCGAGTACTCGCGGGTCCCCACGCCGAGCGTGGTGTACGTGTCCTGGAACTCCCCCAGCGCCCCACTCCCCGGCGGCAGCGTCCGCGCGGTGAGCGTGGTGGTCGAGACGAGCGACGCGGGGGCTCCATCCACCGGCTCCGCGGCGACCGGGCTCCCGATCGCGTCGCGTGCAGTGGAAGACTCGGGGGCGGTGAGGCGCGTGGCGTCGGCGCAGCTGGCGACGATGGCGAGCAGCGAGATGCTGACCGCGGTGGGGAGGCGGCGCATGAAGAGAACCTGGGGGAAGCAGCGGGGGACCGGCTGAGCCGGCTGGGGCGCGGCAAGTCTCGCTTCGCCCGGGCTGTGACGCAAGTCACGTCCCCGCCCCCGCTTCCCCGGCTCGCGTCAGAGGAGCGTCAGTCCAGCGTCAATCCCCTTCAGCGCACCATGACGGTGGCGACCGCGCGCAGCTGCTGTGCCCCGAACACGGGCAGCCGCGCGGTGACCGTGGTGCTCCCCGCCGCGTACGCGCGCAGGAGGTAGCGCTCGGGCTCCGGCTCCGGCGTCACCTGGTTGGCGACGATCGCTGGGTCGCCCACCTCGAGACGCACCGTCCCCGCGCGCCGGCCGATCGCCGCGACCAGGGCGCCGCTCGCGTCATGTGCGGTCACGACGAACGACACCGTGTCGCCCACCGCGAGTGTCGCCGCGGCCGGCGCGATGGCGACGCGCGCCACCCGTGGCACCACGCGCAGCGAAAGCGTCTCGTCGCGCCCCCCGCGCGTGACGCGCACGATCGCGCTCCCGGTGTCGAGCATGCGCACCACCCCGGGCCTCACGAGCTGCAGCACGCGTGCGGGACTCACGCTCCACGAGTAGTCACGCGGCGCCTGCGTCGAGGGGGGCGCGTCGCTCCCCCCGGTGCACTCGGTGAGCTGCTCGTCGGCGACGAAGGTGACCAGCTCCCCCACCTGGTACGCGGTGGGCGGGTTCGCGCCGCCGGGGTCCTGGTACCCCTCTACCCCCAGGGTGATGTAGCGGACGCCGTAGATCGCGCACCCCAGGTTGCACCCACCGGCGAGCGAGAGCGAGGCAGCCAGCGACGCGGCCAGCGCCGCGCGGACGAGGGCGCGGGCGCGCGACAGGCGCGCTACTCCGTGCCCTCGCTGCGCCCCGCTTGCGCCACCTCGGCGAAGCTCACCGAGGAGCGGCGCGCGCGCGCGAGGAAGCGGATCGGGTCCACCTGCCGGCCATGCACGAGCAGCTCGAAGTGCAGGTGCGGTCCGGTGGCGAGGCCGGTGGAGCCCACGAGGGCGATGCGCTGCCCCGGCTCCACCCGCTGGCCCGGCTTCACGAACGCCTTCCGGCAGTGCGCGAACAGGCTGGTGACGCCGTTCCCATGGTCGATCTGCACGGTGAGCCCGTAGCCCATGTGCCATCCCACCGAGCGCACCACCCCCACCGAGGGGGCGACGATCCCGCTCCCCGAGGGGGCGGCGACGTCGATCCCCTTGTGCGGCCGGAGCACGCGCAGGATCGGGTGGCGGCGCGCCGAGGCGAAGGTGCTCGAGATCCGCCCCGACGTGGGCATGAAGACGCGCCGCAGCGCCTTCACGTGCGCGCTGTCGGCCATCGCCGTCTCGCGCAGCAGGCGCACGGTGTCGGAGAGCGCCACGAGCGCATCCTGCACGGTCGCCAGCTCGGCCACGGTGCGTTGTGCGCGGCGCGCGCGCTCCCCCTCCCACAGCCCGAAGGCGGCGAGCGCCGCGAGGAGCACGATGGGCACCGAGCGCCAGGTGAAATGCCCCACCGAGAGGCGCCGCGTCCGCCCCCGGGGATCCGGGGGAACGAGGATCAGCGTCCAGCGGCGCGCGGCCATCGGTCAGCCCGCGACGAGCGCGGGCGCCTTCGCGCCGGAGGAGACCGTTCCCTGCCCCCCGGCGCTGCCATGCCCCGCGTCGCCCGCGTCGCCCGCGTTCGCGACGGCGATGTGGCCGTGCACCACGCCGCCCTCGTGCAGCTGCATCGCGCCGGCGCTCACGTCGCCGCGCACCTTCGCCGTGGCCTGCACCTCGATGCGCTTCGACGCCTGCACCGAGCCGAGGATCGTGCCCGCCACCACCACCTCGCGGGCCTCGACGTCGCCGGTGACCGACCCCGCGGGGCCCACGATCAGGACCCCCACGCGGTGCAGCCGCCCCTCCACGTGCCCGTCGACGCGGACGGTGCCCTCCGTGTCGAGCTCACCGCGCACGGTGAGGTGGTCGTCCACGACCGAGTATCCAGCTTCGGCGTTGCGCTTGGCGCGGGAACGGAACATCGCGTCTCCGGCGGTGGGGGGGCGGGAGGATCAGGGGGCCTGGGGGCATCCTCGCCCGGCCCGACAGCTAGTGGACGGTCGGGAATGCCGATCTGTCACGCAAGCGAAAGCGAGCCGAACAAACGGGTGACGTGGGTCACGGGGGGGGCCGCTTCGTCCCCGAAGGAATGCCGCTCGTCCCGCTATCTTCCCTGCACGGCGGCGGGATCCCGGGATCCTCCGCGACGCCGCACGCCCCGAACATCGCCGCCCCATGTCGCTCACCGAACAGCTCCGCCGCCAGCGTCGCGCCCTCCTCGCCCACGTGGGCGGTGCCGCCACCTCCCTGGTCGCCACCGGGGAGCGATCCCTCGCGCTGCACGACTGCCGCGCCCTCGGCTGTGCCCTCGGCGGCGACGCGGAAGCGGCCGCGGAGCGCCACGTGGTGCTCGTGGGGAAGATCCACGGCTTCGACGCGGGCCGCCTCGTGATCGCGCGGGACCTGCTGGCGACGCTGATGGAGGGGCGAACCCCGGTGATCGTGGACTGGCAGGAGGACGCGAGTGGGCTCGCCTACCGCCTCGCCGAGCCGGTGGGCGAGGACGATGGACCCACCCTCGTCATCGCGGGAGAGGTGCGCATGACCGAAGGGAAGATCGGGCAGGTGGGCGCGCGGCCGCTGGCGACGGAGGACGAGGCGCACTTCCCCGAGCGCGTCCCCCTCCAGGTGCGCGGCGAGTTCGGGCTGGTGGAGGCCGTGGTCGTGCGGACCCCCGCCTTCCTCGCGCAGCCCTCGGGGGAACCCGATGAGATGGTGCGCCTGCACGACGGCGACCTCGTGGCGCTCTATCCCGAGGAGTTCGAGGTCGTCAAGCAGGCGCTCTCGCCGTCGTCCTGAGCGAAGCGAAGGACCTGGCCCCTGTAGTCATCCTGAGCGAAGCGAAGAACCTGACCCCTGTAGTCATCCTGAGCGCAGCGAAGGATCTGGCCATGGCGCGCCGGCGCCAGATCCTTCGCTTCGCTCAGGATGACTTCAAGGGCCGCGCGGCGCGACCGACCACACGGTGACGATCAGACAGGGCACCGCGATCACCGAGAGGGTGGGATCGCCGTGCACGAAGAAGGCGACCCCCGCGAACAACGCGGCGCCTTCGGCCACGGCACACAGGATCATCCCGTACTTGAGCCGTTCCGGTCCCGGCCCCTCCCGCGCCTTCTCGAACAGGAACGGGCGCACCAGCGCACTCGCGAGGAGCAGGCCGATGCCGAGGTAGAGGAACGGGCGCGGCATCGCCCCCCAGTGCACCCCGGGCTCGACGGCCACGCGCGGCATGACCGCCGCCACGAGGTGAAAGAGCACCACGCCCGCGACGAGTGCCCAGAGGACGAGCTGGTGCGAGCGGACGGAGTACGCCGTCGCGCGGGTGTCCGTGTCCATGGTCGAATGGGTTGTTTGCATCCCGACGAGCGGGACGACCACGGGGTTACCGCTCCACCCGTGGCTCCACCGGCAGTCCCGCGCGCTGCCAGGCCACCCACCCGCCCACGAGGGCGCGCGCGGCCGGCCATCCCGACGTTCGAAGCTGGCGCACCACCCGGGTGCTCGTGGCTTCGTCGCTTCAGGCACAGTAGACGACCACCGTGCCGTGGTGCGCGAGGCGCAGCGCCTCCGCCCCCCGCACGGGATCGTCGGGGGCGAGCCGGATCGCGCCGGCGGCCTGGATGTCGTCGGCGTGCCAGCTCCGGTCGGAGCGCGCATCCACGATCGTCACCGCCTCCCCCCGCGCGCGCAGCGCCTGCAGTTCCTCGATGGTGATGCGCTCCGGGAGCTCGGCGTCGGCGGCCTGCACGATCCCCTCGCTGACCGCCGGCGCCGCGGCGGGCGCGCGCAGCCGGCGGAGCAGCAGCGCCATCCCCCCGCCGTGCACCACCACCGAGAGCAGCACCACCATCGCGGCCACCGCGAAGAGGCGGTCGGCCCCCGCCACGCCGGCGAAGGCCGCGAGCAGCACGTACAGCAGGGAGCTGAGCCCGCGCGGGCCGAAGAAGGCGATGATCCGCCGCTCCCCCGCGGGAAGCCCCTCGCGCGTGAGCAGGGGGAGCATCACCACCGTGCGCGTCGCCAGCGCGATCACCGCGAAGGCCAGGGTGCGCAGGTCGAGCACCGGCAGCCCGATCCACATCAGCGAGAGGCCCAGCGCCACGAAGGTGAGGAGGAGGAGCATCTCCGCGGTCGCCTCCCCGTACTCGAGGAAGCAGTCGCACAGCTCCACGTCCTGCCACGACACCATCATCCCCGCGGCGAAGGCGGCGAGGAAGCCGCTCCCCCCGAGCCCCTCCGCCGCGGCGTAGCCGGTGAAGGCGAGCCCCAGCGCGTAGAGCGACTCGAAGTCGCGCCGCACGCCGAAGCGCGCGCGCATTCCCTTGAGGGCGAGGATCCCCAGCGCGCCCACCGCCGCCCCCGCCGCGGGGCCGAGCACGAGCAGTCCCAGCGCGTGGTGCGCCAGCCCCGCCGCGGTGAGCCCCCCGGCCCCCTCGCGGCCGAGGAAGATCACGCTGAACACGACGATGGGGAGCACCACCACGTCGTTCATCCCCGTCTCGAGCCGCAGCGCGACGCGCGCGCTGTCGGGGAGGTCGCGCGAGCGCATCGCGCTGCGCAGCAGCACGGGATCGGTCGCGGCGAGCGCGGCGCCGAGGAGTGTCGCCGCCGTGGGGGCGAGGCCGAGCAGCGCCCACGCCGCGACCGCCACGAGCAGCGCGACGACGAGCGTCCCCGGCCCGAGCAGCAGCCAGGCGAGGCGGCGCCAGCGGCGCACCTCGCGGAAGTCGAGCGACACCGCGTCGCTGAAGAGCACGAGGGTGAGCGCCAGCGTCGCCAGCACGGTGAGCGGCGGCGACGCGATGCCGACGTCGACCAGCCCGAGCGCGTGCGGGCCGAGGAGCGCGCCGAGGGCGAGGAAGGCGGCGACCAGCGGCACCCCGCTCCGGTCGATGAGGCCGGACAGCAGCGAGGCGACGATGATCACGCCCCCCGCGAGGGCGAGGATCGGGACGAGTTGCTCCATGCGCGGTGGCTCCCTCGCTCAGCCGGTCGCGGTCACGGGGCGTCGGGCGCGGCGTCCACCATCCGGATCCCGGCCTCGATGGTGCGCTTCACCGGGCAGCGATCGGCGATCTCGATGATGCGCGCGCGCTGCGCGTCGTCGAGCGGGCCCTCCAGCTCGATCACCCGCTCCAGCTCCGTGAGGCGCGGCGCGCCGGCCATGTGCAGCCCGAGGTTGGG
>DASWVQ010000378.1:0-6853 GCA_036401195.1 Gemmatimonadaceae bacterium
CATGCGCCCCGCCGTGGGCGTCGCCCGCACCGCGCGCGACGCAAGGCCGGCGTCGCGCGGCGAGCTTCCCGCCCCGCCGAGCCGCGCCATGAACGACGCGAGCGGCATCATCCCCGCCTGGCCATCGCAGCGGAGCCCTTCGTCGACCACTTCCGCCATCGGCGGGGGGACGTCGGGGCGCAGGTGGCGGAGCGACCCCTCGCCCCCCAGCGGCTCGTGCCCCGTGAGCATGGCGAAGCCGAGCGTCGCCAGGCTGTTCGAGTCGGTGCAGTGGCGGAGCATCCGCGGCGACGCCGCCGGCGCAACCGCCGCCCCGTCGCCCTGTCCCTCCTCCAGCTCCACCGGCGGCCCGAAGGAGACCATCACCTTCTTGCTCCCCTGGAGGATGCAGATGGAATCGGGGCTCACGTACCGATGCACGATCCCGTTGCGCGAGCTCCACTCCAGCACCCCCCCGATCTCGCGCAGCAACTCCTCCGTGCGCTTGGGGCTCAGCGTCCCCGCGCCCTGGATGAGCGACCGCAGGGTGGTGCCCTTCACGCGGGGCCGCACGAGGGCCAGCTCGGTGTCCGAGAGCCACTGCGAGTCCAGGACGGGGAGGATGTGGTCGTTCCGGATGGCGCCGAGGATCCGCGCGTCCGCCGCGATCACCCCCAGCAGGTTGCGTTCGGCGGGGGTGGCGGCGCGGAGGACGGTGATCGAGACGTCGCGGTCGAGCGTGCGGTGGCGGGCCGCGTACGAGGTGTGATGCTCGCCGTGGCTCAGCTCGGTGAGGATGTCGTACCGGTCACCGAATTTGGCGCTGGGGTGTGTGGTCATCGCGAGGGTAGCGAGCGAGACCCATGCCACGGCCCCTTCGCTTGGTTCGCTGAGGGCTGAGAGCTCGGAGGCTGGATCGCTGGAAGCTTGGGTTCGCTCGTCGCGACAAGAACCCAAGCTTTCGGCGATCCAGCCTCCGAGCCTTCTGCCTCCAGCTTTTCCATCCTCAGCTGATCGGCCTTTCCTGCCTCACCCGACCGCCGCCTCCTGCTGCTCCATGATCGTCGGCGGGGTGTCCACCGGCTCGCCGGGGAGGAGCGCCACCTCGAACACCTGGTCCAGCGTCTCCACCGGGTGGAACTGCAGCACCTGCCGCACTTCGTCGGGGATGTCCTCGATGTCCGCCTCGTTGTCCTTCGGCAGCACGATGTGCTTGATCCCCGCGCGGTGCGCGCCGAGCACCTTCTCCTTCAGCCCGCCGATCGGGAGCACGCGGCCGCGGAGGGTGATCTCCCCCGTCATCGCCACGTCCTTCTTCACCGCGCGCCCGCTCATCGCGCTCACGATCGCGGTGGACATCGCCGTCCCCGCGCTCGGGCCGTCCTTGGGGATGGCGCCCGCCGGCACGTGCAGGTGCACCTCGATCGAGCCGAGGCGGTCCTCCGGGATCTTGAGCTGCGACGCGTGCGTCACCGCGTACGTCATCGCCGCGCGCGCCGACTCCTTCATCACGTCGCCGAGCTGGCCGGTGAGGATGAGCGACACGTTCCCCCATCCAGACACCTGCGTCTTCTCGTCGTCGCTGGAGCGCTGGCCGAAGCCGTACAGCCGGCGGATCGCCGCCTCCACGAACATGATGTCGCCGCCGGCGGGGGTGTAGTACATCCCCGTGGCCACCCCCACCTCGTTCGCTTCCGCGGCGCGCTCCGGGTGCACGCGCGGCCGGCCGAGCAGCTCGCGCACCTCCGCCGCGTCGATCTGGCCGTCCTCGATCACCTTCGGGTCGCCGCTCGCCACCTTGCGCGCCACCTTGCGGGTGACCGCGCCGATCTGCCGCTCGAGCTGGCGCACCCCCGCCTCGCGCGTGTACTCCGACACCACCCGCTGCACCGCGTCGTCGGTGAACTCGATGTGCTTGTCGGCGAGCCCCGCCTCGTCGAGCTGGCGCGGGATCAGGTAGCGCTTGGCGATCTCCGACTTCTCCCGCTCCGTGTAGCCGGCGAAGTCCACCGCCTCCATGCGGTCGAGCAGCGGCCCCGGGATGTTCTGCACGAAGTTCGCGGTGCAGACGAAGAGCACCTCGGACAGGTCGAAGGGGACGCCGAGGTAGTGATCGGTGAAGGTGTCGTTCTGCGCGGGGTCGAGCACCTCGAGCAGCGCGCTCGCCGGGTCCCCCTGGAACGAGACGCCGAGCTTGTCGATCTCGTCGAGGAGGAAGACCGGGTTCTTCGTGCCGGCCTGCTTCATCCCCTGCACGATGCGCCCGGGCATCGCCCCCACGTACGTGCGGCGATGGCCGCGGATGTCGGCCTCGTCGCGCACGCCGCCGAGGGCGGCGCGCACGTACTTGCGCCCGAGCGAGCGGGCGATGGACTTGGCGATCGAGGTCTTGCCCACGCCGGGGGGGCCGATGAAGAGGAGGATCGGGCCCTTCGCCATCGCCCGCGACTTCGCCTCGGCCTGGTCGGTGATGTGCCGGTCCTCGCCGTTGCGCGCGGGCGCGAGCGCGGGGCTCGCGTCCTCCTTGCTCGGGCGCAGCTTGGCCGCCGGGATCTCCCCCGTCTTGGTGAGTTCGTCGGCCATCTGCTGCGCGCGCAGCTGCCGCACGGCGAGGAACTCCAGGATGCGGTCCTTCACGTCGGGAAGGCCGTAGTGGTCCTCGTCGAGCACCTCCTGCGCGTGGTGCAGGTCGAGGTTGTCGTCGGAGCGGATGTTCCAGGGCAGCTCGGCGATCCACTCCAGGTAGGTGCGGATGACCTGCGCCTCCATGGACTCGCGGCCGGAGCGCTCCAGGCGCGAGAGCTCGCGATCCACCTCGGCGCGCGCCTCGGCCGGCAGCTCCAGCTTCGCCAGCTTCTCGCGCAGCTCGGTGATCTCCTTGCTGGAGTCGTCGTCGCCCAGCTCCTTCTGGATCGCCTTGAGCTGCTCGCGCAGGTACATCTCGCGCTGCCGCTCGCCCAGCTCCTCCTGCACGGCCGACTTGATGTCCTCCTGCGCCTCGAGCAGGCCGATCTGCCGCTGCACGTGCACGAGCACCTTGCGGAGGCGCTCCTCCACCGAGAGGGTCTCGAGGAGCCCCTGCTTCTCGGCGACGGGGAGCTCGATGTAGCCGGCGACGAGGTCGGCGAACTTCCCGGTCTCGGTGACCGAGTCGAGCACCTGGTGCACCACCTCCTCGGGGAGGCCGCGGCGCTCCCCGAGCTCCGCGGCGCGCTCGCGGGTCTCCTTGTGCAGGGCGACGAAGGCGGGGTCCTGCTCGTTCACCGGCCCCATCTCGTCCACCGGCATCACCACCGCGGACATGAACCCCTCGGTGGTGGTGTACTGGAGGGCGGTGGCGCGCTGCTCCCCCTGGAGGAGGAGCTGCACCCCGCCCAGCCCGCGCTGGATCTGCCCGATCCGCGCGACCACGCCCATGGAGTAGAGGATGTCCGGCGAGGGCTCGTCGGTGTTGTCGCGCTGGGCGACGGCGAAGACGAGGCGCTCCCCCTTCAGCGCCGACTCGATGGCGCGCAAGGTCCCCGGGCGGCCCGCCGCGATCGGGGCGGTGAGGCCGGGAAAGATGACCGTCCCGCGCAGGGGCAGGACGGGAAGAGTCTGACGTTGAGCCATGGCTTGCCCCGGGGGGTGAAAAAAACGGTGAGCCCGCGCGCGGACGGGGTGCGACAGGTGCCGCCCCGGCCGCTCGCGGGCACCACCCGGAGTCGCACACTCCATTCCACCCCGAACTACGTCATCCCGGCAGGGATTGCAACTTTCCGCCGCCCTTCCGACGTAGGGTGGCGGATCGTGACTGCCACGACGGCGTTTCTCTTTCCCGGCCGGGGCCCAAGTGGTAGAATGTGGGTTCCCGCCCCAGCACCCCGACCCCTTCGCGTGCCCGATTCCGCCGCACCGTCGACCAACGACGCCGAACTGCGCGCTCACGTAGAGCGGGCCCTCCGCTCGCACTACGAGCTCGACATGGAGATCGGGCGCGGGGGGATGGGGATCGTGTACCTGGCGAAGGACACGCGCCTCAAGCGCCGCGTCGCCATCAAGGTCCTCCCCCCGGAGCTCGCCTTCCGGAGCGAGATCCGCTCGCGCTTCCTGCGCGAGGCGGAGACGGCGGCGTCGCTCTCCCACCCCCACATCGTCCCCATCTACGGCGTGGACGAGGTGGAGGGGCTGGTCTTCTTCGCCATGGCCTTCGTGGACGGGGACAACCTCGCCAAGGTCCTGCACGAGAAGGGGGTCCTCACCATCGAGGAGGTGCGGCGGATCACCCGTGAGGTGGCCGAGGCGCTCGCCTACGCCCACTCGCGCGGCGTGGTGCACCGCGACATCAAGCCCGACAACGTGCTCCTCGACAAGGAGACGGGGCGGGCGATGGTCACCGACTTCGGGATTGCCCGCGCGGTGACCGACGGGGGGGACTCGCGGCTCACCGCCACCGGGATGGCCATCGGCACCCCGGCGTACATGTCGCCCGAGCAGGCGGCGGGGGAGCGGGAGATCGACGGGCGCAGCGACCTCTACTCGCTGGGGATCCTCGCCTACCAGATGCTCTGCGGGGAGCCCCCCTTCAACGCCACCAGCACCCCCGCGATGCTGGTGAAGCACATCTCAGAGCGCCCCACGCCGGTGGAGCAGCGTCGCGTGGACGTGCCCGAGGACCTGGCGCGCGCGGTGATGCTGCTGCTGGAAAAGGACCCGGCGATGCGCTTCCCGAGCGCGGCGTCGCTGGTGGCGGCGCTGGACGGCGGCGAGATGCCCGTGCGGCGGGAGACAGGGGCTGGGGTCTCGGGCCTCGGGCCTCGGGGGGAACAGGGTCTGGGGATGGGGGCGCGCACCCTCAGCCCCCGCCCTCCCGAGTCCCCGTACCCCTCCAGGCTCGAGGCCCCAGGCCCGAGGCCCTATTACGCCGAGCCCAGCTCGGCCGGGATGACCGGGATGACCCGCTACGTCCCCACCGCCGACGAAGTCCGGCGCTGGGAGGCCCATCCCGTCGACCAGTTCCGCAAGAAGGTCGCGCCGTACCTGTTCGTGAACGGGGTGATCGTGCTCTTCGCGATCTTCACCGGGAGCGACATCATCTCCCTCACCGTCCTCTGGAGCATCTACATCGCGTACAAGTACGCGCGGCTCTGGAGCGACGGCTACGACTGGCACGACGTCTTCCGCCAGCCGCAGGAGCGGGAGCTGATCGACGTGTTCGAGGAGTGGGTGGAGGGGGTGAAGGCACTCTTCAATCCCGAGAAGCGACGCGAGCTGAAGGAGCGGCGCCGCGAGCGCTCCCTCGCGCGGTCGTCCGGGATGCGCCTCGGCGCAGGCGGGGGCACCGCCCCGGCCGGGGCATATCCAGGGAGCTTCGGCGCCGGGGTGCGCCCCTCTTCCGCGGGGATGCTCCCCCCGGCCGACGCGGAGCGCGTGCGCCGCGCGCAGTCCGACCGCGACGAGATCCTGCGCCTCGTGGACACCCTTCCCGGGCCGGAGCGCGCCCAGCTCCCCGACGTGAAGCGCTCCGCCATCGCCCTGAGCGACAAGGTGGAGGAGCTGGCGATGTCGGTGGCCGCCCTCGAGCGCGATCGCGTGGCGGGGGGGCTCGAGGCGGTGGACGCGGAGATCGCGCGGCTGGAGGCGGCGGCCAACCCGCTCGAGGCGGGGAGCGAGGATCGCGTGCGGCGCCTCTCCTTCCTGCGGCGCCAGCGCCGCGCGGTCCTCGACCTCGACCGGCGCCGCCAGCTGCTCGCCGACCGGCTGGAGACCTGCGTCGCCGCGCTCCAGAACATGAAGCTCGACGTGCTGCGGCTGCGCGCCGGGGCCCAGACGGCGCACCACGTGACGTCGCTGGCGATGAACGCGCTGCACCTCGCGGAGAGCGTGGACGGCGCCCTGTTCGCCGCCAGCGAGGCGGGACGCGCGCAGGCGCGCTGAGCCCACGCCGGCCCGCTTCCCGCCCCCCGCCCCCGCCCCCGCCCCCGTGACCGACCCGCTGCTGGACCGCGTCGTCGCCGCCATCGGCGACCGCTTCCTCGTGGAGGGGGAGCTGGGGCGCGGCGGCATGGGGGTGGTGTACCGCGCCCTCGACGTGCGGCTCAACCGCCGCGTGGCGATCAAGGTCCTCCCGCCGGAGCTGGCGTACAACCCCGACGTGCGCGAGCGCTTCCTGCGCGAGGCGCAGCTCGCCGCGCAGCTCGCGCACCCCAACATCGTCCCCATCTTCTCGGTGGACGAGCGCGACGGGGTGGTGTTCTTCGTGATGGGCATGGTGGAGGGGGAGAGCCTCAACACGCTCCTGGTGCGGCGCCCGCGGATGGACGTGGCCGAGGCGGAGCGGGTGCTGCGCGAGGTGGCCGACGCGCTGGCCTACGCGCACGCGCGCGGCGTGGTGCACCGCGACATCAAGCCGGACAACATCCTCCTCGAGCGCGAGACGGGGCGGCCGATGGTGACCGACTTCGGCATCGCGCGCGCGATGTCGGCCGGGTCGCGGCTCACCGCCACCGGGATGTCGATGGGAACGCCGGCGTACATGTCGCCGGAGCAGGCGATGGGGGAGCGCGAGGTGGACGGGCGGAGCGACATCTACTCGCTCGCGGTCGTGGGCTACCAGATGCTCGCGGGGGCACCGCCCTTCACGGCGACGAACACCCCCGCGCTCCTGATGAAGCACGTGGCGGAGCCGCCGAAGCCGATCCTCGGCGCGCGCCCCGACACGCCGGCGACGCTGGCGGGGGCGATCACCCGCGCCCTGGCCAAGGCGCCCGAGGACCGGTGGAAGGACGCGGGGCAGTTCCGCGACGCGCTCCGGGGCACGGGGCCGCACGCCGCGGCGGCGGCGGCGATCGCCTACCGCCAGATGCGCAGCCTGCGCGCGGGGGAGGCCGCGGGG
>DASWVQ010000379.1:0-1625 GCA_036401195.1 Gemmatimonadaceae bacterium
ACCAGCGAATCCTGGCCCGCTCACGGGAGATCGACGCGCTGGAGGGGCATGGGCACGCCGAGCGGATAGAACCCGACAGTCCGAACCTTGGCGAGGGGGCCGGTGGAAACGTCGGGCGCCTCGAATCGACAGGCGAGGCTGGCCCCCCCGGATTGAATGAGTCCGGGCACCTCGACGAACGCGGAGTACGCGGATCCCACCTGGGCACCGGTTCCATCGCGGATCGGCGACGTGGTGCGCGCTTCCACCGGTGCGGATGCCCCGGGGCAGGTGATCCGCACGCGCGTGTCGGCCAGGCTCGTCCCCGATGCATCGTGGACTTCGCCCCCGATGCTGGCGTATCCCGGGTCCTTCGGGGAGGTGCAGCTCGATGCGGCCAGCAGGACGATCAAGGAAGGGATGATGCGCATTGTCGTCATGCAGCTGACCTCGCGGTGGCGCTGGGCCTCGTGTCGTCACAGATCCCGCGGCGTGGCGCTGCGGCTAATCGGTCGCGACCCCGTGCCGATTGCTCATGATGGGTAGCACGTACAGGTTCGGCGGCGCGTCGCGGGACCCAACACCATAATGCCCGGTTGACGACGCGATACTCACCCTGTGGGCAAGACACGACCACGAGCGGATACGAGGGAACCTACGAGGCGCGATGCAACGCTTCCGGGAGGCCAGATCCCCCGTCGGCCGCCGCGCAGTCTCGCTCGGGGCGACGATGGCTTGGAAGGGCCAGCCCGTCGGCTGAGGTAGAGACTGGCGGCCGTGGCCGCGCGGCATCCGCGGAGCTGGACGTCGCTAGTCGCTCTCATGTGGTGGCGAGACGAACGACGTGGGATCCTGGCGATAGAACGCCGCCAGCCGCTCGTACAGGGCCGGATGCCGCCGCCGGAGCGCGTGCGGCTGCTCGAAGAAGGCCTCCGTCACCACGGCGAAGAACTCGGCCGGGTCCTCGGCCCCGTACGGGTCGATCAGTGTCTCCTCCCCCGCGTCATCGGCAGCGCGCAGCGCCTCGAACTCCTCGCGCATCACGCGTCCCCACGCATGATATTCGGCGCGGCTCCCGAGCGGCGGCGTCCCGTTGGTCGTGTCGTCCTCGAAGTCGAGCTGGTGCGCGAACTCGTGCAGCACGAGGTTCTCGCCGTCGGTGGCGTCACGCGCGCCGTGCTTCACCGAGTCCCACGACAGCACCATCGCGCGCAGGTCCTCCTGCGTGTGCCCGAGCAGGTCTTCCGGCCCCTCCTCCCAGATGCCGCCCTCGACGTGCTGCTCCCCATGCGCCGTGTACCCCGTGGGATAGACGAGGATCGAGCGGAGGCGCGGATAGTAGTCCGTGTCGCGATGCAGGAGGAGCAGGCAGGCCTGCGCGGCGATCGTGACGCGGATCTCGTCGGTGAGCGCGAGTCCCCCACAGCCCTCGAAGTGCTTCTCGGCGATGAAGACCTGGACGTGGCCGAGGAGCTCCTCCTGGTCCGCGCGGGGGAGGCGGCGGAAGATCGGGAGGTTGCGCTCGACGATCGCGCGCCACGCGGGCGGCACGGGCTGGGCGCGGAGCCGCTCCCGGCGACGGCGGGTGAAGAGGCCGAAGACCATGGAGGCAATCTATCGAGTCGGGAGGCCTCGATCCCACCGCG
>DASWVQ010000380.1:0-26888 GCA_036401195.1 Gemmatimonadaceae bacterium
CGGGCGGCGGCGGCGACGAGGGGCGCCGTGACGACGCCCGCCTCCGCGGGAGGCGCGGTGGCCCGGGGCGCCTCGCAGCCGGCGGAGAGCACGGCGGCGAGGGCACCCGCGAGGGCGGTGCATCCCGCGACGATTGGGGAATGGCGCATGGAAGACCCTCCCTCAGGGGGCGACGTTGGCGCAGATGGCGAACACCGTCACGGTGGCCGAGCCGATCGCGGCGTCGGCGCGGACCGTCACCCGCCAGGTCCCCGTCGAGTACGGGCGGCTCGCCGACGCGCGGAGTCCGGACGCGAGGTCGAAGCCGCCGGACAGGACCTGCTTGGTGCCGGGGCAGGCGACGTCGATCGTGCGTGCCTGGCCCGCGGTCCAGGAGTAGTTCGTGGCGTTGAGCTTGTACTCGAGTCCCGACACGCCCGCGGGTCCCGCGGGTCCCGCGGGGCCCTGAAGGCCCGGCGGCCCTTGCGGCCCGTCGGGACCGGCGGGGCCTTGCGCGCCGGCGGCGCCGGCGGCGCCATCGGCGCCGGGATCGCCCGTGTCGCCCTTGGCGCCGGGGGTGCCAGCGGGGCCGGGGTCACCGGCGTCGCCCTTGTCTCCCTTGTCGCCCTTGGCGCCGGGGGCACCGGCGGGGCCCACATCGCCCGTGTCGCCCTTCGCGCCGGTCGCACCGGCAGGGCCCACGTCGCCCGCGTCGCCCTTGTCTCCCTTCGGCCCCTGCGGCCCCGCGGCGCCCGCCGGGCCGGCCACCCCAGGGTCGCCCTTCGGCCCCGGATCGCCCTTCGCCCCCTGCGGGCCGGCGGGGCCCTGCGCCCCTTCGGGGCCTCGCGCGTTCCAGCTGAACTGGACGTGCGCGTTCGCCCCGTGCTTCACCGTGCAGCTGGCCTGCGTGTCGGCGGTCCGGATGCGATAGACCGTCCCGGTGCTCGGGATGTAGCAGGCGTAGAGGGTGTCGGTCGCCGGCGCCGATTGCGCGGCGGCCGGCGTCGCGGCGAGCAGGAGCATCGTCGCCAGCGCGCCGAGTGAGCGGAGGAGGTTCTGCGTCATGGAGCGGGGAGTTGGAGACCGCGTGGGCCCCGTGACCGGGGAGCGGGTGCTGTACCCGACGACGCTGACGCCCGGGGAGGTTGCGTGGGCGTGCCGCGCCCGTGTTCGCCACACGGGTGGGCGGCGGTGATCGCCTGCCATGCGCTTCCATGCGTGGGCTCGCCAGCGGAGGGGGGGCGGTGACCGGGATCACCGGGAACATCTGGTGGCGGGGGAAACTGGCGTCGCCGCCACGTTGACAGCCCGCCTCCGCCGAATCTACTTTGCGCCATAAAGTGCAAAGGACCACCACCTGGACGCCACCACGGGGCGATCGCTCCCCCTCGACACGGACCTCCCCGGGGCGATCGACCCACCGCTGCTCTCGGGTTCCCGCCGCGCCCTCACCGAGCTGCTCTGGTTCGGCCTGAAGCAGGCCAGGGCCTGCCTCTTCGCCGGCCTGTTCTTCCTCGCGGTATTCGCGATGCCGCGCGCGGGGGCGTTCGGGATCCCGCGCTACGACCTCCTCCTCCTCATCGCCCTCGCCATCCAGGCGGGGATGGTGTGGGCGAAGCTCGAGAGCTGGGACGAGGTGAAGGCGATCACCCTCTTCCACCTGGTCGGCTTCGGCCTCGAGGCCTTCAAGACCTCCCCGGCGATCGGCTCGTGGAGCTATCCCGACGCGGCGTACACGAAGCTGTTCGGGGTCCCGCTCTTCGCCGGCTTCATGTACGCGGCGGTGGGGAGCTACATCATCCAGGCCTGGCGGCTCCTCGACCTGCGCATCCGGCATCACCCGCCGTACTGGATGGCGGGGGTGGTCGCGGTGGCGATCTACGCCAACTTCTTCACCCATCACTTCATTCCCGACCTGCGCTGGTACCTGGCCACGCTGGCGCTGGGGCTGTATGCCCGCACGACGGTGGTGTTCCGCCCCCTCGATCGCGACCGCACGATGCCCCTGCTGCTCGGCTTCCTCCTCGTGGGCTTCTTCATCTGGCTCGCCGAGAACATCAGCACCTTCCTCGGGATCTGGCGCTACCCCAACCAGCTCGGCGCCTGGACCGCCGTGCACGTGGGGAAATGGAGCTCCTGGTCGCTGCTGGTGGTGATGACCTTCACCATCGTGGCGAACCTCAAGCACATCAAGGCGCGGGTGCACGTGCCGGAGTGATCCCCGGGCGCAGGCACGCCCCCGCGCTCCGCCTGGAGCGCGAGGGCGTGCAGGCACCGGGCGGGTCAGCGGCAACCCGCGCCTTCCCGCACGAGCGTGATCGCGGCCCGAAGCGCGCCCGCCTGCGCCTCCGGGAGCTTCCCGCGCTTCTCCAGTGAGTTCACCTGGGTGAGCGCCGCGCCGAGCTGGCCGCAGGCGGCGGCGTCGTTGTCCGGGTTGCGGTCGGAGAGCTTGTCGGCCGCCTGCGACACGAGCGTCGCGATCCCCTGCCGGGCATCCGGCGGGAGCTGGTCCACGAGGTGGTCCAGGTGCTCGATCGGGGTCACGCAGGCGCTCCCCTCGGCGATGGTACCCGCGGGGCACAGGTAGCGGAACGACAGCGCGTTCGAGGTCATGCCACGCGTGGTCACCAGCACCGGCACCGTGGTGCTGGCGGTGCCCGCGGGGGTCGTCGCCACGATCTGCGTCTGCGTCCACGACAGCTGCGGGGCGGGAAGCCCGCCCACGGTCACCGTGCCGGCGGGGCCGAAGTTCGTGCCGGTGAGGGTGATCGTGGTGCCGCCGGCGGGGAGGCCGCTCGCCGGCGTGATCGCCTGGAGCACCGGCGGCGGCGCGTCGTAGTGGAAGCTGAGAGCGTTCGAGACCTTCCCCTCCACGGTCACCACCACGGGCGCGTCGCTCCCTCCCGCGCCGGCGGGGGTGGTCGCCACGACCTGCGCGTGCGTCCACGAGACCGGCGTCGCCTCCGCGCCCCCCACCGTCACCCGGCCGCTCGTCCCGAGGCTCGTGCCGGCGATGGTGATCCTCGTCCCCCCCGCGGCGGGGCCGCTCACGGGGGTGATCGCGGCGATCGTGGGGGCGTCGTAGTCGTAGCGCAGCGCGTTCGACGTGGAGCTCCCCGCGTGCACCACCACCGGCACGCTTCCCTGCCCCGCGGGGGCCTGCACGACGATCGACGCCTGGGTCGCGGCCCCGACGATCCGCGCGTCCGCGTCGCCGAAGCGCACGGTGGGCGCGCTCCCGAAGCCGCTCCCCATCAGGGTCACCGTGGTCCCGCCGGCGGTGGGGCCATGCGCGGGGGCAATCGTGGCGAGCGACGGCGGATCGTAGGTGAAGCCCATGGGGCTCGACGACCGGCCGGCGACGGTCACCCGCACCTGCGCCGCGTGGCCCGGCTCCCCCGCCGGCGCGAGGACGGTGATCGAGGTGTGCGAACGAGCGGTGACCGGCGCGGCCGCACCGTCGAAGGTCACCGCGGGGGCGAGGCCGAAATTCGTCCCCACGATGGTGACCGGCACCCCGCCCGCCGCCGGCCCGTGGCCCGGGGTGATGGAGGCGATCGAGGGCGCGTCGTAGGTGAAGTCCACCGCGGCGGAGGTGCCGCCATTCGTGCGCACCACGACCGGCACCGTGCCCTCGCCGGCGGGCGCGGTGACGACGAGCTGCGTGAGCGACGACGAGACGGCGGTCGCGATGGCGGAGCCGAAGGTGACGGCGGCGCCGTTCCCCAGGTGCGTTCCGCTGATCGTCACGGCGATCCCGCCGGCGGTGGGGCCGGTGGCGGGGGTGATGGCGGCCACCGTGGGCACGCCGGGGTCGTAGGTGTACGACGCCGCGTTGGAGACGCCGCCCGCGTTGCTCACCGTGACCGGCACCGTCCCCTGTCCCGCGGGAGCGACGGCGACGAGCCGGGTGTTCGAGATGCTCGTGAGCGTGGCCGCGCGGCCGCCGAAGGCGACCCCGGGATTCGTGCCGAACTCCGCGCCGGTGATCGTGACGGTGTTGCCCCCCTCCGCCGGCCCGTGCGTGGGCGCGACGCCGAGGATCGCCGGCGGGTACTGCATGTAGGTGTACGAGACCGGGTTCGACGATTGCCCCGCGGTGGTGACCACGAGCGGCGCCGGTCCCACGCTTCCCGCGGGGGACCAGGCCAGGATCGCGGTGTGGTCCGCGCGCTCGATGCGCGCGGCCTCCCCGCCGATCGTCACGGTGGGATTGAAGCCGAAGTTCGCCCCCACGATGGTCAGCAGCGTGCCGCCGGCCACGGAGCCTGCCTGCGGCGAGAAGCCGCTCACCACGGGCGCCTGGTAGGTGAAGGTGAGCGTGTCACGCGTCGCTCCCTCGTCGGCCACGTACACCCTGGCCTGCCCCTCCCCCGCGGGGCCCAGCACCACCAGGCTGCTCGCGCTCAGGTACGTGGTGGGGAGCGCGCTGCCGTTGAACATCACGGTGGCGGTGGGCTGGAAGTTCTCGCCATGCAGCGTGATCCGGGTGCCGCCCACCGTGGGGCCGTAATCGGGGAACATCGCGAGGGGGCTCGTCCCCTCGTAGGTGAAGTACTTCGTGACCGTCGACTCCCCGTACGCGGTCACCACCTTCACCGGCACGTGCCACCCGCGGATCCCGGGCGTGGTCACGAACTGCGCGCTGGTCGCGCTGATCGAGGTGGTGGGGACGATCGCGCCCTTGAACATGACGGACGCCCCCATGCCGAACTCCCCGTGCACGGTGACGACGGTGCCGCCGCTCGCCGGGCCCCAGTCCGGGGTGAGCTCGAGGATCGAGAGGTCGGGAAGGGCCGACGCGGGCGCACCGCGGTCGACCTGGGGAGCGGCCAGGTCGGGGACGCTGCGCCCGTCGGCGCAGGCCGCGATGAACAGGGCGCTCGCCGCGGCGGCGAGCAGGGAGAGGGGGCGCGATCGCATGAGGGGAGACACGAGGGGTGAGGGAGCGTGCGGGACGGTTCGTGGCGCGATGGGCGCTCAGCGCGACATCATCTGGCGGATCGCGGGGAGCTGGGGGTCGGCGGGGTCGCCCCGCCGCAGGTATTCCTCCCAGGCGGCGCGCATGGGAGCGACGAACCCCGGGTCGCGCTGCGCGAGGTGCGCGTAGGCGAGGCCGAGGTTCTTCCAGGCGATGGGAAGGGCATCGGGATGGTCGAAGGTGAAGGCGGCGAGCTCGGTGGTCGCCGACTCGAGCAGCGCGTGGTCCCCCCGCGCGATCGCGAGCTCCAGCAGCTTCACCGCCCGCGCGTGGCGCGCGCCGATCGCGTCCTGCCACACCACGCGCGACCAGCCGTCCGGCGCGCGGCGCGACGCGGGCACGGCGATCCGCGGGAGCCACTCCGCGCTTTCCCGCGCCCACTGCGCCACGTCCACCGCCCGGCCGGCGGGGACGAGCTCCGCGACCATGCCGAGGGGCCAGCGCTGGTACGCGATGGCGACGTCGCCCTCGTGCGCGGCCAGGTTGCCGGCGAGGTAGACCCGCGCGCCGCCGACGTTCGCCGCCACGAGCTGCGCGAGGGTGAATCCCCCCGGCACCCCCGCGGGGGCGAGGCGCTCGCCGGGGAGCACGACGCCGGGCAGCCTGGCCTGCACCACGCGGCGCATCCACGGGTAGGTGAGCCGCTCCAGGTCCACCACGCGCACGTCGGGACGGCGCCCCTCCACCAGCTGCGCGTGATGGAGGGTGTTCACCAGCAGGTCGCCGCGCGCGAGGAGGATCGCGTTGGGGGGGAGGGGGGCGAGGAGCGCCGCCCCGTACTCCTGGAATTCGCGCGCGTCGCCACGGTTCGCACTCCGGACATGCAGGCCGGCCTGCAGGGCGACGACGCCGATCGCGAGCACGGGCATCCCCCGCCCGAGCCGCGGCGCGAGCGCCCCGGCCCCGAGGCCGGCGCAGGCGGCGAGGAGCAGCCCGGGGAGGAGCCAGAAGCGCTGCTGCACCCCGAGGAAGAGGGGGTTGCCCACGGGGAGGTTGGCGAGCGCGTGAAAGACGATCACGTACAGGAGCCACGACGCGGCCAGCCACGCCGTGAGGCCGCGCGTGCGCCGCTGCCGCATCCCCGTCCACGCGCCGAGCGCGGCGAGCGGCATGCCGATCCCGAGCAGCTCGCGCCACTCGAAGCGGAGGTACATCCCCACCTGCGCGGCGAACGACGCGTCGCGCACGTAGGCGGCGGCGCCGAGCCGCAGCGTGCCGTACTCGCGACGCAGCAGGTGCGTGAGGAACCCGGCGATGCTCCGCTGGTCACCCCACGTCGCGACCGAGGGTGCCAGCGAGGCGAGGGGGAGGTACAGGTAGGGAAGCAGCCCCGCGGCGAAGCAGCCGGCGAGGCGGAGCAGCGCGCGCGGGGCGAGCCAGCGGGCCGGCTCGCGGATCACCAGCGTCGCGAGCAGCGGCAGCCCCACGAACAGCGCGGTGTGATGGTTGGCGAGGGCGAGCCCGAAGGTGGCCGCGCCCGCGAGCGCGAACCCTTCGCGCCCGGTCTGCAGGTAGCGCACGGCGAGCCAGAGCAGCGCGGCGACGAGCAGGTGGTTCAGCGCGAACACCTCTGCCCCGATCGCGTATTCCCACACGGTGGGCGAGAAGGCGAAGAGGCCCCCCGCGAGGATCCCCGCCCAGCGGTTCCCGGTCGCACGGAGCACCGCGGCGCAGAGCACGCCCGCCGCCGCCGCGCCGCACAGCGCGGTGAAGAGGTTCACCCGCCAGGCCACCTCCCCGATGGGCAGGAGCGCGGCCGCGCGGGCGAGCAGGGCGAAGAGGGGATAGCCCGGCGGATGCGGCGAGCTGCCGGTGAGCGCCGCGGCGACGAGCTCCCCCGCGTCGCCCCCCGACACGGTGGGATAGAGGGTGAGCAGGTAGGCCGAGAACGCCGCGAGCGCGAGCGCCAGCGCGCTCGTGACCGCCGCGTCGGCGCCGACGCCGAGGGGCGGGCGTACCGCCGCGCCATGCGACGCGGGCGCCGGTGCCGGGGGCCGGCGCCGGGTGGCGAAGGCGACGCGCTGGTCGCGACGGTACGAGGTGGTCACGAGGAGCGAGGGGAAGGTGCGGATGGAGAACGGAAGGGAAGCACCGCGCGCAGGGAACCATCGTCGGCCCCCTGCGCGTGGTGCCCGCGGGAACGGCTACTTCGACATCACGCGGATCGCGTCGCTCCCGGCCACCTGCACCCCGCCCGCGGCGACGGCGTGCAGGGTGAGGCGGGTGGTGCCCGGCTGGATCGCGCCGCTCTCGATCAGCGCGGCGCGGTCGAAGTGCAGCACGAGGTCGGCGATCCCGTCACCATTCACGTCCTCGAGCGATGCCATCGGCTGGCCATTCCCCTTGTTCGCCACGGGCACCGGCGCGCCGGCGCCGACGATGCGAACCGACCCCACCTGCACGGCACCGGCGTCGAACCCTGCCGCGCCGAGGATGGCCACGGGCAGATTGCCATTCCCCTTCTCGTTCAGGCGGAAGGGGTTCTCATCGCTCCCGGGGAGCACGTCGATCCCGACGGGGGCGCGCGTCACGGTCACCTGGTGCGTGGCGCTTCCCTGTCCACCGTCCTTGTCCGTCACCACCAGGCGCACGGCCACGGTGCCGGGAGCGAGGTAGCGGTGCGACGCGGTGACCGGCGCGCCGGGGGTGCCGGCGAGGGTGCTGCTCGTGCCGTCGCCCCACTCGATCACCGCCGACCAGGGCGCGTCGCCCGTGCCGGGATCGGTGAAGGCGCCGGTGATCGTGGCGGTGCCGCCGCTCACCACCGAGGCGGTGCCGCCCATCGTCACCACGGGCGCCACGTTGGCCACGCGCACCGTGGCGGCGTACTCCGTGAAGGCCCCGTCGGGATCGATCACCTTCCCGCGCACCGTGCGGACATCGTCGTCGCTCGTGGCGCAGGTGGCGGTCGCCGCCGCCGAGGGTGTGCCATAGCCGCTCCCGCAGTCGAAGGCGAAGGTGAGCGACCCGGCGTGCGACGGAGTGTCGGTGGCGTCGGCGAGGCGCAGCGCGATGCCGGCGCCCTCGGTGACCGAGGCGGGCGCGGCGAACCGCGCCGTGGGCGCGACGTTGCGCACCGCCACGCTGGCGCGGTACTCCGTCGCGCCGCCGTCCTTGTCGGTGACGCGGGCGCGCACCGCCAGGGTGCGGCCGGCGCCGGCGTCGCAGGTGGCGGTGGCGTTCGGGCCGGCTGCGCCGTACGCCCCGGTGCCACAGTCGAACTCGAAGCGGAGCCCGGCCGCCAGGTCGGCGCTCGAGGGATCCGAGGCGCCGCTGAGCGTGAGGGAGAAGCTCGCGTCCATGTCCACCGTGCCGGGCGCGGCGAAGGTGGCGGTGGGCGCCACGTTCGACACGGACACCGAGGCGGCGTACTCGCTGTAGGCCCCGTGCGCGTCGATGATGCGGGCGCGCACCGTGCGCTCGCCGCTGTCGTCGAGCAGGCAGCTGGTGGCGCTCGACGCCGACGCGGCGCCGTACGTCCCCGAGCCGCAGTCGAAGCGATAGGTGAGCCCCGCCAGGTCGGCGGGCGCGTCCTGCGGATCGGTGAGCTTGACGGTGATGCTCGTCCCCTCGACCGCGGTGCTCGGCGCCGACATGATCGCCGTGGGCGCCGCGTTGGACACCGGGACCGTCGCGGTGTAGGTGCGCGACCCGCCGTCCTTGTCGGTGATCCGGCCCCCCACGGTGCGGTTCCCCTGCGACGACGGCGCCGTGCAGCTGGCGGTGGGTCCGCTCGCCGCGGTGTACACGCCGTTGCCGCAGTTGAAGGCGTAGGTGAAGCCGGCGGCCACGTCGGCGCTGCCCGCGTCGGCCGCACCGGTGAGCTCGAGGGTGAAGGAGGCGCCCGGCGTCGCCGACGAGGGGGCGACGAGGGTGGCCGAGGGGGCCGCGTTCGTGACCGGGACCTGCATCTGCGACGTGGTGGCGCCGCCCCGGCCGTCGGTGACGACCAGGGTCAGGGTGAAGTTGCCGTTGTCCGGGTAGCTGTGCGACCGGCGGCCATGCGTGCTCGCCGGCCCGACTTCCGCCGGGGAGCCGTCGCCGAAGGTCCAGGAGAAGGTGAGCGGGTCCCCGTCATGGTCGAAGCTCCCCGCCGCCGAGAACGACGCGAGCTGGCCCTCCACGATGGACCGGTCGCCGGTCAGCCCCACCTGGGGCGCCGAATTGGGAAGGGCGGGTCCGTAATGCCAGAGCACCCCGCCCGTGCTCCACACCACCCGCTCGCCCGAGGCGGCAACGCCACCGATGAAGCCCGCGTCGCTGATGGTGATCGGGGAGCCGCCGCCCATCTCCAGGCGCTGGAGCACCTCGAGGTTGCAGCAGGAGGGGGTCGTCCAGTAGACGTAGTTCCCGGCGATCGCCCTGGGGAAGGCGGCGACACCGAGCGGGCTCACCTGCGTGTTGGTTGCCGCGGCCATGTCGTACACCCAGGACCGGCTCGCGCCGGTCTGGTCGTCATAGACGTTGTAGAGCACCGTGCGCCCGGAGATGCCCTCGGGGAAGCGCGCCGAGAGCGGCTTGCCGCTCACGAGGTGCGTCTCGGTGTCGGTGGCCAGGTTGTAGGCCTTCGTGTCGCCCAGGCTCTGGTACCCCCCGTCGCGCGAGGAATACGTGACCCAGTCGCCGTCCACCATCGGCTTCCAGCCCTCGGTGCCGCTCACCGCGAGTTCGTGCTCGCTCCCCGGCACGTTCAGGTCGAGCGCCCAGATCTTCGTGGTGGTCGGGGTGTTGCGGCGGTCGGCCCACACCGCCCAGTGCCCGCTGATGTCGGGCTGGAGTTGCTCGGCCGTGTTGGTGGTGAGGCGGGTCTCGGTGCTCGTGGACAGGTCGTACATGTAGATGTCCCACTGCCCGTTCCGCTTGTCCTGCCACACGATCCGGTTGCCCGAGATGCGGGGCCACTGGGCAGGGCCGCCGGTGATGACCCGCCGCTCCCTCGTCCCGAGGTCCGTCATGATGATCTCGCCGAGGCCGTCCTCGTAGACGACCCGGTTGCCGTCCACGTCCGGGTTGGAGTAGCTGCTGTTCGGCACCGCGTCGAACCGCGTGGCCGTGTAGGCCGTGGCCGCCGCGGGGGCGCTGGCATCGGGGGCGACGGTGCCCATGACCGGGGCGGCGACGGGCTCCGAGCAGCCGGCGAGCAGGATGGCGACGGCGGCCAGGTGAAGGCGCGAGCGGGTGGGGATCATGCGAAGGCTCCTGAGGGGGACGGCCGGGCCGGGCGGAACGGACCGGGGGTTCACCGCGCCATACGTCCGGGGGCGCCGGATCCTGTCATCGGTCCGGGCGGCTCGCGGCGGGCCGGAATCGGAGGCCGGCTCGTGGCGGGGCGCCTTCACGGGACCTATCAACACACACGGTCCCGTGGAGGCGCCCCGCCACGACCGGCTTCGATTGGGGTTCCTCGAACCATCCGCGAACCCTGAGGGCCCGGGGCGGGGGGAGCCCCTGCGGGACCGTGTGTGTTGATAGGTCCCGCAGGGGCTTCCCCCGCCCTGGGCCACGTGTGGCCCCGTGCCCCCCAATCCCCATCGTCAGCGGCGCCGACCCCCGCTTCCATATTGTCCTCGCTGTTGACGCGGGCTACTCTTGCCCCCTGCGGTCGCCGACGATGGTGCCGCCCCCACCCGTCTTCCCCGCCCTCTCGATCGCGGATGAGTTCCGACGCGATGCCCGGCCCCGCGGCCTGCCCCCTCGGCGACCCCTCCTCGGTCACCGCGCTCCTGCGTGCCGCGGGCGGGGGCGACGGCCGCGTGCTCGACGCCCTCTTCGAGTACGTCTACGCCGAGCTGCGCGGGCTCGCGCACCGCGTGCGCTCGGGCGGGGGGGGCGAGACGCTGTGCACCACCGCGCTGGTGCACGAGGCCTTCATCAAGCTCGTCCCCTCCGCGGAGATCGACTGGCGGAACCGCGCGCATTTCTTCGGCGTGGCGGCGCGCGCGATGCGCCAGATCCTCGTCGACGCCGCCCGCTGGCGCGCGCGCCGGCAGCGCGAGGCCGGCGATGCCTGGGCGGTGACCTTCGACGAGGCCGCGCAGGCGGCCCCCGCCCGCGCCGAGGAGCTCATCGCCCTCGACGAGGCGCTCCAGCGGCTCGAGGCGCTCGACGAGCGCCAGGCACGCATCGTGGAGCATCGCTACTTCGTGGGGCTCACCGCGCAGGAGACCGCGGAGGTGCTCGGCGTCTCCGAGGCCACGGTGAACCGCGAATGGCGCGCCGCGCGCGCCTGGCTGCGCCGGGAGCTCGCGGAGTCGTGACGTCGCCCACCTCCCGCGCTCCCGGGGGCGATGCGCCCGCGAAGGGCGACGCCGCCGCCCGCTGGCGCCGCGTGCAGGCGATCTTCCACGAGGTGGTGGCGCTCTCCTCCGAGGCGCGCGCCCCCTTCCTCGATGACCGGTGCGCCGACGACCCGCTGCTCCGCGCCGAGGTGGAGGAGCTGGTGGCCCAGGACGCGCGCACCGGCGGCCTGCTGCGCGGCGCCACCGGCGAGATGCTCGGCGCCCTCGCCACCGACGTGCTGCGCGATGCCAGCCCGTCGCTCGAGGGACGCCGCATCGGCCCCTACCTGCTGCGCCGACTCATCGGCCACGGCGGCATGGGCGCCGTGTACCTGGCGGAGCGCGAGGACGTGGGGCTCCGCTGTGCGCTCAAGGTGGTGCGCGGGGGGCTCGCCGCGCCGGAGAACGTGCGGCGCTTCCTCCTCGAGCGTCGCCTGCTGGCGCGGCTGCGGCATCCCAACATCGCCGCGATGCTCGACGCGGGGATCGCCGAGGATGGCACGCCCTGGCTCGCGATGGAGCTGGTGGAGGGGGAGCCGATCGATCGCTACTGCGATCGCCACCAGCTCGGCGTGTCGCAGCGGCTCGCGCTCTTCGAGCCGGTGTGCGAGGCGGTGGAGTACGCGCACCGCAGCCTGATCGTGCACCGCGACATCAAGCCGGGGAACGTGCTCGTCACGGCCGACGGGGTGCCGAAGCTGCTCGACTTCGGCATCGCGAAGCTGCTCGACGACGACGAGGAGGCGATGACCGGCACCGGGCTGCGCCTCCTCACCCCGGAGTACGCGGCCCCGGAGCAGCTCGCGGGGGAGCCGGTCACCACCGCGACCGACGTGTACGCGCTGGGGCTGGTGCTCTTCGAGCTGCTCAGCGGGCAGCGCGCGATCGCGCTGGCGAAGCGCACGCCCGCGGAGATCCACCAGAAGGTGATGGCGACGACGGTGCCCCGCCCCTCGACGGTGGTGGGGCGGGGCGCGGGGGAGGGGATCCCGGGCACCGACGTGGCGACGCTGCGGCGGCAGCTCGCGGGCGACCTCGACGCCATCGTGCTGCGCGCCCTCGCGCGCGAGCCCGAGCGGCGCTACGCGTCGGTCGGGGCCCTGCTCGGGGACCTGCAACGGCACCGCGAGGGACGCCCGGTGCTCGCGCGTCCCGACACCCTCGGCTACCGCGCGCTGAGCTTCGTGCGGCGCCACCGCCTCCGCGTCGCCGCGGCGGCGCTGGGCGTGGCGGGGCTCGTGACCTTCGCGGTCACGATGGCGGTGCAGCAGCGGCGCACCGCCGCCGCCCTCGCGCGCGCCGAGACCGAGCAGGCCAAGGCCCAGCAGGTGAGCACCTTCCTCGCGGAGATGTTCGACGTGGCCGACCCCTTCTCGGGCCGCGCCGTGCGCGCCGACTCCGTGACGCTCCGCGACTTCCTCATGGCGCGCGGCGAGAAGGTGCGCGCGCTCGCGGGGCAGCCCGAGGTGCAGCTGCAGGCGATGAACCTGGTGGGGAAGATGTACGTGAGCCTCGGCGCGTATGACCGGGCGAAGCCGATGTTCGAGGAGGCGATCGGGATCGCGACGCGCCTCGGGCCCTCCGCCGATCGCGCCCGGGTCAACGCCTGGGTCGGCATCGGCGACCTGGAGCGGGCGCGCACGAAGTTCCCCGAGTCGGAGCGCGCGTATCGCGCCGCGCTGGCGATCGCGCGGCGGCAGGGGCCGGAGCAGCGCGAGGCGCTCGCGCTCACCCTCAACGGCCTGGGCGACATGCTCCGCCAGGCGGGGCGGCTCGACGACGCGGAGCCCCCGCTGCGCGAGGCGCTCGCCATCCGGCGGCAGCTGTACGGCGCGCGCAACTCGCGCACCGCCGACGTGATGAACAACCTGGGGCTTCTGCTCTGGGCGAAGAAGGACCTCGCGGGCGCCGAGCCCCTGCTGGCGGAGGCGCTGGCGGTGCACCGCGCGCTGCTCCCGCCGGTGCACCCGATGACCGCCGCGGTGCTCAACAACCTTGGGCTCGTGCGTCGCGCCAACGGGGACCTCCCCGGCGCGGAGGCGCCGCTGCGCGAGTCGCTCGCGATCAAGCGGCAGCTCTTCGGGGAGGGGCACTGGCGGCTGGCGAACGGGCAGGTCAACCTCGCCTCGGTCCTCATCCAGGAAGGGAAGCTCGCGGAAGCCGACTCCCTCGCCCGGAACGCCGCGGCCGCGCTGGCGCGCGAGTTCCCGAAGGGGCACGAGCTCACCGGCGTGGCGCTGGGCCACCTCGGCGAGATCGCCCGGAAGCGTGGGGAGATGCGCACGGCGGAGCGGGAGCTGCGCGCCTCGCTCGCGGCGTTCGAGGCGGTGCTGCCGGCCGGGCACCAGCGGATCGCCGGCGCCGCGCTCGTGCTGGGACGCTTCCTCGCCGGGCAGGGGCGCGCGCGCGAGGCACGGCCGCTGCTCGAGCGCGCCGTGGCCATCCATCGCGAGCGGAAGACCCTCGACGGCAAGGACGGGCAGGAGGCGGTGGCGCTGCTCGCGAGCCTGGGGCACTCGGGGTCCGCGGCCCCTGGCGGAGGGGTGCGCGGCGCGGCGCGGTAGCCGCGACTGGCCACTCGGGCCCACGCGGCCGCGCACGGAGTCGCGCAGTAGCCGCGACTTGCCACTCGTGGCGATACGGCCGCACACAGAAAGGCACGGAGGCGGCTTCGCCGCCGCACGGAAACGCACGGACTGCTCCTTGCGCCGGGAAGGACCGGCGCACCGGACCACGAACTGAAGGTTGGGTTGGGTCCAGTTGGGTTTAGTTGGTTGGGTTTAGTTGGGTTGGGTTGGGTTGGGTTGGGTTGCCTCAGTTCCTCGCGGCGCATGGAGCTTCGCAAGTCGCGGAGCCCACCAATTCTTCTCTCTCTGCCCCGGCGAACCCGCACTCCAGCTCCGCCGCGGAGCAATCCGTGCCTTTCTGTGTCCCGGCAAAGCCGGGCCTGTGCGTTTCCGTGCCCGGCCGTATCGGCGCGCGTGGCCAGTCCCGTCGCCCGCATCCATGAGGCCGGGAGTCGCCCTTGCCCGCGCCACCGCGCCCGGCGAAAGTTCGCGCATGGCGACCGCGCATGGCTGACTGGCAGGTGGAGTTCCACGTCGTCCCGCAGGCCCGGATCACCGGGGCCCGGCCCGCCGCGGCGACGCTGGCGAGCACCGACTGGTGGGACGACCGGGCGATCGACGCCGCGCACCTCGAGCGGCTCGGGGCGATCGCGCCCGCCGGCGCCTCGGGGGGCGCGGGGCACCAGCGCTGGGGACGCGACGAGGGAAACCGCGTCGACGTGTGGTCCCGCGACGGCCGCGTGCAACGGATCGCGGTGCGCGTGGACGTGCGCCGGCTCGACGCGCGCTTCGGCGCCGCGCTGCTCGGCTTCGTGCGCGCGACGGGGGCGGTGCTGGTGCGCGGCGACGGCGCGGTCGTCCCGCCCACCATCGACGCCTACGCGGCGGCGCTGCGCGGGTCGAAGGCGTGGCGCTTCGCCAACGACCCCGCGAGCTGGATCGCGAGCCAGCCGGCGGACGACGACCAGGGGTGAGCCGCTGGGGCCGGGGGGCGGGACCCCGCCCCGCACCGGACGGCCGACGACGCGCCCTGTCGCCCGCGTCGCCCGACGACGCGCCCTGTCGCCCGCGTCGCCCCCGCGCTGTATCTTCCCGGCACTTCGCCCCGCCCGATGACCGGGCGCCCGGCGTCCGCCCCCACCACCCCCCCGATGACCCTCCCCGCTACCGGCGACGCGGCCGGGGCCCCGACGGGCATGGCGCGTGTCCGCTTCCTCGATCACCGGGGGCAGCGCATCGTCCTGCTCGATTTCCACGGGATCACCGACCCCGCCCAGGGATTCGCCGCCGCCGAGGAGGCGCGCGCCTTCATCGCGAAGCTCCCCGCCGACGGCTCGCACTTCACCCTCACGGACCTGCGCGACACCCGCTACGACCGCGAGGTCGCCGCGAAGTTCCGCGAGCTCACCGCGCACAACCGGCCGTACGTCCGCGCCGCGGCGGTGGTGAGCGACTCGCCGATCCAGCGTGCGGCGATCTCGATGATCGCCCTCGCCACCCGCCGCAAGCTCGGCGTGTTCGAGACACGGGAGGAGGCGCTGGCCTATCTCTCGGCGGAGCGCGCCCGGGCCGCGCCGACCCCGTAGCGGCGGGGGGGGACCGCCCCGGGCGTGCCCCGCGGCCCGGCCTGGTCGTCCACGGGGAGACGGCGTTCGCACCCCCCACCTGCTTCCCGGGCCTCCCGTGCGCTCCCTGAAGCTTGGCTTCCTCCTGGCGATCCTCACCGTGGCGGCGATCGCGGTGCTTCGCGTCGCCGGCGTGATCTCCCCCGGCGACGCCCGCTGGTACGGCGCGCGCGCCGTCGGCATCATCGCCATCCTCACGATCGCCGCCCTGCTCACCGGTGCCTTCGCCTCGCGGAGCACCGAGGATCCGGATCCCTCCGACCGCCCCATCCCCTGACTCCCATGGGCATCGCACTGCTCCTCGGCCTGGGCCTGCTCGGCGTCGTCGTCATCGCCGCGTACAACACCCTCGTCCGCGCCCGCAACCGCGTCGACCAGGCCTTCAGCTCGATCGAGGTCCAGCTCACCCAGCGGTACGACCTGATCACCAAGCTCGTGGAGGTCGTCCGCCAGTACATGGGGCACGAGCGCTCGTTGCTCGAGGACATCGTGCGGCTGCGGCAGAAGGCGGCGGCGAGCCAGTCGCCCGAGTCGCGGATCCGCGCCGACAACGAGCTGTCGCACGCGATGACGCAGCTCAACGTGCAGATGGAGAACTACCCCCAGCTGCGGTCGAGCGACACCTTCGTGCAGCTCCAGCGCTCGCTCAACGAGGTGGAGGAGCAGGTCGCCGCCGCGCGGCGCAGCTACAACGCGGCGGTGACCGAGTACAACAGCGCGATCCAGAGCGTCCCCGGCTCGCTCGTCGCCGGCGCCACCGGCTTCGGCGCCCGCGGCCTCTTCGTCGCGGAGGAGCGGAAGCTGAAGGACGTGGACATGAAGGCGCTGTTCAACGCGTGACGCCCGCGTGACCCTCCTGCAGATCGACTCGGCCGCCCGCGCGCGGGTCCAGGCGGCGTGCCACATGGTGAACGAGGAGATCGCGCGGCAGCGGAGCCGGGCCCGCACCGCCTGGGCGGTGATCGGCGTGGCGGCGCTGCCCGCGCTGGTCCTCTGGCCGCAGGGGTGGCGCGTCACGATCGCCGGGAGCTTCGTCTTGGGCGGGTGGGTCTACCAGCGCGCGCGGAAGGAGGTCGCCACCCTCTACAAGCGCGTCGTGATGCAGCGGGTCGTGAAGGCCCTCGGCAGCGACCTCGCCTACCGCCCCGAGTCGAGCCTCACGCGCGGGCACTGGGAGCGGATGGACCTCTTCCCCGTGCGCCCCTCGAGCTTCCGCAGCGAGGACGAGGTGCGGGGACGGAAGGCGAACGTCACGTACGCCATCCACGAGGTGCGGGCGACGCGGCGCGAGGGGAAGACCGAGAAGGTCCTCTTCAGGGGGTTCGTCGCGCAGCTCGAGTTCAACAAGCACTTCCAGGGGCACACCGTCGTCGTCCCCGACCGCGAGGGGCGCTCGCTGCCGGGGAAGCTCTTCGGCGACGCCCTCGAACGATCGAAGATCGGCGGCAAGCAGATCGTGCGGCTGGAGAACCCGGACTTCGAGGCGCAGTTCTCCGTCTACGGCACCGACGACCAGGAGGCCCGCTACCTCCTCACGCCGAAGATGATGGAGCTGATCATGGAGGCGAACGCCCTCCAGCCCGAGCAGATCCGGCTCGCCTTCCTCGGGAACTTCCTCTACGTGACGGTGCCGTCGCACATGGAGCTGGCCGACCCGGGGCTCGACAGCACCGTGTCCCCCGAGTCGGCGCTGGGGGAGCTGGCGACGGTCATGCAGCTCGCCGAGCGGCTCGTGTCCACGCTCGACCTCGAGACGCGAATCTGGTCGCGGGCCTAGCCCGGATCACGGCGGCGATCGCGGGGGCGCCGGCGGGCCGCCCGGGATGGCGCCGCGCGCGGGGAAGAAACGGGTGGCGCTTGTGTGGACTCACGTGCGCCGTCACGCCACGGGCCGCGACCCGACGTTCCCCGGATTGACACGCTCCCCCGCCGGCCTATCATGGGACACCCGCGCCACGATGGGAACCGCGATGCCGCTGCTGCGTCGTGACGGGGAACGACTGGCCGCCGGCGCACCGTGCGAGAGCGCGAGGTCCAACGTTCCGAGGGGGGGCGTCCGGCCCCGGATGCGGGGTTGCCGCCCCTCCCTCCCCCGCACGAGCGCGCCGAGGGCGCGGATCGCGCGGTGGCGCGGCTGCGCAGCGCGTACGCGATGGAACGCCTGGTGGGGACCACGCCGGCGTTCGCGCGCGTGCTGCGCACCCTCCCCACGCTCGGGGCGCGCGACGCCACCGTCCTGATCGTGGGGGAGACCGGCACGGGGAAGGAACTCGTCGCGCGCGCGATCCACTACCTCGGCACGCGCGCGGGCGGGCCATTCGTGGCGGTCAACTGCGGCTCCCTCCCCGACACCCTGCTCGAGGACGAGCTGTTCGGCCACGAGCGCGGCGCCTTCACCGATGCCCGCGCGCGGCGCCGCGGCATGCTGGCGCAGGCGCAGGGTGGCACGCTCTTCCTCGATGAGGTGGACGCGCTCTCGATGCGCGGGCAGGTGTCGCTCCTCCGCGTGCTCCAGGATCGCACCTTCCGCATGCTCGGCGCGAGCAGCGAGAGCCAGGTCGACGTGCGCTTCATCGCCGCGACCAACACCGACCTCGCGGCGCGCGTGCGCGAGGGGCGGTTCCGGGCCGACCTCTACTACCGCCTGCACGTGCTCTCCGCGACGATCCCGCCGCTCCGCGATCGCCCCGGCGACATCCTCCCCCTCGCGCGCCACTTCCTCCAGAAGCACGCCACCGTGGGGGAGGAGGCGCTCACCCTCACCGCCGATGCGGAGCGCGCGCTGCTGGCGCATCCCTGGCCCGGAAACGTGCGCGAGCTGGAGAACGCGATCCTGCGGGCCCTCTGCCACCGCGACGGGCGGCAGCTGCGCGCCCCGGACCTCGCGCTCGCCGCGGGGTGGGAGGCGGCGCTGGCGGACGCGCCGCCCGCCGGGGGAGCGCCCGTGCCCGCCCCCTGCCCCCCGGATGCCACCGAGGAGCCTCTCCGCGCCTTCAACGAGATGAAGCGCGAGCTGGTGCTCGCCTTCGAGCGCAACTACCTCACGCGCCTCATGGTCGTGCACCGCGGCAACGTCACGCGCGCCGCGCGGGTCGCGGGGAAGGAGCGGCGCGAGCTGGGAAAGCTCCTCAAGAAGCATCGCCTCGACCCGCGGCGCTTCGCCTCGCGCGGGTAGTCCCCCCGCCGCGCCGCGCGGGCCCGCGCACCCACCGGGTGGATCCGCACCCGCCCCCGCGCGGGTGCCCGTGCACCCGGGCCGCCGCGGCCCGCCCGCTCCCGCGAACGGCCAAGTCACGCGGCCATCGCCGGTTGCGTCGCGCGGCCCGCACGGCCCACGCGTTGCCCTCGTGTGTGGCGTGATGACCGCCCCCGATCCCCTCACCCCCCACCAGCGCTCGCTCTTCGCGGACGAGGCGCTGCGCGGCGTGATCCTCGGCTACCTCGCCGAGCATCCCGCGGCGATGGACAGCATCGAGGGGATCGCGGAGTGGTGGATCACGCGCCAGCAGATCCGCGTGGACGTGGAGCGCCTCGCCTCGGTGCTGGAGCGCCTGGTGGCCGCGGGGGTGCTCGATGCCGTGGACGAGGGGGAGGCGCGCATGTACCGGCTGGGGCGCGCCGAGGCCTTCCCCTGGCGCGTGACGCCGCTCCCGGCGATCGAGGCGGTGCCGCCGGGGGACGACCCGATGGGCGGGCTTGCGCGATGAAGCCGCACGTCGAGCTCACGGTGCGGCCGGGCACCAGGCCGCGGGGGCTGGAGGACGCGCCCTACTGGGAGGACATCATCCGCGACAAGGCGCGCGCGGTGGAACCCACCGAGCCGCAGCTCGCCGCGGTGCTCCGCCGCCACCGGCGCGCGGCCTGGGCGACGCATGCGTACGCGCCGCGCGGCGGCGGCTGGTCGCGGGACGAGATCGCGAGCGGGCTCGATCGGATCTATCGCCTGGTGCTCCAGGTGAACGGCGACATTCCCGAGGCGCTGATCCGCGACATCCGGCTGCTGCCGTACGTGGAGTCCGCGCACGCCGGCCGCGTGGCTGCCGCGCCCATGCCCGAGCCGCGTGCCGCCGCGATGGGCGCGGGGATCGGGCAGGACAGCCGCGACGCCATCCACCTGCCCGAGGCGCAGGGGCATTCCACCGGCGATCCCGGCGTGGTCGTCGCCGTGCTCGACACCGGCGTGTGGCTCGACCACCCGGAGTACGCGGACGTCGTCCTTCCCGGGCGCGACGTGGTGGACATCCTCGACGGCGCGGCCTCGTTCTTCGGCGACTTCCTGGACGCCGACGACGATCCCACCGACCCGGTGGGACACGGGACGCACGTGGCGGGGATCATCGCCGCGCGCGGGCTGCACATGCCGGTGGGGGTGGTGCCGCGATGCCGCATCCTGCCCGTGCGCGTGCTGGGCGCAATGCGGCAGGGCGAGCGCCGCGTGGGCGCCGGGCTGGTGGACAACATCAACGTCGGCATCAAGTGGGCGGTGGACCAGGGGGCGCAGGTGATCAACATGAGCCTCGGCATCCGCCACACCGCGGGCGGGCTGCCGCACGCCGAGGTGATCGAGTACGCGCGCCGCCAGGGGGTCACGGTCGTGGCGGCGGCGGGGAACGACGGCCGCGAGGAGCTCTACTATCCCGGCGCCCTGCCGTACGTGATCGCCGTGGGGGCGGTGGACGGCGAGGGGAGCGTGGCGCCCTACTCCACCTGGGGGATGCAGGTGAGCCTCGTCGCGCCGGGGACGAACATCTACAGCAGCTACCTGGAGGGCGGCTACGCCTTCTCGACGGGCACGTCGCACGCCACCCCCTTCGTGTCCGGCGCGGTGGCGATGCTGCGGAGCGTGGCGCGGGCGCGCGGGGTGGCGCTCGGCGACGCGCAGGGGAAGCACGTGCTGAAGCACACCGCCGACAAGGTCGGGCGGGCGTTCAAGGACCGGAAGGCGGGGTTCGGGCAGCTCAACCTGCTCGATGCCGTGCGCCTCCTGGAGCACAAGCTGGAGCAGGCGCCGGCGCACCCGCGTCCGCGCCCACGGGCACACAGGCAGGAGCGGACCCTCAACTAGCGGGGAGTGGAGCAATGGCGGACAACAGGCTGCTGTTCAAGTCGATGGTCGGCGAGGTGGGCGCGGTGAAGGGCGCGCACAACATCCTGCTCGTCCCCGGGCGCGACCGGCGCTGGATCACCGGCACCGTGCGGGCCGCCCTCGAGCAGGTGATGCCCGCGGCGGAGGGGAACGCGCTGGTGGACGAGCTGCTGCGCCGCCTGGAGTCGGGCCAGGCGCAGCAGGTGCAGAAGCTCACCGAGTACTTCCGGAAGGGCGGGGGGCTCGACGCCACGCAGCGGCTGCTCCTGAACACCCCCGGGATCTACGCGCGCATCGTCGAGGGGGCGCTGCCCCGCGAGGAGGACGCCCCGGTGGACCTCGGCGACACGGTGAGCTTTGCCGGCTACGTGATGCGCGAGCTGGAGCAGGACGGCGGGCCGCGGCATCGCCTCGCCCAGGCCCTGCTCGAGGCGGTGCTCGACAATCGCGGCATCCGCCTGCCGGAGGCGCTGGCCGAGGCGGCAGTCGCGGAGCTGCGCCGGCGCAGCTTCCCCGCCGATGCCGACCGCATCGAGGCAGAGGTGAACCGGGTCGTCGATTCCGTCCGCGAGAACGGGCCGCTCGCCACCTACGTGAACCTGTACCTCCGCACCGCGGACGACCTGGACGAGGCGCTCGTGAGCGACGAGGTGCGCCGCGGGATGGTCGAGTACCTGCGCCCCCTCGCCGTGAAGTGGAGCGAGGAGAGCATCGCGGCCGGGGAGCTGGACGAGTACTTCGCCGCGGCCTATGCGCACGCGGCGCGCGCGGGGAGCGGGGCCACCTCCGACCCCATCGACTCGGTGCGGCAGAAGGGATCGGTGAGCGACTGGGACTTCACCGTGGATGCCTTCGAGTCCATCGACGAGCAGGGGATCATCCGCGAGAACATCCTCGCCGCGGGCGCCCTCGACTACGTGTACACGCTCGGCGAGCTGCTCGGGATCTACCGGCTGGCCGACGCCGTCGTGCTACGGTGGGCGAGCGGCCAGATCGACCTCCAGCCGGGCGACACCACGTCGCGGCTGTACCGCTACTGGAAGCTCCGCGCGGAGCGGATGCAGCCGGAGGAGCGGGCGATGCTCTACCGCCGCGTCCTCGCGAAGGGCGACGGGCAGCTCCTCGACGGGATGGTCGAGAATGCGGCCTTCCCGGAGATGTGGGGCGGGCTCATGGAGCGCGTCGCCGACTACATCGCGCGCGTGGAGGAGAAGAAGACCGAGGAGTACAGCGTCTCCCGCCAGCCGCTCTACCAGGCCACGAAGCAGCTCCAGTACAACCTCACGGAGTTCATGACCGGCATGGCGCACCTGCAGGTCACCGAGATGTACCACCAGCTCCAGGAGGCGAAGGGGATCCTCGAGGATCCGCAGATCGTGGACTTCTTCGGCAACGGCCGCCGGCGCACGCTCTGGACGGTGATCGAGCGCGGGCACAAGGAGTGGTTCGGCGACGCGCCCAACATCGCGGCCATCCGAAGCCTCGCCGTGGAGGGGAACAAGGTGTTCCAGTGGATCGCGGCCTTCGACCAGGGGGCCACGACCGACGCCGACTTCGAGGCCTTCCGCGAGGCGGCGGAGGCCTGGATCATCGCGCAGGCCTCGGTGGGCGGCGAGGTGCCGGCGCTCGCCGGGACGCCGGCGGGGGATGGCGCCGCCCCGGCGGCGGGCGACGACTTCGACAGCGACTGGAACAAGTAACCGCGATCGCGAGAGGAGCGACACATGCCCACGGCACAGGAGCACACCGCGATCGCCCGCATGCAGGCGCAGCAGGACCTCGCCGCCATGCCCGGCTTCCACAGCATGAGCCGGAACGACCAGCTCGCGGTCTACAGGAACCTGGTGGACGAGAAGTATCGCGCGCTCGCCGCGGCTGGCAACGGCCACGCCGCCAACGGCGACGCCGTCTCGTCGCAGCAGGCGTTCGGCACCATCGCCACCGGCGCGCGCAACGTGATGGGCGCGCTCAAGGGGCCGGCGAACGAGCTGGTCAAGCGCCTCCCCGACTTCGGGCAGAAGCGCGCCAGTGACCTGATCGACGACGAGCGCCACCTCAACCCCCGCATCGACCAGGCGGGGGACCTCGCGGGGCAGTTCATCGACAACGTGGACTTCCCCAAGTTCGTGCGCGACCTCCTCAAGGGCGTGTTCGACGCGAACCTCCAGGTCACGATCCAGCAGATGGAGGCGTACCAGCGGCTGCTGAAGAGCGCCACGCAGGACATCGCGAAGTTCGTGAACGCGATCGACAACACCGCGGCCTTCGGCTACCTCGCCGAGAACCACGGCGACGAGTTCAGCCTGGACATCGACACCGACGACGAGGGCAAGCCGAAGGCCGACGACAACGGCCAGCCGGTGATGGCGCTGACCGACAAGGAGGGGAACAAGGTCGCGTCGTCCACCGACATCGGCGACAACGAGCTGAAGGCGCGCATCATGGACGCGAAGATCGCGATGGCCAAGGAGCAGCGCGCCCTCCTGCGCGAGACGATCCTGATGGGGATCACCCGCCTGGTGGTGGAGCGCGGCGTGGTGAAGGCCTCGGTGCTCTTCGACATCAAGGCGGGGGAGAAGATCGACAAGGCCGACAAGGCGGCGCTCAAGCGCGCGATGTCGCACGGCCACTCCCTCTCCGGCGGCGGCGGGGTGATCGGGAACATCTTCGGCGTCCCCTCCGGCGGCGGCAGCACGAGCATGAGCAACACCCAGATCAGCATCTCCTCGGCGAAGAGCACCGCCACCACCAGCCTCGAGGCCAAGCTGGCCGGCTCGGTGGAGATCGTGTTCAAGTCCGACTACTTCAAGCTCGACAACTTCGCGAACATGTACGGCCAGGGGGCCGCGGGCGGGGCGGCGTACGCCCCGGGCGCGGGCGGCGGTGGCGCCCCCGCCGGCGCGCCGGCACCCGCGGCCGGCGCTCCCGCCGCACTCCCGCCGGCCACCTGAGCCATGGCGCTCGCCCTCGTGCGCTTCGCGGGTCCCGATGACGCGGGCCACCTCCGGTTCGACGCCGAGCTGGGGGGAAACCGCTTCTTCGCGTATGCCATCGGGAGCGAGGGCGAGCGGCGCGCGGGGAGCGCCGGCGTTCCCATGCTGGCGGACCGGCACTTCACGTCGCCGGTCCTCGGTCCCATCCCGGACAGTCCCACCGGGCGCACCAGCTTCATCGTCCCCGCCTCGCAGTTCGATCGCGAGCATCCGTACCTGCAGCTCTCGAGCTTCCGCACGCGCGACCTGGCGGGACCGGCGCTCTCGGAGATCATCCGCGTGCCGTTCACGGCGGCCAGCGACGACTTCCTCCCCAGGCTGGACCTCGGCCTCGAGCTTCCCATGCCGACCTACACGCAGTCCACCCCGGTCGCCTTCTCCTGGCGGGAGCGCGACCCGCTCGCGGAGACGATGTTCCTCGAGCAGCTCATCCCCACCCTCCAGAAGGTGCTGCCGGGGCTGCAGAAGATCATGCCGATGGTCGGCGACATCATTGGCAGCTTCACCGGGGGTGCGCTCCAGGGTGGGCTCCAGCAGGTGGCCGCGCCCGCGGCACCACCCGCGGCGAGCGCTCCCCCGGCAAACCCCGCTCCCGCCCCTGGCCCCGCGGCGAAGCCGGCCGACCCGGCACCCGCCGCGAACCCCCTGCTCTCCGGGGTGCCCAGGGGGGTCGATCCGCAGACCCAGGCCGTCTTCAGCGAGCTCGCGAAGAAGGTGGGCGAGCTGCTCGAGGAGCGCGCGGCGGCGTCGAACGGGCGCGCGAAGGCGAAGAGCCTCGCCCTCGGCGCGGCGCAGCCGCAGTACTCGGAGGCCAAGATCGCCTTCGCGGCGCTCGCCCCCATGCTCATCCAGGCGCTCCCCGCCCTCATGCCCCTGCTCGAGAAGGGCGTCACCGCCGGGAAGGACCTCCTGGTGGACTTCGCGAAGATGGGGAACGAGGACAAGAAGATGCTCCTCGAGCACCTGGAGAAGATCAACCCCATGCAGGTGCACGCCGCCGTCGACGACCTGCTGAAGGGGATGTCGCTCGCCAGCGGGATGGCGGCGGGGGCGGACGCGGTGCCCCCCTACCGCCGCGTGTTCGCCGCGAAGCTCACCTTCGCCGACCTGCTCCCGCAGGTGGTGCAGGGGCGCCCGCGCCTCTGCTTCCGCGCCGACGGCCCGATGAGCTTTCCCCTGCTCCTGGACACCCCGCGGAAGATCGAGGGGGCGACGCTGCACCTCACCGTGCGGCGCGCGGGGTCGCGCGAGGTGCTCGCCACGGTGCGCGCCGACGCCGGCGACCTCGAGCCGGGGCGGCTCCCCGTCTCTCCCGCGCTGGACGACTCGCAGCGCGCGCGCCTGCGCCCCGGGGAGGATGTCCTCGCCACCGCGCACCTGGTGTGGAAGACGCGCAAGGGCGAGCTGGTGGGCACCCGCCAGACGGTGCGCCTCTCCATCGTGGGCGAGTTCCTCTTCGATCGCGTGGAGGACAGCGGCACCCTCATCCCCCTCGCCGACATCGCGCGCTATCGCGACTTCTGGCACAAGGCGTGGCAGGGGAGCTTCACCGACGACCTGCGACGGGTGGAGTGCCAGGGCAAGTACTACTACAGCCTCGAGCCCGCGCGTGCCGGGAACGCGCGCGTGGAGACGCTCACGAAGCAGGAGCCTGGCCGCGACCGCGTTGCCGTGATCCGCCTGAAGACGGGGATGGTGATGAGCCCCGCGGCGCTCAACCGCCTCCTGCCGCAGCTCGAACCGGCGGCGGCGCCCCTCGGCGAGCCGGAGCTCGCGGCGCTGCGCACCCCCGACTTCGCGCGGCGCTTCAGCCAGGCGGCGCGCTTCTCCGCCAGCTTCCACGGCCGGACCGGCGCGAGCGCGGCGCTCTGGATCTACCCGGAGCTCAAGCTCCAGACGGTGGTGCTGCTGCGCGCCGCGCGCAGCGCGGGCACCGGCCACGTGCAGGCGTTCGAGGAGCGGCGGGTGCGCTTCCCCATGCCCGCCGTGATCCACACCATCGGCGCGAGGACCCAGTCATGACCACGCGACGCCCCGCGCGCCCGCCCGTTCGGGGGGAGTACGACCAGCCCTTCGGCGAGGCGCCGGCGATGCTCGACGGAATGGAGGTGCTGTTCGACCGGACCGTGGGGTTGTACCCCGTGGAGCTGGATGGTGGGCCGGTGCGGGAGGTGACGCCCGATGGACGCCCGTCCTGACCTCGCGTTGCCGCCCCTCGGCACCCTCGTCGCCGGCTTCGCCGACGTCGACGCGGTGATCGCCGAGGCCACCTCCGGGGCCGCCGACAGCGGCACGGGGCGGGCGCTCTCGATCGCGCAGCTCGCGCTCGAGACCCCGGTGGAGCTCGAGCTCACGGTGGACGAGGCGGGACGCGTCACCGCGCTCGGCGGCTCCACCCCCACGCAGTGGACGGCGACGACGGTGCTCCCCGTCTTCCACACGATGCGCCTGCGCATCGGGAGGGAATGACCGTGGCCCGCGGCTCGGCGAGCTGGAAGCTGAACAGCTTCCTCGATTCGCTCATCCTGGAGCTCGACCGCGCCCAGGACACGCTCGCGGTGAAGGGGGTGAACCGCCCCCTCACCTACACGGTGAAGGACGTGTCGCTCGAGCTCCAGCTCTTCCCCGCCTTCGACGGCCGGGAGCTGCGCTTCACCACCGCCGCGCCCGGGGAGACGGGCGCGGCGAAGATCGCCCTGCAGCTCGGCTCCATCACCGACCGGCAGATCCGCGAGACCACCAAGAATCCCGTCACCGCCGACGACGTGGCGATCGAGGCCGTCGACGGCATCGACGACGACACGAAGCAGGTCCTCCAGACGATCGGCGTCACCTCGGTCAAGGACTTCGAACGCATGGAACGGAGCAGGATCGACCTCGGGCAGGTGAGCGACCGGAAGGTGGATTACTCGCGGCTCGCGAACCTGATCGGCCGCGCGCGCCGGCGGGCCGCCCCGCCGGCGGTGCGCGCCGCCAGCCTCTCCGTGAGCGGCCCGCCGGCGCTCACGATCCAGGGGGAGAACCTCGCCCTCGCCAGCGCGGCGGGGACCGAGTTCCCCATCGCCTACCTGAACGGGACCTCGGTGCCCGTGCTCGAGGCCTCCGCCCGCGAGCTGCGGCTCCAGGTGGACCCGCAGCTGGTGCACGACGGGGCGAACGAACTGCGCGTGCTGCTCGACCCGCACGCGGTGATGACTCTCGAGCTGCAGTCCTGAGGGGGACATGGCCGAATGACCAGACGCGGAAGCAATCTCTTCGAGCTGCAGGCGACCGTCCTGTCGCTGCGCATGTCGCCGTCCCCGGCGACCCCGTCCCACCCGGCCGCGCCGACGCGCCCGGCGGCCGCGACACCGCGGTCGCGGGCGACGCCGGCCGCGCC
>DASWVQ010000381.1:0-6733 GCA_036401195.1 Gemmatimonadaceae bacterium
CATCTACGCCGGCTCCCCCTGGACGCTGGCCGCCGGTGCCTCGCAGACCTTCGAGGTGCAGCCCAACTGGGGCTACATCGCGGTGGGCACGCACGACTGGACCTGGCGCCTGGATCCGGACAGCCGGGTGATCGAGACCGATGAGACGAACAACACGTACGTGTTCAAGGCGACAGTGATCAGCCCGCCCTGACGCCGAGGTCGCCACATGGGGGAGCGGCCCGCCGCGAAGTCCGCGGTGGGCCGCTTCCTACTCCAGCTCGACGAGGAGCGCCCCCTTCTCCACGGCCGTGCCCGGGGCGACGAGGACGGACTTCACGCGGCCGGCGGCGGAGGCCTTGAGCTCGTTTTCCATCTTCATCGCTTCCATCACCACGAGCCCCTGCCCCGGCTGCACCGCGTCCCCGGGCTGCACGTTCACGCGCACGATCAGCCCAGGCATCGGCGCCTTGAGGGGTGCCGGCCCCGTCGCGCCCGCGGTGGCGGCCGAGAGCTCGCGGATGGCGCGTGCGCGCTCGTCGAGCGCCTCGGCGTCGAAGCGCCAGCCATCCACCCAGAGGGTGTAGCGCCCCCGTCCCCCCTCGCGGCGGGCGATCACGCGGTGCACCGTGTCGCCCACGCGCACCAGCCGCACCGGCGTCCCCTCCACGTCGGCGACCGAGGCGGCGACCTCCCCGCCATCCACTTCGACCGTCGCGCCGTCACGCGAAAGCTCCACGTCGCGCCCATTCAGCGTGACCACGTACTTCATGCGCCCTCCGGAACGAGTTCGCACACGGTCTCCACGTGCGCGGTCTGCGGGAACATGTCGAACCCCGCGAGCGAGGCGATGCGCCAGCCGGGAAGCCGGGCCACGTCGCGCGCGAGGGTGGCGGGGTTGCAGCTCGTGTAGATGATCGCGCGCATCCCCTGTGCGCCCGCGCCCGCGAGCGCCGCCGTCACCCGTTCGTCGACGCCCGCGCGGGGCGGGTTGAGCAGCACCAGGTCGGCCGGGAGCTCGGCGGGGAGGAGCACCTCCACCCGGCCCGCCTCGACGCGCGCCCCCTTCGGCAGCCGCGCGCGCGCGATCGCCACCGCGGCGCGATCGAGCTCGATCGCCGTCACCCGGGCGCCGTCGCGCGCGAGGGGGACGGCGGTGTCGCCCGTGCCGGCATAGGCGTCGATCACGACCTGCGGGGCGTGGGCACGCGCGCGCGCCAGCACGTGCTCGCGCAGCCGCGCGGCGACGCCGGCGTTCACCTGCACGAAGGAGATCCCCCCCTGCGCGCTTCCCTTTGCGCGCTCGTGCAGCGGCTGCGCGCGCGTCGCCCCCTTGGGGGTCCAGAAGAGCGCGTGCACGCTGGGCACCTGGGCGAAGAACTCGCGCGCGCGCCCCCAGCTCACGGCACCCTCCAGGTGGAACGACGCCCCGTCGTCGAGCAGCCGCACCGCCCCGCGCAGCGTCTTCGCCTCGGGGAACCAGCGCTGCGCCGCGAGGATCTCCTTCCAGATCGCGACGACTGGCTCCTGCGTGATGGGGCAGTCGTCGAGGGCGAAGATCGCGACCGGGTTGTCGTACGGGTGCAGCCCCGCGATCCACCGCGGCCCGCGGCGCTTCATGGCGAGGGTGAGCTTGCGCCGGTAGCGCCAGGGACGGTCGCTCCCCTCCACCACCGGCGGCTCGACCTGGCGCCGGCCGATCCGCTGCATGGCGTCGGCGATGACCTGCCCCTTGATCGCGAGCTGCGCCTCGTAGGTGACGTGCTGCAGCTGGCACCCGCCGCAGCGGTCGGCGGTGTAATGCGGGCAGGGGGGATCGGTGCGCTGCGGGCCCGGCTCGAGGATCTCGATGGGGAGCCCGCGCGCCATGCGCTTCTCGCGCGCCACGCTCACCCGCGCCAGGTCCCCGGGGGCGGTGCGCGGAGTGAACACAACGATGCCGTCGTCGAGCCGGCCCACGCCGTCGCCGCCGGCGGCCATGCGCTCGATGCGCACGCGGGCTTCCTCGCGGCCCAGGGGGAGCAACGACGACGCCATGGGGCTCAGCGCAGCCCCTCGAGGCGCGCGGCGCGGAGCCAGGCGTCGCCCCCCGCGAGATCGGCGGGCACGGCGGCGGCCGCCGAGGCCTCGGCGACGGTGGCGGGCGCGCGCGTGGCGCGGTCGCGCTCCGCGAGGAGCACGGCGGCAATCGCGGCCACGCGGACCGACTCGGCCGGGGGCTCGGCGCCGACGATCTCCGGGAGGTGCGCCTCGAGCCACTGGATGTCGAAGTCGCCGCTGCGGAAGGTCGGGTGCTCCATCATCCGGAGATGGAAGTCGCGCGAGGTCTCCACCCCCTCGATCGTGAGCTCCATGAGGGCGCGATGCATGCGCTGGATCGCCGCCGCGCGCGATTCCCCCCAGACGATCAGCTTCGCGAGCATGGGATCGTAGTACAGCGTCACCTGCGACCCCGTTTCCACCCCGCCGTCCCAGCGCACCCCGGGGCCGCTGGGGAGCTGGAGCCAGGAGATCTTCCCCGTGCTCGGGAGGAAGCCGTTCGCGGGGTCCTCGGAGGTGATGCGGCACTCGATCGCCCACCCGCGCGGGGAGAGCTGCTCCTGCTTCAGCGTGAGCTTCTCCCCGCTGGCGATGCGCAGCTGCCACTGCACCAGGTCCACCCCGGTCACCAGCTCGGTGACGGGATGCTCCACCTGGATGCGCGTGTTCATCTCGAGGAAGTAGAACTGCCCGCCCTTGTCGAGGAGGAACTCGCAGGTGCCGGCGTTCACGTAGCCGGCGGCCTGCGCGAAGCGCACCGCGGCATCGCCCATCGCCTTTCGCAGCTCGGGGGAGACGGCGACGCTCGGCGCCTCCTCGATCATCTTCTGGTGGCGGCGCTGGATGGAGCATTCGCGCTCGCCCAGGTAGCGCATCGTGCCGTGGGCGTCGCCGAGGACCTGGATCTCCACGTGGCGCGGCCGCTCGATGTACTTCTCGACGTACACGGCGTCGTCGCCGAAGGCGTTCTTCGCCTCGCGCCGCGCGGCGTCGAGCGCGCCCGGGAGCTCGGCCTCCGCGCGCACCACGCGCATCCCCTTCCCGCCCCCGCCCGCGGCCGCCTTGAGCAGCACCGGGTAGCCGAAGCGCGCGGCGACCTCCGCCGCCTCGGCAGCATCACGCAGCGCCTCGGTGGTGCCCGGGACGACGGGGACCTCGGCGCGCATGGCGAGCTGGCGCGCGGCGGTCTTGGAGCCGGTGGCGGCGATCGCCTCGGCGGGGGGGCCCACGAACACGAGCCCCGCGTCGCGCACGGCGCGGGCGAACCACTCCCGCTCCGAGAGGAAGCCGTAGCCGGGGTGGATCGCGTCGGCCCCGGCGGCCTTCGCCGCGGCGACGATGACGTCGCCCTTCAGGTACGACTCGCTCGACGGCGCGGGGCCGATGCACACCGCCTCGTCGGCCTCGCGCACGTGCAGCGCCTGCGCGTCGGCCTCCGAGTACACGGCGACGGTGCGGATCCCGAGCTCGCGGCAGGCGCGGATGACGCGCAGCGCGATCTCCCCGCGGTTGGCGACGAGGACCTTCTTCAGCGGGCGAGCCTCCGCGCCGCCCTCAGAGCGGGAGGTTGCCATGCTTCTTCGGCGGGTTGCGGTCGCGCTTCGTGCGCAGCGTCTCCAGCGCATCAATGAGCCTCGGGCGAGTATCCCTCGGATCGATGATGTCGTCCACGTAGCCGCGCGACGCCGCCACGTACGGGTTCGCGAACTTCTCCGTGTACTCGGCCACGCGCTCGTCCATCGCGGCCTGCGGGTCGGCGGCCTCGTTGATCTCCTTGCGGAAGAGGATCTCCACCGCGCCCTTCGGCCCCATCACCGCGACCTCGGCGGTGGGCCACGCGACGTTGTAGTCGCCGCGGATGTGCTTGGAGCTCATCACGTCGTACGCGCCGCCGTACGCCTTGCGGGTGATCACGGTGACCTTGGGGACCGTGGCCTCGCAGTAGGCGTAGAGCAGCTTCGCCCCGTGCTTGATGATCCCCCCATGCTCCTGCGCGACGCCCGGGAGGAAGCCCGGCACGTCCTCGAAGGTCACCAGGGGAATGTTGAAGCAGTCGCAGAAGCGGATGAAGCGCGCCGCCTTGAGCGAGGCGCTGATGTCGAGCACCCCGGCCAGCACCGCCGGCTGGTTGGCCACGATCCCCACCGACATCCCCCCCAGGTGGGCGAAGCCGCAGAGGATGTTCCCCGCGTAGTCCTTCTGCACTTCGTAGAACTCGCCGTCGTCCACCACGCGCCGGATGACGTCGTGCATGTCGTACGGCTTGCTCGGGTGGTCGGGGACCACGTCGAGGAGCGCCTCGTCGCGGCGGTCGCGCGGGTCGCGCCCCGCGCCGCGCGGGGGATCCTCGAGGTTGTTCGAGGGGACGAAGCGGAACAGCTCGCGGATCGCCTGGAGCGCCGCGGGCTCGGAGTCGTGCGTGAAGTGGGCCACGCCGGAGGTGGAGGCGTGCGTGTCGGCGCCCCCGAGGTCCTCCATCGTCACGTCCTCGTGCGTGACCGTCTTCACCACGTTCGGGCCGGTCACGAACATGTACGAGGAGCCGCGGACCATGTAGATGAAGTCCGTGATGGCGGGCGAATAGACGGCGCCCCCGGCGCAGGGCCCGAGGATCGCCGAGACCTGCGGCACCACGCCGGAGGCCAGCGTGTTGCGGAGGAAGATGTCGGCGTAGCCGCCGAGGGAGACGACCCCCTCCTGGATGCGGGCGCCGCCGGAGTCGTTGAGGCCGATGACCGGGGCTCCGTTGCGCACCGCGAGGTCCATCACCTTGCAGATCTTCTCCGCATGCGACTCGGAGAGCGAGCCGCCGAAGACGGTGAAGTCCTGGGAGAAGACGTACACCAGCCGGCCCTCGATGCGGCCGTAGCCGGTGACGACGCCGTCGCCGTACACCTTCTGCTCCTCGAGCCCGAAGTCGGTGGACCGGTGCGTGACGAAGCGATCGAACTCCACGAACGATCCCTCGTCGAGCAGCAGGTCGAGCCGCTCGCGGGCGGAGAGCTTCCCCTTCTTGTGCTGCGCCGCGATCCGCGCGGCGCCGCCACCTTCCTCCGCGGCGGCACGCCGGCGATCGAGCAACTCGAGCTTGTCGCGCATGGTCATGGGAACAGAACGTAGCGGGGGCGGGGAGTGGGGGGGAGGGCCGCGGCATCGCACGGCCGCGCGCGATCCGATCCCTCCCGCTTGGCCGTTTTCCTTCGCCGGTTAATCTTTCCGGTGATGTCTCCCGCCTCGTACCACCTCCTCTACGACGCTGCGCAGGTCCCCTTCCCGGGCTGGCCCCTCACCCTCGGGGGCGTCGTCGCCGCGCTCCTTGGCGTCGCGCTGCTGCGCGTCTTCCGCGGCGCGACCAGCGCCGCCAGCGGCGCCCGGATGAGCGGGCTCGTGCTCACCATCTTCGGCGTGACCTGGACCGCCGTGTTCGGGCTCGGCAGCTGGGTGCACCAGTGGCAGCTGCGCGCCGCCCTCGACGACGGGGATTTCCGCGTCGTGGCCGGCACGGTGTATGACCAGCCCGTGGGAGCCGAGGACGAGGACTCGTGGATGGTGGAGGGCGACTCGGTCTCGGCGTGGTATCACTACGAGGGACCGCTGGAGGGCGCGGGGTTCCGGCGGGAGGGCCCGGGCGCGGGCGGCCTGCACGATGGATCGCGCGTCCGCATCGTCGACGTCAACGGCCGCATCGCGCGGCTCGAAGTGGCGCGCTGAGCGCCGGAGGGTAGCGCGGATGGAGCACCTGGGCGTGGGCGACCGCTGGCTCGAGGGCGAAGCGGTGGAGGGGGTGCGCTTCGGCCACAAGCAGCGCGTGGAGATCGTGGGCGGCTCCCGCGATGGGCAGCGGGGGCGCATCCTTCTCCTCATCGCGCTCGAGCCCGAGCCCACCTACCTGGTGATGCTGGAGATCGGGACCGAGATTCGCGTCCGCCAGTCGGCGCTCGCGCCGCTCCCGGGATCCTGAGCACCGCGACGCCCGCAGGGTTCACTTCACCCTCACCCACCGATCAACCGCCCATGCATCGCACCCGCCTCCTCGCCACCCTGCTCCTCCTGGCCGGCTGCGCCGCCGCGCCCCGCGTCGCCACCCCGCCTTCCACCTGGGCGCAGGACGAGCAGGCGATCCGCGCCGCCATCGCCAGCTCCGCCGCGGGATGGAACGATGCGAGCCTCGATCGCCACCTCGCGTTGTACGACTCGAGCGTCACCTTCATGACGAAGGCGGGTCCGCGCCCGGGCATCGAGCCGATCCGGGAGGCGTTCACGCGCACCTACTTCCAGGGTGGGAAGCCGAAGCAGACGCTGAGCTTCGAGCAGGTGACCGTGCGCCCCCTGGGGCGCGATGCGGCGCTTGCGAACGGCCACTTCTTCCTGCGCGGCGGCGGGCTGCCCGAGCAGAGCGGCTGGTTCACCCTCGTGTGGCTCCGCACCGCGAACGGCTGGAAGGCGGTCCACGACCACTCGTCCTGAGCGGGTCGTCGCCAGGCGGCATCGCGCGCACGCGTGCCGCGGGGCACGACCGTTGCCTCTGCGCGCGGCACGGAGGAATGACCATGCGAATCGCACGCACGCAGCAGTGGGCGCTGGTGGCCGGCGCCGCGGGAACGCTCGGGGCACAACTGGCGCAGCGCGGTCTCGACGCCGCGTGGCGGCGCGCCACGGGGTACGAGCCCCCCGACGATCCCACCGCGCGCGAGGTGGACCTGCTCACCGCGCT
>DASWVQ010000382.1:0-9442 GCA_036401195.1 Gemmatimonadaceae bacterium
GAGGCGATCCCCTTCGTCGTGATGAGGAGGGTGCCCATGATCGTGGCCTGCTCCCCCACGGAGAAGTGCACCCCCGCCGCCTGGGCCACGAAGAGCGTGGCGAGGCCCACGAAGAGGGTGCTCCCGGTGAGGTTGAAGGAGAGCGCCGAGGGCATCACGAAGCCCGCGACCCGCTTGGGCACCCCCACCTCGTCGAGGCGGCGGAGCGCGGCGGGGAGGGCCGCGTCGGAGGAGGCCGCGGAGAAGGCCACGAGCACCGGCTCCCGCATCGCCTTCCAGAAGGGGCGCAGGGGGACACGCGCGACCAGCGCCAGCGGGAGGAGCACGGCGACGATGAAGACCGCGAGCGCCCCCAGGCAGGTCAGGACCAGCACCCCGAGCCCGCGCAGCACGCCGAGGCCCCCCTTCCCCACCGTGACCGCGAGCGCGGCGCCGATGCCGATGGGCGCATAGAGCATCACGATCGCGGTGAAGCGGAACATCACCTCGGTGAGCGATTCCGCGAACTCCACCATCGTGCGGCGCGCCCGGTCCGGCGCCTGCGCCACCGCCACCGCGAACAGGATGGAGAAGATCAGCACCTGGAGCACGTCGTTGCGCGCGGCCGCATCGACGATGCTCTGCGGGATCGCCCCCTCGATCACCCCGGCGATCCCCGGCTTCTTCCCGGCGAGCTGCGTCCCCAGCTCCGCCGGCCGGTCGAGGGGCACGTGCTGGCCCGGCTGCACGATCGCCGCCGCGGCCCAGCCGATGAGGAGGGCCAGGCCCGTGAGGACCGTGAAGAGCACGAAGGCGCGGACGGCCAGGCGCCCGGTGCGCTTCAGGTCCGTCTGCGACGCGATCCCCACCACCACCGTGCCGAAGATCAGCGGCACGATCAGCAGCTTCACCAGGCGCAGGAAGATCGTGGCGAAGAGCTGCAGGTCGGTGGCGGCGAAGCCCCCGGGGGTGCGCCCCGCCTCGGGGAAGGCGAACCCGATCGCGATCCCCGCCGCCATCGCGACGAGGATCGCCTGGGAGGAACTGAGCCGGCGCAGCCCGCGGGGCATCCCGCGCTCAGTGGACCGAGGGGGCCCCGGGCGCCGCGGCGCCCTTGCGCAGCTCCTGGTCGGTGACCAAAACCTCGTGCGGGCTCTCGTCGATGCCGGCCCCGGCTTCCATCGCCATGGTGGCGGGCACCGAGGCCGCCGTCCACAACCCCTCCGACTTCGCCACCCAGGTGGTCGCGCACAGGTCGCCGATCACGTTCACCGTGGTGCGCGACATGTCGAGGATGCGGTCCACGCCGAGGATGATCGCGATCCCCTCGGGCGGGACGCGGAACATCGCGAGGATCCCCACGAGCAGGGGGATCGAGCCCCCCGGCACGCCGGCCGCGCCGACCGCCGTGAGCACCGACATGATCACCACCACCACTTCCTGCCCGAGGGAGAGGTCCACCCCGAACACCTGGCAGAGGAAGATCACCGTGATCCCCTCGAACAGCGCCGTGCCGTTCATGCACATCGTGCTCCCCAGCGGGAGCACGAAGCCGGCGATGGAGGGGGGAACGCCGACGTTCTGCTCGATCACCGCCAGGTTCGTGGGGAGCGAGGCACTCGACGAGCTGGTGGAGAAGGCGGTGACGATCGACGAGCGGATGCGCGAGAAGAAGAGCGCGGGCGAGATCCCGATCACCCACTTGAGGATGATCGAGTTGGTGACGATGGCGTGGAAGAGGAGCGCGCCCATCACCACGGCCACGTAGCTGCCGAGGGGGACGAGCAGGGCGAAGCCGAAGCGCGAGGTGACGCCGAAGATCAGGGCGGTCACGCCGTACGGCGCCAGCCGCATGGCGAACTCCACGATCTTGATCACGACGTCGTTCAGCGATTCCAGCACCGCCACCATCGGCTTCGCGCGCTCGGTGGGGATCATCGTGAGCGCCGCGCCGAAGATCATCCCGAAGAAGATCAGCCCGAGGAGGTCGAGGTCCACCGCCGCCTTGATCGGGTTGCGGGGGACGATGTTGACGACGGTCTCGATGCCGAAGTTCGAGGTGGCAGCCGCCTCCACCTTGCCGCTCGCGTCCTGCGCGTAGGTGGCCAGCAGCTCCTGCTGCACCGCGGCGGGGACCCGCGTCCCCGGCTTGACCGCGTTCACCGCCAGCAGGCCGATCGTGGCCGCCATGGCCGTGGTGATCAGGAAGTAGGCGATCGCCTTCCCCCCCACCCGGCCCACGCGCCGCAGGTCGCCCAGCCCCGCCACGCCGAGGGCGATCGAGGCGAAGACGAGGGGGACCACGATCATGAACAGCATGCGCAGGAAGACCTGCCCCACCGGCCCCGCCAGGTAGTGGTTCACCCACTCCACCGCCGGGTGCTTCCCGCCGAGGAAGATGTTGGCGAGCACGCCAGCGGTGGCCCCGATGAGCAGGGCCAGGAGGATCTTCGTGTGCAGCTTCATGCCGCGGCCGCTGCCGCCAATGGGTTCGCTCATTTCTCGATCGGCGGGGGCGGCTCGAGCGGGACGGGCCCGCGTCCGCGCCGCAGGGTGGAATGCTTGAAGCCGTAGGCGAAGTACAGCGCGAGGCCGACGAGGAGCCAGATGCCGAACCGCTCCCAGGCATGCTTGGGCAGCCCGGCCATCACGAACAGGCAGGCGGCCGCGCCGCCCAGGGCCACCACCCACACGAAGGGCACCCGGAAGGGGCGGTGACGGTCCTTGTCGGTGTAGCGCAGCACCAGCACCCCGACGCACACGAGGGCGAAGGCGGAGAGGGTGCCGATGTTGGTCAGGTCGTACGTGGCGCTGTCGTCGGCCACGAGCGCCGCGAGCGCCACCAGCACCCCGGTGATGATGGTGGTGATGTGCGGGGTGCGGTACTTCGGGTGGATCTTCGCCGCCCACGGGGGGAGCAGCCCGTCGCGCGCCATGGCGAAGAAGATGCGCGGCTGCCCGTACTGGAACACGAGCAGCACCGCCGCCATGGAGACCGCGGCGCCGAGGGAGACGATCCAGCTCGCGGTGGGGAGCCCCGCGAGGGTGAGCGCCTTGGCCAGCGGGTCGGCGGCGCGCAGCTCGGTGTAGGGGACGAGCCCCGTGGCCACCGCGCCGACGATCACGTAGATGAGGGTGCAGATCGCCAGCCCGCCGAGGATGCCGATGGGCATGTTCCGCTGCGGGTTCTTCGTCTCCTCGCCCGCCGTGGAGATGGCGTCGAAGCCGATGTAGGCGAAGAAGACGATCGCGGCCCCCTGGTGGATCCCGCGGAAGCCGTTCGGCGCGAAGGGCTTGTAGTTGGCGGGATCGATGTGCAGCGCGCCCACGACCACGAACAGGGCGAGGACGAGCAGCTTGATCACCACCATGATGTTGTTCGCCCGCGTGCTCTCCTTCACCCCGATCACCAGGAGCCAGGTGACCGCCATGACGATGAGGAAGGCGGGGAGGTTGAGCAGCACGGGCACGCCCCCGACCTGCGGCGCCGTCTGCAGCAGCTGCTGCATGCCGGCGTCCCCGCTGCGGGCGAGGGCGTGCACCTGCCAGTAGCCGTGCGTGAGCCACCCGGGGGCGGTGATCCCGAACCCGGAGAGCAGCGACATGAAGTAGCCGCTCCAGGCGATCGCCACCGCCACGTTGCCCACGGCGTATTCGAGGATCAGGTCCCAGCCGATGATCCAGGCGATGATCTCGCCGAGGGTGGCGTAGCTGTAGGCGTACGCGCTCCCGGCCTGCGGGATCATGCTGGCCAGCTCGGCGTAGCAGAGGGCGGCGAGCCCGCACACCACGCCGAGCAGCACGAAGGACACGACGAGCGCCGGCCCCGCACCCGCCCGCACCCCGGGCTCCCCCGCCGCGGCCGAGCCGATGGCGGAGAAGATCCCGGCGCCGATCACGGCACCGATCGCCAGCATGATCAGGTCGCCCGCGCCCATGGTGCGGCGCAGGCCGTTCGGCGACTCCCCTTCGGCGAGGAGCTCGCCGATCGGCTTGCGGGAGAAGAGCGAGGTGGCCATGCCCTAGTGCCCCGACTCGATCCGCATCCCGTAGAAGGAGCGGTAGACGAAGAAGACGGAGACGACGAAGAAGGCCGCCGCCAGCACGTTGGTGAACATCGCCCCCTGGCTCCCCGTGAGCGAGACCGCGAGCTCCACGGCGAGGAGGCCGAACAGGGTGGTGAACTTGATGATCGGGTTCATGGCCACCGAGGAGGTGTCCTTGAACGGGTCGCCGACGGTGTCGCCGACCACGGTGGCGTCGTGCAGCGGGGTGCCCTTCGCCTTGAGCTCCGTCTCCACGATCTTCTTCGCGTTGTCCCAGGCGCCGCCGGCGTTGGCCATGAACACCGCCTGGAAGAGGCCGAAGAGCGCGATCGAGACCAGGTAGCCGATGAAGAAGTACGGCTCGAGGAAGGCGAAGGCGAGCGTGGAGAAGAAGACGGTCATGAAGATGTTGAACATCCCCTTCTGCGCGTAGATCGTGCAGATCTGCACCACCTTCTTCGAGTCCTCCACCGAGGCCTTGATCACCCCGTCCAGCTTGATGTTGCCCTTGATGAACTCCACCGCGCGGTAGGCGCCGGTGGTGACCGCCTGCATCGAGGCGCCGGTGAACCAGTAGATCACCGCGCCGCCCGTGATCAGCCCGAGGAGGAAGGGCGGGTGCAGGAGCGACAGGTTCTGGAGCAGCTCGGGACGGAGCCCCTCGGTGAGGGCGAGGACGATGGAGAAGATCATCGTCGTGGCGCCCACCACCGCGGTGCCGATGAGCACCGGCTTGGCCGTGGCCTTGAAGGTGTTGCCGGCGCCGTCGTTCTCCTCGAGGAACTGCTTCCCCTTCTCGAAGTTCGGGGTGAAGCCGAAGTCGCGCTGGATCACGTTGCGCACGTCCGGGACTTCCTCGATCAGCGACAGCTCGTACACCGACTGCGCGTTGTCCGTCACCGGGCCGTACGAGTCCACGGCGATGGTGACCGGGCCCATGCCGAGGAAGCCGAAGGCCACGAGGCCGAAGGCGAACACGGCGGGGGCGATCATCAGCGCGCCGAGGCCGGCGAGCGAGACGAAGTAGGCGATCCCCATCAGGATCATGATCGCCATCCCCAGCCAGTAGGCGCTGAAGTTCCCGGCCACGAGGCCCGACAGGATGTTCAGCGAGGGCCCGCCCTCACGCGACGAGGTCACGACTTCCCGCACGTGCCGCGACTCGGTGGAGGTGAAGACCTTCACCAGCTCCGGGATGATCGCGCCGGCGAGGGTGCCGCAGGTGATCACCGTGGACAGCTTCCACCAGAGCGAGGTGTCGCCGGCGAGGTCGGGGATCAGCAGGTACGACGACACGTAGGTGAGGACCACCGACAGGATCGAGGTGATCCAGACGAGCGCGGTGAGCGGCGCCTCGAAGTTCATCGCGTCGGCGTTGCCGTACTTCCCCTTCGCGATCGCCTGGTTGAACAGGTAGGCCACGCCGGAGGCGATGACCATCACGATGCGCATCATGAAGATCCAGACGAGGAGCTGGACCTGGACCATCGGGTCGCGCACGGCGAGGAGGATGAACGAGATGAGCGCGACGCCCGTCACGCCGTAGGTCTCGAAGCCGTCCGCCGAGGGGCCGACCGAGTCGCCCGCGTTGTCGCCCACGCAGTCGGCGATCACGCCGGGGTTGCGCGCGTCGTCTTCCTTGATCTTGAAGACGATCTTCATCAGGTCGGCGCCGATGTCCGCGATCTTCGTGAAGATGCCGCCCGCCACGCGCAGCGCCGCCGCCCCCAGCGACTCGCCGATGGCGAAGCCGATGAAGCAGGGGCCCGCGTAGTCCCGCGGCACGAAGAGCAGGATGAACAGCATCAGCAGCAGCTCGACCGAGATCAGGAGCATGCCGATGCTCATCCCGGCCTGGAGCGGGATGTCGTAGCACGGGTAGGGCTTGCCCTTGAGCGAGGCGAAGGCCGCGCGCGAGTTGGCGAAGGTGTTGACCCGGATGCCGAACCAGGCGACGAAGGTGGACCCCGCGATCCCGACCAGCGAGAAGAGCAGGATCACCAGCACCTTCACCAGCGGGAAGCCGTGCGTCACCGCCCCGGTGGCCGCGTCGACGCTGGTCGCGAGGAACTTGAAGTAGATGAAGGCGATCGCGCCGATGAACGCCCAGAGGAGCATGATGAACTTGATCTGCGTCCCGAGGTACGTCTTGCAGGTCGCGTAGATCAGCTCCGACACCTCGCGCATCGACTCGTGCACGGGGAGGTTGCGGAGGCGCGAGTAGATGACGAGGCCGAAGATCAGGCCGAGGGCGGCGACGAGGAGCCCGGAGAGGAGCAGCGTGTGCCCGGGGATCCCGAGGAAGCTGGCCTGGTTCAGGTCGGGGATGACGAGGTTCGCCTCGCCCCCGCCGGCATGGTGGACGGGGCCCTGGTTCACCGCCTCGGCGGCGGGGGCGGCGGCGGGGCTGGCCAGCTGCGCGGGACTCTGCAGGCTGTCCTGCGCCGTGAGGACGGCCACCGCGGGTCCGCCCACCAGCGCGGCCATCGCGAGCCCGACGAGCGGGAGCATCCGGCGAACGTGTCGGTGCATCCGGGTCATGTCAGAAGGTCTCCTGGGAAGCATGCGTCCGGATCTGCGCGACCATCGCGCCCCGGACCGGGATCGATCACGAGCGGCGCGCCCGGGGATCGCCCCGGGACCGCGCCCGGCGCCGCCTTACGTCCGCTCCACCCGGCGCCACAGGTAGAAGACGGGAATCCCGACCAGCACGAGCACCAGGCCGAACACCGCCTGCATGCGCGTCGTCGGGGACAGCAGGATCAGGAGCATCACCGCCGTGGTGAGCGCGATGTACAGCGCGGGCAGCACCGGGTAGCCGATCGCCTTGTAGGGGCGCGGCACGTCCGGACGCGTGCGACGGAGGATGAAGAGCCCGATCGTCGTCGCGGCGTAGAAGATCAGCGCCGCGAAGATCACGTAGTCGAGGAGCTGCCCGTAGGTGCCGGTGAGGCAGAGCAGCCCGGTCCAGAGGGCCTGCACGACCAGCCCCGCCGCAGGCACGTGGTGCTTGTTGAGCGTGCCCACCTTGCGGAAGAACAGCCCGTCGCGCGCCATGGCGTAGTAGACGCGCGCGCCGGCCAGGATCAACCCGTTGTTGCAGCCGAAGGTCGAGACGAGGATCGCCACCGCCATGATCGTCGCGCCGACCGGGCCGAACATCACCGACATCCCCGCCGTCGCCACCCGGTCCTGCGTGGCGTGGCTGATCCCGCGCGCCATGTCCGTGGCGCCGTTCGGGTCACCGTGGAACGGGAGCGTGGTCAGGTACGCGAAGTTCGCGGCGATGTAGAGCAGGGTCACCAGGCCGGTGCCGATCGCCAGCGCCCGCGGCAGGTTGCGCGCGGGATCCTTCACCTCGGCGGCGGCGAAGGTCACGTTGTTCCAGGCATCGCTGGAGAAGAGCGACCCCACCAGCGCCGCGCCGAACGCCACCACGAAGGTCCCGGTCACGTCCACCCCGGCCCAGAGGCGCCCGCCACGGAAGTTCGCCGCGATCGCCTCGCCCTGCGCGCCGATCGTGAGCGCCAGGAGGATGATCGCCGCGAGCGCGCCGATCTTCGCCACGGTGATCGTGGTCTGCACGAGCTTCCCCTCGCGCACCCCCCGCAGGTTGACCCAGGTGAGGATCGCGATCGTCACGAGCGCGATGAGCCGCTGCGGGGTGAGCCCGAGCTGGATCGCGTTCGCGGGATCGGCGCAGCCGAGGGCGGCGACGCAGATGTCGGCCTGCGGGAACCAGGCATAGCGCGCCGTGTCGATGGCGGGCCAGAGGACGCCCAGGAAGCGGCCGAAGGCGACGGCGACGGCGGCGATCGTCCCCGTCTGGATCACGACGAAGAGGGTCCACCCATAAAGAAAGCCCATGAGGGGACCCATGGACTCTCGCAGGAACACGTACTGTCCGCCGGCGCGGGGGAACATCGCCGCGAGCTCGCCGTAGGCGAGGGCGCCGAGGAGGGTGATCACCCCCGTGACGACCCACGCCACGAGCAGCCAGCCGGGGGAGCCGACCCCGCGCGCGATCGCCGCGGGGACGATGAAGATTCCCGACCCGATCATCGACCCGGCGACGAGCATCGTCGCGTCGGTCAACGTCATCGCCTTGACGAATTCGTGCTCGGACGCACTCGTGGCGGGGCGCGCGGGGGCGCGAGTGGTCATGCGGCTCCTTGAGACGACGCGTGGGCGTCCCCGCCCGGGCGGGATCGGGCTGGGGGCGGGGGGGCGAATCGCGGGAAGTTAGGGAGCGCCTGCGTCGTGCGGAAGAGGCCAGTTCGCCCTCACGTCGCGGCCCGTGCCCCATGAGATTCCCCTCGCCGGCCGGAGGAGGTGGGAAAACAGGAAAAGGACGATAGGACCTCGTCGATTCCCAGCATTCCAGCCTCCTCGCGCCGTACGGTGCAGGGAGGCTGATCCTGCGGGGAGCAATTGGTGCTATCGCCCTTTTCCCTGTTTTCGCACCCTCATCGGTCCGGCGTGACCGGGCGTGTCCGCCCGCGGCGCGACGGCGGCTAGAAGAGCGTGTACTCGATCTGCGCCTTCATGCGGATCGGGGTCCCGTCGGGCTTCGTGCCGGGGCGGAAGCGGATCGACTTGAGGACGTCGCGGATCTTCCGGTTGTAGCCCCCGTCGCGGGTCTCGGTGAAGGTGAATCCCACGACGCGCCCCGTTTCGTCCACGTCGAACTCCGCGATCAGGTGAAAGCCGCGGGCGCCCGCCGGGATGGGCATCGGGGGGAGGAACATCTCGGTGGGGGTCGGGGGGAAGTTGGCCTGCGTCCCCCCGCCCGTCCCGGGGCCGGTGCCGCTTCCCCGCCCCGTTCCCACGCCGGAGCCCACGCCACCGCCGCTCCCGGGTCCCGAGCCCCCGGAGCCGTCGCTGCCGGTGCCGCCGCCGGTGCCGGGGACCGCCGACACGATCCCGCCGGTGACGGGCACCGGCGCCTGGACCGCCGGTGCCGTGGGCTGCACCACGGGGGGCGGGGTGACGGGAGGGACGACCGGGGGCACGACCTGTGTCGTCACCGGGGGCGCGACCTGCGCGACGGGGGGCGGGGGCGGCGGCGCCACGCGCACGTACTCGAGTTTCTCCGGGGTCGCGGCCGGGCTCCCCCCGGTGCCGCGCCGGCCGCCCCCCCCGCCCCCCGCCGGCCCCTCCCCCCCGGCGCCCAGGGCGATGCGCGCGATGTGCTCGCGCCCCTCGGGGACGAAGTCCCAGAGCAGGAGCGCGATCACCCCGGCGTGCAGCGCCAGCGACACCATGGTGCTCCACCGCCGGCGGGCGGCGGGGAGCGCCATGGTGACGTGCGGCAGCGCCCGCCCCCGCCGCGAGCGGACGGGAGCGGAGGGTGCCGGGGCGTCGGGCGGAGTCCTGAGGGCGGGGGCGCTCACACCTGAATAATACGGCAAAGCGGG
>DASWVQ010000383.1:0-6404 GCA_036401195.1 Gemmatimonadaceae bacterium
CCCGAGGGCGAAGAACATCGCGCCCGCGAGCGCGAACACCACGGCGAACATCGTGGGATGCCCGGTGATCCCCGCCCCGAGTCCCAGCCCACCCAGGAAGAGCGCCACGGCGATCCCCGCCGAGGAGAGCTGCGCGATCGCGGCCCCCACGAACACGATGCGGCGCAGCACCACGTACACGCCGAGCACCGAGCAGGCCACGGCGATCACCAGCGCGCCGTACAGCGCCTCGCGGAAGAGGAGGACGGTATCAAGCATCGCGCCCTCCCGCCGCCGCCAGCCCATGCCGGCGCGCCACCACGATGCGGTGCCCGTGCATCTCGTCCACGTCCACCGGGATGCCGTACATCTGCGTGAGCGTCTCCTCCGTCATGATCTCCGCCACCGTCCCGATGCGGAAGCCGCGCTCCACCACCAGCGCGATCCGCTCCACGTAGTTCGCCACCTCGTTGAGGGCGTGGCTCACCATCAGCACCGTGAGGTTGTCGCTGTCGTGCAGCTCGCGCACGAGGCCGAGGATCTGCGTGGACGACACCAGGTCCATCCCGGTGGTGGGCTCGTCGAGGATCAGCACGTTCGGCTCCCCCACGAGCGCCCGGGCGATCAGCGCCCGCTGCTTCTGTCCCCCGGACAGCGCGCCGAGGGGGCGCTCGGCGAGGTCACGGATGCCGACGTGCTCCAGCGCGGCGAAGGCGAGCTCCCGGTCGCGCGCCGAGGGACGGCGTACCAGCCCGATCCGGTCGTAGCGGCCCATGAGGACCACGTCGATCACCTTCAGCGGGAAGTTGTAGTCCACCGAGTCGCGCTGCGGCACGTAGCCGAAGCGCAGGCCCGGCGCCTTGGCGACCGTCCCCGCCTGCGGCGCGAGCGAGCCGAGGATCGCGCGGAGCATGGTGGTCTTCCCCGCCCCGTTCGGCCCCACCAGCCCGAGGAAGTCGCCGGCGGGGATGTCGAAGGTGATGTCGGACAGCACCACGCGACGCCCGTAGCCGAGCGTCGCGTGGTCGAAGGTGATCAGCGGGCCGTTCGTCATCGCACCGCGTCCGCGAGCTTCGCGATGTCGTACTTCATCAGCGCGATGTAGTCGGGCACCGCGCCGGGGATCCCGCCCACCGAGGGGGGCAGCACGAGCACCTTGATCCCGGTCTGCTTCGCCACGAGGTCGGCCATCTTGCGCTCGTAGAAGGGTTCCATCACGATCGCCTTCGCGCCGGTGCGCTTCACCGTCTGGATCACCTCGTACAGGTGCGAGGGGCTCGGGGGCACCCCGGGCTTCGGCTCCATGAAGGCCACGATGTTCATCTTGTTGTACTCGGCGAAATAGCGCCAGCTCGTGTGCCAGGCGACCACCGGCTTGCCGCGGATGGTCGCCAGGTCGGCCTGCCACGCCTGCTCGGCGGCGTTGAGCTTCGCCTCGAAGGCCTTCTCGTTCGCGGCGTAGGTCGCGGCGCCGGCGGGGTCGAGCTGCGCGAACTTCGCCTGGAAGAGCCGCGCGATGCGGCGGCCGTTCTCGGGGTCGAGCCAGTAGTGCGGGTTCCCCGCGGCGTGCACGTCGCCCATGCTGCGGTCCACCTCGCCCCGCGGGCGGTCGAGCACCGGGATCGCGGTGGACGCGTCCACGTAGCCGGAGCCGCCGGGGCGGATCTTCGGGTTGCGCGCGCCGTCGAGCAGGAGGGACATCCACCCCACCTCGAGGTCGAGCCCCACGAACGCCCACACGTCGGCGTTGCGCAGCTGGAGCACGAAGCTGGGCTTCGCCTCGATGAAATGCGGGTCCTGGTAGCCCTCGCCGATGTGCGTGGCGGTGATCCGCTTGCCGCCCACCGCCTTCGCGATGTCGTACAGGTCGGTGGTGCTGGTGACCACCTTGAGCTGCGCCTCCGCCGCGCGCGGCGCGAGCGCCACGAGCACGGCGAGGAGGACGGGAATGATGCGTCGGGACATGTATGACTCCAGTGGGGATTCGATGATCAGAACGGATGCGGCTTGTGCGGGCCGAGCGAGAACATGGCCTGCACGAGGAGCCGGTGCGTCACCGCGGTGCCGGCCGGCTTGAAGGCTTCATACCCCGCCACGAGCTTGGAGAACTCGCTGGGGAAGAATTCGAGGTAAAGGGAGCCGGCGCGCAGCGCGTCGCCGCCGGCCTCGGGATCCTGGAGCCAGTCGCCCCGCGCGCCGATGAAGGCGCGCCGCGACGTTTGCCAGCGGGCGAAGACGTACGCCCCGGTGTAGTCGCGACCCGGCCCCGCGTAGCAGCCGCCGACCGGGCAGGGCAGCGCGTTGCCCGGGATGCCGGGATCGCGCTCGTTCACCTGCCGCATCACCTCCGACTGGAGGATGAACGACTTGTAGAGCCCCTCCTGGAGCGGGCGCCAGCGGAAGGTGAAGTCGGCGGCCACGGTCGACTGCCGCGCATTCACCGCGTTGACGTCGAAGTCGCCACTGCCCGGCCGGAAGCTCAGCGCGAGCGGCTGCTCCCGCTTCCCCGTCATCGCGGAGAACGACAGCTCCACGTTCGACGCCTGGCTCAGGTCCACGTAGTTGCGGAGCCGTGCCGAGTATCCCAGGCCGCCGAGCGAATGATTCGCGGCCTCCGAGGGGGCGAGCGAGTCAACCCGCTCCCCGAGGCGGTCCACCGCGGTGACCTGCAGCTCCTGGTAGAAGCCGAACGGGGAGAAGACGCGGCTCCCCTGCACCCCCGTCCCCTTGAGCCCCTCGGGACCGAGCAGCCGCTGGATCACCCAGGGATACTCGATGGTGTGCAGGTCGTGGCGATGGGTGAGGTTCTGCTTCCCGAAGGGCATCAGGAAGCGGCCGAGCCGCGCCTCGAGCTGGTAGGGGAGGCTCGTGGTGGTGAGGTAGGCCTGCTCGATGGAGAGCCCCTCGGCGTCGCTGATGCCGAGGAACACGTCGCCGCGGAAGTACGGGTCGACCACCGCCTGCACCGCGAGCTCCACCTCGCGCACGCCGAAGCGGGTCGCGTCTTCCTGCGTGCTCCCCTTCGGCGAGAGGTCGCCGACCAGGTCGCCCACCGCGCTCACGTCGGGGAGGAGACGCGGATTGGAGGGGCCGGGCTGCCCGGTGGCGGGCGCCGGCGTCGCCGCCTGCGGAGGCGCCACGGCGGCGCCCAGCTCCTTCATCAGGGCGATCGAGTCGGCCACCGCCTTCGCGATGGAATCGGCACGTTGCCGCGAGCGGGCCGCCGAGTCCGGCTGCTGGGCCGCGGCAACCTGCGCGCACAACAGCAGCCCGGCGGCTGCCAGAATGGGAATGCGCATGTCGTGAGTGTGTAGGTGAGCGCGAACGCGCCCCGAGCGGGCGCGGGCACTGCCTGGACTGCGACCGGCCTCAGGTCAGGAGGGGGCCGGCGGGGCTGCGGGGGGACTCGCGCAGCCGGAGCTCACGCGCGCGGTGGAGCCCGCGCGGGGGCGTCGAAGCGGAGGGCGTCGCCGGGATCGGCGAGCGGGGTGGCCGCGGCCACGCCGATCCGGGTCGCGGCGGCCGGGAGAGCACTCGCGGCGGGCGCCGTCGCGTGCTGGTGCGACAGGAGCTGGCACACCCCGCAATCGGCCGAGTGCACCTGCGGGCAGTCGGCGGTCGTGCCCGACTCCACGTGCGACGCGGGCGGGGTGCTCGAGCGCTCGATCCGGGCATCGGCGTAGGTCGCGCCAGCGGGCAGTGCGAACTGCAGCACCGCCCACGCGACCGCCCACCACCGTTCCCAGAGCCTGAATCGAGCTGGCATGTACCGAAGGTAACGTGAAGACTCGCGGGAGGGCGAACCCTCCCCAGGGCCGGACGAGGCGACGTTGCGGCGCCCACGGTCCGGCTCGATGTTTACGCATGGCCGACCCCCGCCGCTGCGCCACTCCCCTCCGCCTCCTGTGGGCGCTCCCCTGCGCCCTCACCGTCCTTCCCGCCACGGGGGTCGCGCAGGAGCCTACCCCGGTAGGGGTCCCGCCGATCCATTGGGGGATCGTGGTCGACGCGCTGGGCGACCTTTCCGCGGGCGGCCCCACCCGCCCCGACAGCGCCCGCTTCGCCCTGCGCGCCCTGGAGCTGGGCGCGACGGGGCGGCTCTCCCCCCGCCTGGCAATCCGCGTCACCGCGTCGGTGCTCGAGGGGGGCGACGTCGCCCTCGACGAGGGGCAAGCGGTCGCGACACTCCCGCGGGGGCTCCAGCTGCGCGCGGGGCGGCTGCTGGTTCCGCTCGGCGACGCCTGGCGCGACCACCGCCACGAGAACCCGCTCGTCGAGCGCCCGATGGCGGTGCGCCGGTTCGTGGCGCCCGAGCTGCTTGCCGGGTCGGGGGCGGCACTCGCCGGCGCGGTGGGGCCGCTCGCCCTGCACCTCGCCGCGGTGGACCGCTTCACCGATCCCCCGGCGGGGACGCGCACCATCGAGCGCGCCAACCGGCTCTTCTCCGGCCTGGGCTTCGCCGCGCGGGCGGAGCTCGACGCGGGCCGCCTCGCGCCCCTCCTCCGCGGGCTCGCGCTCTCCGCCGGGGGCGCCACCTCGCGCGTCGCACAGCCGCTCACCGCCTCCGCGCCGCAGGGGAGCATTCGCGTCAACGCGGTGCTCGCGCGGCAGAGCGTGGTGACGGGGGGCGCGCGCTGGCGCGGGCTCACCGGCCGGCTCGAGCTCCAGGGCGAGGTGCTCGCGCAGCTCAACGAGAGCCTCGAGTCGGTGAGCGGGCGGATCCCCGCCGACGTGGTCAACGGCGGGCCGTTCTACCTGGGGCCCACGGGAACCTTCTCGGGCGGCTACGGCACGGCGCGACTCACCGCCTGGCGCGCCCTGGCCCTGGTCGCGCGCGCCGAGTCGCTCCAGGACCCCGCGCTGCGCGGCACGCAGCGGCAGGTGCAGGGCGCCGGGGTGGAGTGGGGCGGGTCGCGGGCGCTGCCGGCCCAGCTCCGCGCGGCGTGGGAGCATCGCGACGGGGGGAGCGACGCGGCCTCCGGCCACCGCCTGCTCGTGGAGGGGGTGCTCACCGTGGGCACTCACCGCGCAGCCGGGGCCCGCGAGTGACGGCCGGCGCGGGGCAGGCACGCCGGCGGGGCGCGTCCCCGCGCACCCCCCTCCCCCCGGCCGCGCGGTCGCGTGCCAGCGTCCTCCTCGGCGCCGCCTTCCTCATGGCGACATCGGCGATCGGGCCCGGCTTCCTCACCCAGACCGTCGTCTTCACCCAGCAGCTCGGGCCGAGCTTCGGCTTCGCGATCCTCTGCTCGGTGCTGGTGGACCTCGTGGCGCAGGTGTCGGTGTGGCGGGTGGTGGCGGCGTCGAGCCGGCGCGCCCCCGCGATCGCGGACGGCGTGGCTCCCGGGCTCGGGATGGTCCTGGCCGCGCTCGTGGCGCTGGGCGGGCTCGCCTTCAACATCGGCAACGTGGCGGGGGCGGGGCTGGGGCTGCAGGCCGCGGTGGGGATGCCGGTGCTCGCGGGCGCCTGCCTGAGCGCGGCGCTCGCCATCGCCCTCTTCGTGGTGCGCGAGGCGGGGCGCGCGATGGACCGCTTCGCGCAGATGCTGGGCGGGGCGATGATCCTCCTCGTCACCTGGGTGGCGTTCGCGTCGCGCCCCCCGCTCGCGGAGGCGGCGCTGCGCACCGTCGTGCCCGAGCAGGTGGGGCTGCTCGCGATCGTGACGATCGTGGGCGGCACGGTGGGGGGCTACATCACCTTCGCCGGGGCGCACCGGCTCCTCGACGCGGGGATCACGGGACCGGCCGCCGTGGGCGACGCGACCCGCGCCGCGACGCGCGGGGTGGTCGTGGCGTCGGTGATGCGCGTGCTCCTCTTCCTCGCCGCCCTCGGGGTGGTGACGCGCGGCGCGGTGCTCGACCCGGCGAACCCGCCTGCGTCGGTCTTCCAGGTGGCGGCGGGAGCGACGGGGCTCCGCCTCTTCGGCGTGGTGATGTGGTCGGCGGCGATCACCTCCGTGGTGGGCTCGGCGTACACGTCGGTGTCGTTCCTGCGCGCGCTGCATCCCGTGATCGACCGCGGGTGGCGGCACGCGGTGGTGGCCTTCATCCTGGTGTCCACGCTCGTGTTCGCGCTCGTGGGGCGGCCGGTGAAGGTGCTGGTGCTCGCCGGCGCGCTGAATGGGCTCATCCTCCCCGTGGCGCTCGGGGTGATGCTGGTGGCGGCACGTCGCCCCGCCATCGTGGGGAGCTACCGGCACCCGCGCGCGCTCGCCCTGGCCGGGGCTGTGGTGGTAATCCTGATGAGCGTCATGGGGGGATGGACCCTGGTCCAGGAGCTTCCGCGCCTCTTCAGGTGACAGCCGGGCCCCGGACCCCCTAGCTTTCCGGGACCCTATGGCCACCAAACGCGAAGAAGCACTCGACTATCATCGGCGCGGGCGCCCGGGCAAGATCGCCGTGGTGCCGACGAAGCCGCTGACGAACCA
>DASWVQ010000384.1:0-3392 GCA_036401195.1 Gemmatimonadaceae bacterium
CCGCCGGCGGCGATGAGCGCGGCCTCGAGCGAGGCGGCGGTGTCGCTCGCGTGACCGCTCGCGTCGACGGCGAGGAGCCGCGGGAGCTGGCCGGCGCGCTCGAGCAGCGCGACGCCACCCCCGTGAGGGGCGGCGACGCAGGCCGCGAGGATGGCGGGTTGCGGGGGTGAACCTCCTGCATCGACCGAGGGGTGATGCCCGGCGGCGCGCCAGCAGGCGAGGCGCTCCAGCACGCTCGCCCACCGCTCGGGGGCGCTCGGCGCCTCCAACGCGACCGGGCCGGGGAGGATCGCCCCCGCGACCCCGATGGCGCGCCCCGCGGCGCGCAGCTTCTCGCGCAGCCGGCGCTCCACCTGGAGCAGCCGCTCCGTCGACGCGGGTGGACGGATCGCGTAGCTGGTCACCACGAGGTGCGGGGAGCCGATGCGTCGCACCCGGCCGACGCGCTGCTCCATGCGCGCGGGGCTCCAGGGAAGGTCGAGGTGCACGACGACCGACGCCTCCTGCAGGTTGGCGCCCTCGCTGAGCAGGTCGGTGGTGAGGAGGAGCGTCACCTCCTGCGCCACGCGCGCCTGTGTTGCTCGCGTGCCGGTGCCGGATCCGCTGGCGGCGGCGACGCTCGCGACCCGCGCGAGCAGCTCGCGCCGGGGGATGGCGCCACCCGCGACCTCGCCCCCGCGCGACGTGAGCATCGCCACGCCGGGCAGGTGGCGCAGCAGCTGCCAGAGTCGTTCGACCGTCGCGGCGCGCTCGGCGAAGGCGATGATGCGGGCGCCCGGATGCCGCGCGCGCAGGGCGACGAGGGCGTCGGCGCGCGCGCGATCGGGGTCGGGAGCGCGCGACGCATCGTGCAGCAACGCCGCCACGGCCTCCTCGTGCGCGACGACCGCCGGCAGCATCGCCGCCGCATCGGAGGCCGGCGGTTCGCCCCGCGCGAGCAGCTCGGGAAAGGCGAGCTGCATCGCGCCATCGGCGCACTCCCACGCGGCGAGATCACCACGCGTGGGGAGCACCCCGCGCTCCAGCGACTCGCGCATGGCCACCCCCTGCGCGAGGCGCCTGCGGAGGGCGCCGAGGAAGGCGGCGCGGCTCGAGCTCCATTGCCGCACGAGGGTCCACTGGAGCAGGGCGCCCGCCCGGCCGCCGTCGGCGGGGGGCAGGGGCGCGGGGAGGGCGAGGATCCGGTCGAGGAGGGCGTCGTCGTCCCCCGCGAGGGTGATCCAGTGGGGACCGTCGAGCGCCGGCAGCGGATGATCGAGCCGCACCGCGCTTCGCGTGCGGCGGAGGACGTGCCGCGCGAGCTCCTCCGGCCCGAGCGCGAAGGCACGCTCGCCGAGGAAGAGCGCGAGCTGCGCGGCGACTTCCTTCCGCCGGTTGTGCAGGGGGGTGGCGGAGAGGAGGAGCACGGGGGTCGTCGCGCAGCGCAGCGCAAGCTGCCGCCAGCGACGCGTGGCGCGGTTGCGTGCGTGGTGCGCCTCGTCCACGATCACCAGCGGCTCGCTCCCGCCGGGGTCCGCACCGCGACCGAGCGACTCGATGCTGGCGATGCGCACCGTCACGCGCGCGCGCGCGGCGGCGCCCTCCCACATCGCGCGGAGCGACGCGGGGGCGATCACCAGCGCGCCGCCGCGGCGCGCGGCGATGGCGAGGGCGACGTAGGTCTTTCCCAACCCCGCGTCGTCCGCGAGCAGGGCGCCGCCCGCGGCGGTGAGCATGCCGTCGAGCCGGAGCACCCCGTCCCACTGGTGGGGCATGAGCCGCACGTCGCCGAGCGCGGGTGGGTCGTGGTGCGAGCCCAGGAGGCGGTGCGCGACGAGGGCACGCACCTCGGCGGCCGGGCGCACGAGCACCGGCCCACCGGCGGTCGATCCCGGGGAGCGCACCGGCGGGGGGAGGGGTACGGACCGGGAGCTCACGCGCCCCACGCGATGAGGGGCTCGAGCTCCGCGCGCGGGATGCGGTACGCGTCGGCCACGAGCGCGGAGAGCTCGTCGTCGGCGATGGCATCGCCCTGGGCGGCGGCGCGCCCCGCGTGGGCGAGGCAATCGCGGGCGCGACTCCATGGAGAAGGGAGGGGGAGGAGTGCCATCGTCCATGCGAGGTGGCGCCGGTAGCCGCCGCGCGCGGGCTCGGCGAAGGCGCGGAGCCACGCGGCGACGGGCGGCGCGTGCAGCAGCGCGGCGAGCGCCGCGGCGTCGTCGTCGCCGGGGGCGCGCGCCACGTAGCACGAGTTGAGAGGGACGGTCGAGTCCCCGGCGGCCAGCACCACCGCGGAGGGGCGTCGCGAGAGGTCGGGCCACACCACGCGCGCGCGATCGCCCGCCGCGCCCTCCACGCGGAAGACCGACCACCAGCGCCGCGCGCCGTGCAGGTCGGCGCGGTCGGTGAGGCGGCGGCGCCAGCGGGAGAACCACCGCGTCGCCAGCGGTGGGAGCTGCGCGAGCGGGGCCCCATCGTCGCCGTGCGTCCAGAGGATCCAGTGCCCCGCGTGCGGCGTCCAGCCCCGGAGCTGCTCGCCACGCAGGACGGGGCGCAGCAACGTGCGCTCCACGCGCGCCTCGTGGCCGTCCACGCCGCGCACGCGCGCCTCGGTGTCGCTCGCGTCGAGCAGCTCGACGAGGAAGGCCTCGTTGCAGCCGCACTTCGCGCCGAGCAGTGGGCGGCCGAAGGGGGAATCGGCGAGGCGGGTGGCGCCGGCGGCCATGCGGTCGAAGGCGCGACGCACCGGCGGGGGAAGGATGAGCCATGGGGCTCCCGGCGTGCCGTCGAGGGGGAGGGCGTTCGCCGGCGTGCGCCAGGCGATGGTGCGGCGGGGACCGGTCACCGCGCCCGCGATTTCGTCGGCGGGGGCGGTGCCGGCGTCCGACTTGGACGCGACCACGATCGAGGGGTACACCGCGGCATCGAAGGCGCCGGCGTCGGCCGCGCAGTCCTCGAGGGCGAGGAGTCGCGTGTCGGAGAGGAGGAGCCGGCGCACGCCGCCGCCGGCGAGCGATTGCCAGAGCTTCACCGGCAGCAGGAGGGCGAGCGCGCCGCCGGGACGAAGGAGTCGCACGGCGCGCTCGGTGAAGAGGGCGGCGAGGTCCACCTGGCCGGCGAAGCCGAGGGCGGCACCGGCGGCCGCGGCCCCCGCCTCCCACGCGGGATGACGGAAGACGCGGAACTCCCGCCGCCAGCGCGCGCGATCGTCGGCCGGGATGCGGTGCAGGCGCACCCAGGGGGGATTGCCCACGATGATGGAGAAGCCGCCGCGCGCGGCGACGTCGGCGAAGTGCGCGCCGAAGGCGAGGGGGAGCGCGCCCCCGTCACGCAGCCGCGACAGCTCGCGCCTGAGGACCGCCGCGCGGGCGCGCAGCGCCGCGGCGTCCGCGAGCAGGGACGTGCCCGGGCGG
>DASWVQ010000385.1:0-15933 GCA_036401195.1 Gemmatimonadaceae bacterium
GGAGCGTGCGCCAGGCCGCGCTCCGCGCCCCGCGCCGGTGCGCGAAGCTCGCGCGGAAGCGCGCGCGCGCCGTGGCCAGGTCGCCGGCGATCACCGCCTGCGTCCCCTCCTCGTACAGCAGCGTCGCGCGCCCCCGGCGCACGCACGGCGCCAGCCGCGGGTAGCGCGACTCCACCATGGCGAAGTACAGGTGCACGTCGGGGCCGAACCCGCTCTTCGTCGCCTGCTGGAGGTGCACCCGGTACCGGCTCAGCACCTCGCCGATGGCCACGATCTTCCCGTGCGACGCCACGTCCGCGAAGAAGAGCGCATCCGACGCGACCGGGAGCCGCCAGTCGAACCCCTCGCCGGGGATCGCCGAGCGCCGGCACATCCAGCTCGAGCCGGGCGCGAGGCGATTCCCCCCCGCCACCAGCTCGCAGGCCGTGACGTCGCGCGTCCCCCCCCGCGGCGCCACCTCGTGCACGCGCACGGTCACCCCGGTGTCCGAGTCGAACACGTCGGTCGCGACCACCGCCGCCACGTGGCCGGGGCGGGCCATCAGCGCGCTCGCCTGCCGCGCCAGCCGACCGGGCAGCATCGCGTCGTCGCCGGCGATGATCACCACCAGCTCCCCGGTGGTGGCGTGCAGCCCGCGGTTCGCGTTTCCCGTAATGCCCAGGTTCGGGCCGGTGAGCAGCTTCACCCGCGCGTCACCGCGCGCCACCTCCTCGACCACGCCGCGCGTGCCGTCGGTGGAGCCGTCGTCGGCGACGACCACCTCGAGCTCGGGGTAGTCCTGCGCGAGGACCGACGCCAGGCACTCGCCGATGAAGGCGGCCTGGTTGTAGGTGATCACCGCGACCGACACCCTAGGCAGCACGCCACGCCCCCTTGCGCTCGATGCGCAGCGCGAGCCCCAGGTTCGCCGCGAGCGCCACCGCGTACGAGAGCACCGTGGCCCAGGTGGCGCCGAGCATCCCCCAGCGCGGGATCGCCCACACGTTGATGCCCACGTTCAGGAGCCCGGCGAACAGGGTGAGCCCCGACACCTGCCAGAAGAGTCCCCGCCCGATCCACTGCGGCGCCATCACGGTGGAGAAGGTCATCCCGATCACGGAGAGCAGCAGCACCTGGAAGGGGAGCACCGAGGGCGTGAAGGCGCGTCCCGCCACCAGCGGGATGGCCCAGGGGGCGAGCAGCGCCGCCAGCGCCGCGCCCGCCACCATCAGCCCCGTCATCCACGCCAGCACCCGGCGCGACACCGCCCACGCCCCGTCGGGCCCCGACTCCGCCACGCGCGAGAAGAGCACCATGGACGCCGCCTGCGCCGGCATGAGCAGGATCGTCCCGAGCTGCACCGCGAGCTGGTAATAGCCCGTCTCCGTCGCGCCGCGGTAGTACTGGAGCATGAGGATGTCGGCGTTCATGAAGAGGAAGCTGCCGATCGCGTTCAGGTGCAGCTTCGCTCCCCCGGTGACTAGGCCGCGCAGCCCGCGCAGGTCCACGGTCAGCGCGCGTCCCGAGGCGCGGAGGATGCGCCGCACGCCCCCCAGGGCGACGGTGGCCTGCGTGAGCGCCGCGGCCACGAGCGCTCCCTTCACCCCCCACCCGAGCAGCGGCACCGTGATCACCAGGATCGCGAGCCCCAGCGTGCGCCCGACCACCACCGCCTTGTTGTAGGTGGGCAGGGCGCCCAGCGCCATGAGCAGCGAGCTGCCGTACTGCTCCCACACGAGGAAGGGGAGGGCGAGGAAGCCGAGCACCATCACCGGCACGGGCAGGCCCCCGAACAGCGTGCCCCCGGTGACGGCGTAGGCCACCGCCACCACGCTCCAGCCCAGCACCGTCACCACCACCGCGGCGAAGGCGAGGTTGCCCGCCACCTCCGCCACCCATCCCTCCCCCGGCTCCGACGCCGCGCGATGCAGCGCCACCTGCCCCAGGCTCAGGTAGCCGAAGCTGAAGACCATCGCGGCCCAGGTGGCCACCGCCGCCACCTGTCCCCGCCCCTCGGGGCCGAGCCAGCGCGCGGTGAGCGCCAGCGACACGATCCCCGCGGCCAGCGTGTAGACCTTGGCGCCGCTGGTGGCGAGGATCGCGCGGAAGACCTGCGGCAGCCCGAGTCCTGCGGCGGCCTGGCGCGCCGCCTCCGCGGGAGCGGGGGAGGGCGCGGGAACGGTCGGGGTGGGTGACGGGGGTGCCGGTGTCGTAGCGGGGCCGATCAAGTGGCGACGACGTAGAGCTCCCCGGCGATGTCGGGGTAGCGCTCTCCGAGCTTCATGAAGGCGTGCAGCATCTCGGGAGTGAACCACTCCTCGATCTGCCTGTTGGCGAGGGGCTTGAGCCAGTAGCCGCCGAACTGCTCGATGGTGAGCCCGGCCTGGGTGAAGGCCGCCCGGTACGTCTCGGGGTTGAACACGCGCCGGTGGCCATGGTGCCGGTCCATCGCGTTCATCTCGTCCTCGATGGCCAGCATCCCCATGATCACCGCCGCCTGCCGGTGCAGGGAGCGCGCGTTGGGCACCGCGGCGAGCACCCGGCCACCCGGCGCGAGCCACTGGCGGCAGCGGCGCAGGATGTCCACCGGGTCGTTCACGTGCTCGAGCACGTGCCCCAGCACGATGTTGTCGAACCGCTGCTCCGTCGTGAACTCCTCGAACAGCGCGTGCACCACGGTCGCGCGCGGGTGCCGCCGCTTGAGGTCCTCGCAGAACTGCGACGCGCCGTCCACCAGGGTGAGCTCGAAGGGCAGCGTCGCGAGCAGGTCCGTCATCACCCCTTCGGCGGGCCCCAGCTCCAGCAGCGTGGTGCCGCGCATGAACCGCTGGAAGATCTCGAACGAATAGCGCACGGTGGCGCTGTTCGCCCCCGCGGCGTACAGCGAGTTCGAGGCGATGCGCTCCAGGTGCGCGATCTCTGAGGTCTCAGGCATCGGGACTCGGCTCCGGTCGTTCGATGAATTCCACGAGCAGCATGGTCGGGAACAGGACGAAGGCGATGCGCCGCATCCCGAACGCCACCGCGGGCACCGGCGTCACCACCGTGCGGCCGCGCGCCGCCCGCCCCGTGGCGGCCGTGAGGGCGGCATCGAGGTCGGCCACCTCGTACGCGAGGTGGTACAACTTAACGTTCGACTGCAGCCAGGGGGCGAGCACCCCCGTCGTGCCGTCCTCCGCCAGCAGCTCCAGGCGGGGCTGCTGCCCCCCCAGGAAGCGGCCCCGCACCCCCTGGATCGGGTCCGCGAAATCCTCCCCTTCCCGGGCATAGCCCAGGGGGGCGAGGCGCGCCTCCTCCGCGTCGAGGTCGCGGCAGGCGACTCCCACGTGGTGGAAGCGCATCGGCGGGAGCCGCGCCCCCTCCGGGAGCCACGGCAGGGGCGGGATCACGGCGTGCCCGCGCGTTCCACGCGCTCCGCGCGCCGCGCGCGCATCGCCACCGCCTCGGCGATCCGCCCGAGCCGCTCCCGCACCCCGGGCCATTCCCCTGCCCCCACCCGGTGCTCCACCGCGTCCAGCCGCTCCCCGTCGATCTCGAAGTGCGCGGGGAGCACCCCTGCCCGCCGCGCACCCGCGCTGTCGTGGAACGACACCACCGACGCGTTCCGCGCCAGGGTGCGGCAGTACAGCTCGGGGAGCCCCAGCCCCTCGAAGGCGCACCGGTAGGTGAGCAGCGCCGATTCCGCCGCCGCCAGCGAGCCGGGACGCAGGATCCACCGCCCCCACTCCGCCTCGCGATCGGTCACGTCGTAGATCCCCACCAGCCCCTCGGGCCCGGCGTCGGCCACCCGCTCGATCACGAAGTAGTAGTCCCCGGCCCGGTCCTCGTAGGCGCGGAGCCAGCGTTCCTGCGCCTCCACGGAGGTGTCGCCGCGGTGCAGGTGCTTCGCGCGCTCCGGCGCCCCGCGCAGCTCGGCCACGAAGGGGGCGTCCTCCACCCGGATCGGGCGCAGGCGCACGAAGGCGCCCTCGACCCGCAGCTCATGCCGCACGGTGACGCTCCACCGCGCGGACGATGTCGTCCACCGAGCGCAGCGCGCCCAGCTCCGCCTCGTCGAAGCGGACGTCGAGCCGGTCCTCCACCGCGAAGAGGATCTCCATGTGGCGGAGCGAGTCCCACGCCGACTCGGTGTCGCGGCTCACCGGCTCCCCCGCACCCACCTCGCGGTGCAGCACGGCGCCCACCACCGCGCGGACCGCGGCGTCGATCGCGGCGTCAGCCATGCGCCACCTCGATCGTCACGGGATGGCCGCCATCCGGGCCGTAGCCGGCGAAGCGCTCCGCCGGCAGCTCCAGCGCGCCCTCCGCCCCGAGCGCCGCCACGCCCGCGAAGCGCGCGAGCCACTCGCGCGCCGGCGCATTGCGCGGCCCCGTCGCATGGACGAAGCGCACGCGGCGTGCAGGATGCTGCCCCAGGAGGAGCCGCACCGCCCCGCCCACCATGAGGTCCTCCAGCTGCCGCCCCAGGGCGCGGCAGCTGATGCACAGCTCGTCCACCACCAGCACCTCGCCGCCGCCGTCGTGGTCGCGCCGCGCGAGGACGCTCGCCACCACCCCGCTGTCGGAGAGCCGGTCGCGCAGCCGCACCGACACGGCGCCCCCCTCGCGCCCCGCCACGCGGCGCGCCACCTCCGCCTCCGGCAGCCGCGCGAGCGCGAGGTTGAACTGGTTCGTCTTGTGGCTCATCTCGTAGAGCCGGCGCGCGTCGCGCGCGGGGTTCACCGCGAAGGTGAGCGCCGCCCCGAGGGCGCGCAGGTAGTCGCCGGGATCCGCCGCCCGCGCCGCGAGCGCCGCGCGCTCCTCGCTCGCGCGCAGGTCCGCGCTGCGCAGCCGGTCGGTCTCGTCCACCGCCCAGCGGAAGAGCCCCGGCCAGAGCGCGAGGGCGCGACGCGTCGCCTCCGCGTCGGCCGACGCGTACAGGGTGCGGATCCCGGGCAGCTCGCTCGCCACCGCGGCCAGCTCGCCGGGATTGTCGTCCACGAACAGGATCGCGTCGGGGGCGATGCGGAGCTGCCGCGCCACCTCGGCGAGCCCCTGCGCCTTCGGCCCCCAGCTCACCGCGCTCGCCGAGAGGTGTGCGGCGCGGAGGGGAAAGTCCTCGCGCGTGGCGAGGAGCGCGCGCGCGTCCTCCGCCTCGTTCCGGGAGGCCACCGCGAGCAGGATCCCGCGCTCCTGCAACGCCACCAGGTCACGCTGGAGCGCGGCGTGCGCCGGCGTGAGCTCCACGCCCTGCACCCCGTCCTCGCCCAGCACGCCGCGGTACAGCGTCTGGTCGAGGTCGAGCGCGATCGCCTTGATCCCCGCCGTGACGCTCGCCGGGATCCAGCGGAAGGCGAGCAGCCGGGCCACCTGCACCAGCGCGGGGCCGGAGAGGCGCGTCCCGGTGAGCGCGGCCGCGCGCGGGTCGAGGAATCGCGGGCCGAGCGCCTGCTGCAGCGCCGCGAGCGGGAGCGGATGGGCCCCGGCGACGCGGCCGATCGCGCCCTCGAGCGCGGGGAGGTCCCACGCGGGGTCATCGAGCACCGGCACCAGGATCGGCGCGGCCGAGCGCTCGCGCAGCGCGGCCACGCGCGCGCCCACCAGCGCCGACACCTCGGCGGGCGCCAGCCGCGACGCGTAGCGCGCGGGATCCACCCAGACCACCTCCACGTCCGCCTCGCCCGCCAGCTCGCCGAAGGCGAGGCTGTCGTCGTACCCCCCGATCCAGGCCTCCGGCGCGTAGCCGGCGTAGCCGAGGAACCACTCCAGCGGCGGCACCGCGAGCTCGAAGCCGTGGTTGCGATGCACGCGCACGCGCAGGGGGCGGGTCCCGCGCACCGGGGGGGCGGCGGCCAGGTCGGCGCGCCCCGGGCCGGGCGCGGGGGCGAAGGCGAGCGCCTGCAGCTCCGCGCGGCGCAGCGCGTCGTCCGCGCCGCCGGCCGGTGGCGCGTGCACGATTCCGGGCGGGGGCGCCACCGCCGTCACGGCCGCCCCTTCATGGCGACCACGTTGCGCAGGTAGGTCGCGTAGCTGCTCTTGCCGTAGCTCGCCGCGATCCGCTCCACCTGCGCGGCGTCGATGAAGCCGAGGCGCCAGGCCACCTCCTCCGGCACCGCGATGCGCAGCCCCTGCCGCCGCTCGATCATGTTCACGAAGGTGCTCGCCTCGAGCAGCGAGTCGTGCGTCCCCGTGTCGAGCCAGGCCATGCCGCGGCCGAGCAGCTCCATGCGCAGCGCGCCGCGGCGCAGGTACGCCGCGTTCACGTCGGTGATCTCGTACTCCCCGCGCGCCGAGGGCTCCAGGGCGCTCGCGATGTCGAGCACCGCGTTGTCGTAGAAGTAGAGCCCCGTGATCGCGTAGTGCGACCTGGGGTGCGCCGGCTTCTCCTCGATCCCGATCACCGTCCCGTCGGGTCCGAGCTCCGCCACCCCGTACCGCTCGGGGTCCTGCACGCGGTAGCCGAAGACCGTCGCGCCCTCGGTGCGCGCGGCGGCGCGGCGCACGATGTCGCCCAGCCCCTGCCCGTAGAAGATGTTGTCGCCGAGGATGAGCGCCACCGGGTCGCGCCCCACGAACGCCCGGCCGATCACGAACGCCTGCGCGAGCCCGTCGGGCGAGGGCTGCTCCGCGTACGACAGGGACAGCCCCCACTGCGCCCCGTCACCGAGCAGCTCGCGGAAGCGCGGCAGGTCGGTGGGGGTGGAGATGAGCAGGATCTCGCGGATCCCCGCCAGCATGAGCGTGGTGAGGGGATAGTAGATCAGCGGCTTGTCGTACACGGGCAGGAGCTGCTTGCTCATCACCTTCGTGGCCGGGTAGAGCCGGGTTCCCGAGCCGCCCGCGAGGATGATCCCCTTCACGCCACCACCCCGAGCCCCAGCCGCTCGCCGCGATAGGCGCCGGAGCGCACCCGTTCCCACCAGCTGCGATGCTGCACGTACCAGGTGACCGTCTCCCGGAGTCCCGACGCGAAGGTGTGCGCCGGCGCCCAGCCCAGCTCGCGCTGGATCTTCGAGGCGTCGATCGCGTAGCGGCGGTCGTGCCCCGGGCGATCCTTCACGAAGGTGATGAGCGACGCGTGCGGCACGCCGCCGGGCAGGGGCGCCACCGCGTCGAGCGCGTCGCAGATCCCCCGCACCACCGCGAGGTTCTCCTGCTCGTTGTGCCCCCCCACGTTGTAGGTCTCCCCCACGCGCCCGCGCGCGAGCACGGTGAGCAGGGCGTCGGCATGGTCCTCCACGTGCAGCCAGTCGCGCACGTTCCGCCCGTCGCCGTACACGGGCAGCGGCTTCCCCTCCAGCCCGTTGAGGATGCAGAGGGGGATCAGCTTCTCGGGGAACTGGTAGGGGCCGTAGTTGTTCGAGCAGTTCGTCGTCACCACCGGCAGCCCGTACGTGTGGTGCCAGGCGCGCACCAGGTGGTCCGACGCGGCCTTGCTCGCCGCGTACGGCGAGTTCGGGCGATAGGGGGTCTCCTCCGTGAAGCTTCCCTCCGCGCCGAGCGACCCGAACACCTCGTCGGTGGAGATGTGGAGGAAGCGGAAGCGCTCCGCCCGCGCCGCGGGAAGCGACTGCCAGTGGCGCCGCACCTCGTCGAGCAGGGTGGCGGTCCCCTCCACGTTCGTGCGCACGAAGGGGCCCGGCCCGTCGATCGACCGGTCCACGTGCGACTCCGCCGCCAGGTGGATCACCCCCACGGGACGATGCACCGCGAACAGCTCACGCAGCGCCGCGCCGTCGCAGATGTCCACGTGCGCGAACAGGTGGTTCGGGTCGCTCGCCCAGTTGGGAATCGACTCCAGGTTCCCCGCGTAGGTGAGCGCGTCCACGTTCACCACGCGGCGCCCCTCGCGCAGGAGCCGCCGCACCACCGCCGAGCCGATGAATCCCGCGCCCCCGGTGACGAGGAGCGGTCCCGCGTCGTTCACGCCGTGCATGCCACGTCCTGGTAGTACCCGGTGAACCACTCCACGAACCGGGCGAGCCCGGTCTCGATGGGGGTCGAGGGGGAGAAGCCGGTGTCGCGCTCGAGGTCCGCCACATCCGCGTACGTCGCGTACACGTCGCCCGGCTGCATCGGCACCTCGCGGCGGATCGCCGTCCGGCCGAGGCACTGCTCCAGCACCGCGATGAAGCGGTTGAGCTCCACCGGGTCGCTGTTGCCGATGTTGTACACGCGATGCGGCGCCGCGCGCGTGGCGTCCACCGACGCCGCGGGACTCGCCGACCCCTCCGCGGGAGGCCGGTCGAGGACGCGGATCACCCCGTCGACGATGTCGTCCACGTAGGTGAAGTCGCGCTTGAGCCGCCCCTCGTTGAACACCTCGATCGGCCGCCCGTCCAGGATCGCCCGGGTGAACTTGAAGTAGGCCATGTCGGGGCGGCCCCACGGGCCGTACACCGTGAAGAAGCGCAGCCCCGTGGCGGGGAGCCCGTACAGGTGGCTGTACGTGTGCGCCATCAGCTCGTTGGCCTTCTTCGTCGCCGCGTACAGGCTCACCGGCTGGTCCACCGGGTCGCTCACGCGGAAGGGCATCTGCGTCGAGTTGCCGTACACGGAGCTCGACGAGGCGTACACCAGGTGGGACACCCCCCCGTGCCGGCATCCCTCGAGGATGTTCGCGAACCCCACGAGGTTGCTCGTGATGTACGCGTCGGGGTTCACGATCGAGTAGCGCACCCCCGCCTGCGCGGCCAGGTGCACCACGCGCGGCGGCGCCACCGCGCGGAAGAGGTCGCGCAGCGCCGGGTCGGCCACGTCCATCCGGTGGAAGGTGAAGCCGGGGATCTCGCGCAGCTGCGCGAGGCGTGCCTCCTTGAGGCTCACCTCGTAGTAGTCGTTCAGGTTGTCCACCCCGATCACCGCCTCGCCACGCGCGAGGAGGGCGCGGGCCACGTGGTACCCGATGAACCCCGCCGCCCCGGTGACGAGGATCGGGGCGGGGTGGGGAGGGGCGCCGGATGGTGTCGCGGGGGGCGTGCTCGTCATGGCCTGGCCGAGGAGCGCGACCGGGTGGCGGGTCCCTTCGCGCGCTCCAGGAGCAGCAGCTGGTGCTGGTGCTGGTGCTCGTGTTCGTGCTCGAACTCGCGCACCGGCTCGCCGCGCTTGTCGGCGAGGAGGGTGGCGGCGGTGTCGCTGTGCCAGAGCCCCGCCACCTTCCGCTCCACCTCGCGGCACAGGTAGAGCGCCAGCGCGCGCCAGTACGAGAGCGACTGGTCGGCCACCTGCACCTCCTGCCAGATGGCGAGGGTGCCGATGCGCTGCCCCCCGGGGCCGTGCAGGGGGAGGCACACCTGCCAGGTGCTGTCGTCCAGCTCGTCGCTCCCCCAGGTCCACACCGCCAGCTCGTCGTTCGCGCGCACGTCGGCCAGGCGCAGCGCCGCCGCGTGGTCGGTGAACCCCCGCCGCAGCCGCACCTGCGCCCGGGCGAATCCCACCTGCTCCAGCGTCGCGCTCAGCGCGCCGAACACCGACGCCAGGTCGGTGAGCTGCGCCATGCGCATCGAGCCCTCGCGGATGCGCACCGCGCGCTCGATGTTCCCCCGCTGCGCCGCCGCGCGCACCAGCGTCCCCGCCAGCTCCTCGAACTCGTCGAAGCGCAGCTGGTGGATGAAGAGCACCAGCCCGATCCCCAGCAGCACGAGGAGCACCCCGGCGCTCCCCGGCCGCATCACCAGCGTCACCGCCGCCGCCGAGAGCGTCGCCGACACGCCGTACAGCGTGAGCGTCACCCGTCGCGGGCTGTACCCGCGATTGAGCAGCCGGTGATGGATGTGCCCCCGGTCGGGGGTGAAGATCGCCTGCCGGCGCAGGAAGCGCCGCGCCACCGCGAGGGTGAGGTCGAGCACGGGGAGCCCCAGCGCCACCACGGGCAGCGCCACCACCACCGCGGTGGAGGTCTTCTCCGCGCTGAGCAGCCCGAGCCCCGCCAGCATGAAGCCGAGGAAGAGGCTTCCCGAGTCGCCGAGGAAGACACTCGCCGGGGGAAAGTTGAAGACGAGGAAGCCGCAGAGCGCCCCGGCGAGGCTCAGGGTGATCCATGCCGGCACCCACTGCCCGTGCGCGGCCCCGATCACCGTCATCGCCAGCAGGGGAAAGAGCGCCACGCCCCCCGCGAGGCCGTCCACGCCGTCGATCAGGTTGAACGCGTTGGTGACCCCCACCAGCCAGAGCACCGTGAGCACCGCCCCCACCGCCCCCGGCACCGCGAACTCGGGGAACCCGGGGAGGGACATCACCGTGATGTTCACCCCCGCCGCGCACACCGCCGACGCGATGACGCCCTGCGCGAGCAGCTTCCACCGCGCCCGCATCCCGAACACGTCGTCCACCAGCCCGAGCAGGTGCATCGCCAGCCCGCCGAGCAGCACCACCTCGAGCCTGGGGGGCAGCCGCAGCGCGCGCAGGTGCGAGTCGCCGTACAGGGCGAGGAGCGCGACGCCGAGGCCGAGGACCACCGCCACCCCGCCGATGCGGGGCACCGGGCGATCGTGGAGCTTGCGGTCGCCGTCCGAGCTGTCGACGAGGTTCCCCGCGCGCGCGATGTCGCGCACCAGGGGAGTGAGCAGCACGGCCCCCAGCAGGGCGACCGCGAAGGCCACCGCGTAGCTCCCGACCGGGACCGACGCGGGGATGCTCATGCCTCGATGACCTCGGGCGCCTCCAGCTGGCGGACGGGCCGGATGCGCCAGCGCCGCGGGGCGAATCCCCGCGCCACCACGCCGATCGTCCGGAAGATCACGCGCAGGTCACCCGACACGGTCCAGTGCCGCACGTAGTTCAGCTCGATCGCGCACCGCTCGGGATAGCCCACCTCGTGGCGCCCGCTCACCGCCCACGCCCCGGTGAGCCCGGGGCGCACGGAGACGAACAGCTCCACGAACTCCCGGTACTGCGAGAGCTCGTCCTGCACCACCGGGCGCGGTCCCACCAGCGACATCTCCCCCGTCAGCACGTTCCAGAGCTGCGGCAGCTCGTCCATGCTGGTGCTGCGAAGGAAGCGCCCCAGGCGCGTGGTGCGCGGGTCGATCTCCTCGGGCAGCTTGTAGTGCCAGCGGCGGTATTCCTCGAACAGCACCGGGTCGCGACGCAGCATCTCCTCCGCGTCCGCGCGCATCGTGCGCAGCTTGAGGCAGCGGAACTTCCGCCCCCCCTTCCCGATCCGCTCGTGGCGGAAGATCGGGGCGCCCGGCGACTCGAGCGACACGAGGACGCAGAGCACCAGGAGGAGGGGCGCGGCGAGGACCAGCCCCACGAGCGCGCCGACGACGTCGATGGTGCGCTTGAGCGCGACCTCGAACGCCGAGCGGTGCTGCTGCGCGAGCTGGACGAACGGGGCATGCCCGCTCCAGACCACCACCGGGTCGTGCCCGGAGACGATCTCGGTGGGCATCACCGCCAGCAGGTCGCAGTCGTGCAGCAGCGCCAGGTCGGCGATGCGCTGGATGACGCGATGCCCCACCGGCCCCGCCACCAGGATCGCGCTCACCTCGTGCGCCCGGAGGAGTGCCGAAAGCTGCTCGAGCTCCGCCCCGTAACCCTCCGGGTCGATCTCCACCGCGAGCGCCGCGTCGATCACCAGCCGCCCCTCCACCACCGCCGGATGCTGGAAGGCCCGGGGGAGGTCGGCGGGCGCCCCGATGGCGACGATGTGCCTCGCGTCCCGGACCTCCGGAACCTCGGGGGGGTGCACCTGACCCGAGGTTCGCTGCGGGTCCTGCGGGCGGCTCGTCTCCTGGCGAAGCGACATCGAGAAGTCAGGCGGTTGGTGGGCCGTAAACATAGTGCGGGCGACCGGATGCGATACCCCCCGGCCGTCACACTAATCGTAGTGACGCTTCTATCGAGGACTGGGCCATCATCACAAAAACGGCTGGCGAGCTCGCCTCCCGCACGAGCCCACCAGCCCGTCCCGCAAGTCCCAAGCCCGCGAACCGCCCGTTTACCGCCCTACCGGAGCAGGGCGACGATCGCTACCAGCGAGCCCAGCAGTGAGGTGGTCGTCGCCGCGATCGCCGCCCAGTCGTGGCGCAGCGAGGGATCGCGGGCGGGGACCACCACCACGCTCCCCGGCTGCGGCTCCGGGTTCCCCGCCCACACCCCCAGGTGCCGGGAACGGCTCTCCACCTTGCCGTTCCCCTGGGTCACGAAGGCCCGCTTCGCGTCGGCCCTGGCCGTGGGGCCCCCCGCCGCCCGGATGTAGTAGTCCAGGTCGGCCCCCCGGACGTACGCCACCGCCACCGGCGAGTTCACCTCCCCCCGCACCGATACCACCGGGGCATAGGCGGGGACGAACACCGAGTCCCCGTCCACCAGCGCCAGGTTGTCCATGTAGCCGCCATCCCTGAGGACCCGGGGCAGGTCCACCCCGATCCGTCCCACCCCGTCGCGCTTGCGGTAGAAGGTCACCCCGTTGGCGTAGGCCTCCCGGGTGAGCCCCCCGGCCCGCTGGATCAGGTCGGAGAGCTTCTCCTCCTTGGAGGTGATGGAGTATTCCCCGGGAAAGCGGACCTCCCCCTGGATGTTCACCGTGCGCTGGAGCTGCCAGTCGGGCTGCCGCAGGATGAGCACCGCGTCGTACGGCTCGAGCACCACCTCGGGGGCGCTGGCGCGGGGCGCCGGCATCCCCGGCGGCCCCAGGTAGCGGCCGTCGGGGGTGCGCTCGAACAGGTAGGTGGAGTCGAGGGGAACGCGGATCGTCTGCGCCGTGACCCCCGCGGCCCGGCTCTCCGGGAGCCGCGCCACCTCGGCCTCGGTGAGCAGCGCGCTCTCCTGCACCCCACCCGCGAGGAGCACCAGGTCGCGCATGGTCATCCCCTCGTGGTAGGGAACGCGCCCCGGCCGCCGCACCGCGCCGTTGATGGTCACGAAGCGCTGTGGACGGAAGTCGGTGAGGGAGAAGACGCGGATGTCGTCGCCATCGGCCAGGGGGAGGTCGCCCACGGTCGCGCCGGTCGTGTCGCGCAGCACCGCGCGCAGCATCTCGCGGGTGGAGTCGGGGCGCATGCGCGACACGAGCACCTGCCCCAGGTAGCTGTCGGGGCGCAGCCCCCCGGCGCGCCGCAGCGCCTGGCTCAGCGTCATCCCGGGGACGAACGCCACCGGACCGGGGGTCCACACGTTCCCGTTCACCGCCACCCGGTTGGTCAGCCGCTCCGGGAGCTCGAGCACGTGCACCACGTCGCCCGCGTAGAGCGGCTCCGGCGGGCCGAACCCGGTCGTGAACAGCGCCGACGCCACCTCCACGAAGCGGCGGTCGGCCCCCGTGCTCGTGCGCTCCGCGGGGGGGACGATGCGCTCGACCTGCACGCGGCGGCGCTCCGCGTTCGCCGCGAAGCCGCCGGACATGCGGAGCAGGTCGGCCAGGGTCTCCCCCGGGCGCAGCTCGTAGATCGCGGGGCGGATCACCGCCCCCGCGATCCGGACGCGGGCGCCCCGCGGGGGCACGAACACCACGTCGCCATTCTCCAGGCGCAGGTCGCCGCTCGCGTCGCCGCGCAGCGCGTAGTCGTACACGTCGAGGGTGCCGACGACGTTGCCGTTGCGCCGCACCTGCACGCCGCGCATCGAGCCGTTCGCGGTGGGGCCCCCCGCGGCGTACAGCGCGGTCATCGCCGTCCCCAGCCGGGAGACGCGGTAGCTCCCCGGCTGCTTCACGTCGCCGGTGACGAAGACCTGGTTGGCGCCGAGCTGGCTCATGTTCACGGAGAAGCGCGTCGAGCCGCCGCCCCCGGCGCGGCTGATCCCCGAGTACACGCTGCCCAGCCGGCGGGCCAGCTGCTCCTGGAGCTGCGACATGGTGAGCCCCGCGACCTGGACCTGCCCCACCTGCGGCACCACGATGAACCCCTCGCGGGTGACCTCCAGGCGATGCGAGGCCTCCACGTCGCCGGTGAGGATGAGCACCAGCCGGTCGCCGGGACCCAGGCGGTAGGTGGGGTCCACCGGCCCGGCCATGCTCGGGTCGAAGCGGGTCGTCTCGTTCGCGAAGAGGTCGAGGCCGAAGATGGTGAAGCCGCTGTCGAGCGTGGCGCTGCGCAGGTCGCGCGAGCGGATCAGGCGGCGGATCGCCTCGCGGGTGGAATCGTCGAGCGCGGCGCGCGCGATGGTGTCGAGGAAGGCGGAGTCGAGCGTCGCGCGGGTGCGGCGCACGCGGCGCGCGGTGCCGCGCAGCGAGTCGAGCGCCACCGTGTCGGCGATGCCGAGCAGCCGGACCGCCTCGAACACCTCATCCGTCGGGACGCTGGTGGAGTCCCCCGAGCCCGCGAAGTACGCGTCGAGCAGCGACTCCGGGTACCCCTCGGCGCGGAGCCGCGCCCGCACCTGGTCCGGGGTCATCCCGCTCGACTGCACGTACTGCCGGATGCGCGCGACCAGCTCGGGGCGGTTCTGCAGCGCCGCCTGCGCGTCGGCGGGGGTGGGGCGGCCGGGCGCGGGCACCTGGGCGTGAAGCAGGGCGGGACTCGCCAGGAAGGCGAGCACCACCGCATGTCGGGCGAAGGACCGGAACGTCATGGACCGCGGGCTCTGGGAGACACCATGGGGACGGCAGCGTGCGTCAACCGATGATTATGCACACCGGAACACATGGAGTCCACATGACACCATTTCCGGGGCAGGAGTTCCCGGCCCCGCCCGCCGCGAGGGGATTCCGACCGCGGATCACCCCCGCCAGGCGGGGGGGAGGTTCTTCACCAGCTCGATCCCCTCGAACCGGGAGCTGCTCCGCGCCCCCGCCCGGCGTGCCCACGCGGCCATGCGGGCGATCCCCTCCTCGAGGGTGACCGCGGGGCCCCCGCCGAAGATCCGCTGCGCCTTCTCGTGGGTGGAGTACGCATGCACCACCTCGTTGCGCGCCTCCAGGTGCTTCACCGCGGGCGCCACGCCGAACGCCTCGCCCACGACGCGGATCAGCTGGTTGATCGAGTACGGCGTGTCGGCGCCGATGTTGATCACCTCGTTGTACGCGGCGGGCAGGTCCACGCTGCGCGCGATGGCGGGGGCCACGTCGTCGATGTAGCTGAAGGCGCGCGTCTGCTCGCCGTCGCCGAACACCGTGAGCGGCTCGCCGCGCATGATCTGGTTCATGAAGATCCCGATCACGTTGCGGTAGCGGTCCCCCAGGTTCTGGTGCTCCCCATACACGTTGTGCGGGCGGAAGACGATCGAGTCGAGGCCGAACATCTCGTGCGCCGCGCGCAGGTCCAGCTCCACCGCGTACTTGGCGATGCCGTACGGATCCTCCGGCTGGGGCACCAGCTCCTCGCGCATGGGGAGCTGCCCCGCCCCGTACACCGCGATCGACGAGGTGAACACGAAGCACTTCACCTCGTGCTTCACCGCCTCGTTCACCAGGTTCACGCTCCCGATCACGTTGTTCGTGTAGTTGAAGCGCCTGATGAAGTGCGAGAGCCCCTCGGCGGCGTACGCCGCGAGGTGGTACACGTAGTCGAAGCGGTGCTCGGCGAAGAGCCGGGCGAGGAGGGGGGCGTCGGTGACCGACCCCTGCACGAAGGTGGCGCCGGGCGGCACCTGGTCCTGGAAGCCGCCACTGAGGTCGTCGAGGACGACGACCTCGTGGCCGAGGGCGAGGCAGTGGCGGGCCACGTGCGAGCCGATGAAGCCCGCGCCGCCGGTGACGAGGGAGCGCATGGGGGGCAAAGATAAGCGCCCCGGCGCCGCGCCGAGGCGGGGTTGACGCCCAGCTGACGGTGAACTCACCCGGTGGCGCTATTTTCTTGAGTGGCGCAGTGTCCCCCACCCCGGGGGCGCCGTCGCCGTTCCCACCCGAGTTTCCCCACCAGTGCCGATTCTTTCGCTCCGCTCCCGCCTTCGGGCGGCGGCTTTCGTCGCGCTGACGATCCTGGCCGCCTGCTCCCCCGACCAGCTGACTGCCCCCACGGCGGAACCGGCCGTCGCGGGCCGCCCCGGCCGGGGGCCCGCCGTGGGGCCGGCCCGCGCCGGGGCCCCCGCCCG
>DASWVQ010000386.1:0-1670 GCA_036401195.1 Gemmatimonadaceae bacterium
CGACGCGCGGCTCGCGGAGCACCTGGCCCGCCCCGGGATCGCCGTCTGGGTGCTGCGCGACGGGAGCGAGGAGGCGGGGTGGGTGGAGCTCGAGCGCCACGACGACGGCGCGACCGAGATCGTCTATTTCGGCCTCAAGCCCGGCTTCATCGGGCGCGGCCTCGGCGCCGAGATGCTCGCGCGCGCCGTGCGCACCGCCTTCGCGGAGGGCGCGAACCGCGTCTGGCTCCACACCTGCTCCCTCGACTCCCCCATGGCCCTCCCCAACTACCTCGCGCGCGGCTTCGTGCCCTTCCGCGAGGAGGACTACGACGCCGAGCTGCCGGGCGACGCGGGCGCGCCCGCGTGAGCGCGCACCTCTCCAGCGCCGGCGAGGCGATCCCCATCGAGGTGCTGAGCCCCGCCGAGCAGCGCATGGACCGCTGGCGGCGGAAGGGGGGGAGCGTGCTCGCCCCGGTCGCCTTCCTCGCCCTGCTCGCCGCCCCGCTCACCGGGATCTCGCCGGAAGCGCACCGGCTCGCCGCGGTGATGGTCGCGGTGGTGGTGCTCTGGATCTCCGAGGCGCTTCCCATGCCGGTCACCGCGATCCTCGGCGCCTCGCTCTGCGTGGTGCTGCGAGTGGCGCCGGCGAAGGATGTGCTCGCGCCCTTCGCGGACCCCCTGATCTTCCTCTTCATCGGGGCCTTCATCCTGGCGCGGGCGATCTTCCTGCACGGCCTCGATCGCCGCTTCGCCTACGCGGTGCTGTCGCTGCCATGGGTGGGCGCGCGCCCCGGGCGCATCCTCTTCGCCTTCGGCGCGGTGACGGCGTTCATGAGCGCCTGGATGTCGAACACCGCGACGACCGCGATGATGTTCGGCATCGGCATGTCCATCCTCGCCTTCTTCTTCGGCGAGCAGGGCGACGCGGGTGGCGACGCGGGGGAGAGGCGCACCGCGCCGCGCATCAACCCGCGCTTCGCGACGGGGCTGATGCTCATGACCTCCTTCAGCGCCTCGATCGGCGGGCTCGCCACCCCGGTGGGGACTCCACCGAACGTGATCGGGCTCGGGTTCATCCGCGAGCTGGTGCACGTGGAGATCCCCTTCTTCCGCTGGATGATGATCGGGGTGCCGGTGGTGGTGGTGCTGTACCTGTTCCTCTTCTTCTACCTGAACGCCCTCTGCCCGGCGGGGGTGAAGGAGCTGCTGGGGAGCCGCGAGATGGTGGCGTCGCGCCGCGCGGCGCTCGGCCCCTGGACGCGCGCGCAGCGCTCCACCGCCCTCGCCTTCGGCATCACCGTCGCCCTCTGGGTGATCCCCGGGCTGATCGCGCTGATCGCGGGCGACCGGCACCCGCTCTACCTGGCGATGAACCGCAGCATCCCCGAGGGGATCGCGGCGATGCTCGGCGCGGTGCTCCTCTTCCTGCTCCCCGGCGACGAGGGGGAGCGCGCCATCACCTGGGACGACGCCGCGCGCATCGACTGGGGGGTGGTGCTGCTGTACGGCGGCGGCTTCGCGCTGGGGGTGCTCTCCTTCCAGACCGGGCTCGCCGAGGCGGTGGGACGCGGGCTCACCTCGCTGCTGCCGGTCCAGGGGGAGCTGTCGCTGCTGGTGGCGTCGGTGCTGATCGCGGTGGTGGTGTCGGAGGCGACGAGCAACACCGCGTCGGCGAACATGGTGGTGCC
>DASWVQ010000387.1:0-3952 GCA_036401195.1 Gemmatimonadaceae bacterium
GCCCTCCCGCTCCCCGACAGCGCGGCGGCGGCGGTCGTGGCCTGCCGGGAGGGGGCACGCCAGCTCCCCGGCGACGCCGAGCCGCGCAGGGCGCTGGCGCTGGCGCAGGTGGCGCTCGCGGTGGGGACGCGGGAGGCGCGGCAGGTGGAGCACGCCCTCTTCGACGCGAGCAACGCGATGCGCGCGGCCGCACGGCGCGATCCCCGCCTCGGCGACGCCGCGCCGTGGGTGGACGGCGTCACCCCCCTGGTGAAGGGGGACCGGGAACTGGCGGCGATGATCGTGAGCCGGCGGCTCGAGGACGCGGGACTCGCCGAGGGGGCGCTGGCGGCCGCGCGCGAGGCGATGCGCGTCGCCCCCGACTCGGCGGCCCCCTTCGCGCGCGCCTTCGAGCTGCTGCGCAAGGAGCGGCGTTGGCCCGAGGCCACGACGCTGGCCGCGGCCTTCACGAGGCGGCGCCCCGCGATGGTGGAGGGGTGGGTGCGGCTCGGGATCGCGGCGAGCCGGCAGGGGGAGCACGAGCGCGCGATGCGCTACTTCGCGCGCGCGCGCGCGATCGACCGGCGGGCGCTCGACGCCGGGATGACGGTGCCGGTGGGATACTACGAGTATCGCGAGTCGGAAGGGCGCGCGGGACGACAGAAGCCGGCGACCGTCGACGAACTGCCGTAGCGTCGCCACTTTCCGGCGATGCCACGATTCACGCCAGCCCCCACGACCATGCATTCGCGTCGTCCCCGAGCGGCGGGAGCCCTCGCGCTCCTCGCCCTCTGCCTGCTCGCGGCCCGGGCGCGGGCACAGTCCATCGAGCGACATGCGGCCACGCCGCCGGGACTCATCCTCCAGGCGGTGACGGTGCCGGCGGGAGCGACCACGCTGTACCTCAGCGGGCAGGTGGCCGCCCCCCTCGATCCCGCGCTGCGCACCCCCGCCGCGGAACGCACCCCCGCCGACTTCGGCGACACGCGCACGCAGACGGTGAGCGTGCTGCGGAAGATCCAGGGGATCCTCGAGGCGCGCGGCTACACGATGCGCGACGTGGTGAAGCTCACCGTCTTCCTCGTGGGCGACCCGACGCTGGGCGGACAGATGGACTTCGCGGGGATGAACGAGGGGTTCCGCCAGTTCTTCGGCTCGGCGGAGAACCCGAACACCGTGGCGCGCTCCACCATCCAGGTGGCGGCGCTCGCCGCGCCCGGCTATCTCGTGGAGATCGAGGCGACGGCGGCGCGGGTGCCGTAGCGGCTCGCGGGCCCCGCTCGCTGTGGCGGCGGGGACGGCGCGAGCGTCCTACCGGTGGAAGAACTTCTTCAGCCCCGGGGGGCAGCTGGCCGCGAGGGTGTCGGTGAACTGCATCGGCGCCCCCGCCGAGTCGGCGGCGGCGCGCAATGCGTCGAGGAGCGTGGACTCCGTCCACGTCGCCTGCCGTCCATCGGCGTCGCGCTCGTGCCCCACGGGGCAGACGAGCCGCGTGTGGTCGATCGCCCCCCAGCCGGTGATGCGGTTCCCGCGGTCGGGATGCGCGAGCTCGCGCACTCCCGCGACGTGCGTGGTGGCGAGGGGACCGGCGGTGGCGTTGCGCGGCTTCACGAGGTGCACCGCGACGGGGATCCCGGAGTCGACGGCGGTGGGCCACCCGGCGATCGAGGTGTTCACCGCATCGACGAGGCCGAGGAAGGCGACGTGCGCGTCGCAGCGGCGGCGCACCTCGTTGGCCACGCGCACGGCGATGATCGCGCCGCGGCTGTACCCCGCGAGGTAGACGTTGCGCGCGCCCAGCCCGCCCTCGGCGCGCGGCCTGACGTCGCGACAGACGGTGGCGGCGACGGAGTCGTAGAGCGCCTCGGCGTCGCGCGCGCGGACGACGTCCTTCACCCCCTCCCAGTAGCGCGCCGTGTCTCCCCCCTCGCGCGCGAGCCGGGCCTGGAGGCGCCAGAGGACGTCCCGGTGCTCCGCCTTCGCGCCGGTGCCGTCGATGACGTACAGCACGTTCGTCACGGCGGCGGCGGCGGCGGGGGTGGGGGTGGGGGCGCCCTGCTGGGCGGCGCGCGGCTCCTGCGCCCGGGCGGGGAGGGCGAGGATCGAGGCGATCAGGAGGAGGGCGGGAGGGAGGCGCATGGGACGGTTGGAGATACCCTCCTGAGGACGAGTGGTTCGCGGGGGCGCCACCTGGGGGGAACGGCAACCGATGGCTGCCGGCTCTCGGCCCTCGGCTCTCGGCCCTCGGCACGAAATCGGAAGCGGCGTGAGCGCCCTGCGGGCGCCACGCCGATTTCCTTTGGTTCCTCAGGGGATTCCGAGACTTCTCCAGCTCCGTGCGGCGCGGGGCTCCGCGCGCAACGAGGTGCTTCGCGGATGACGCGGGTGACGCGGATGACGCGGTGTCGGGATGGCACTCCCATCGCTGTCGCGCCTCACCGAGCAAGAGGCAACGGCAAGGGACTTTTGGAACGGCCCCGGGAGGCCTCGGTGTTCCCAGGCAGTTCCCAGGAACTCCCGACCTCGAGGGGCATGAAATTCCCTCCGCCGCCGCATCGGGACCGCGTCATTCGCGTCCTTCGCGTCATTCGCGATATACCCCGTAGCGCGAGAAGCCCCCCGACCTGTCCCGCACCGACCTGCGAGTCTTCGTACGGCAGCACCACTGCGCTGCTCGCGGGGGACTCCGGAAAACGCGGATGCACCAAAGGAAATCGGCGTGGCGCCCAAAGGGCGCTCACGCCGCTTCCGAATTCGTGCCGAGAGCCGAGGGCCGAGGGCCGAGAGCCGGCGGCCGTCAGTTGCCGTTCACACGATCTTGCGGATGTTCACCCCTCGCTTCGCCAGCGCCGTGATGTACTCTTCCGCCGGCACCGCCTCGTCGGGCGTGTGCACCCCCGGCGCGATCCGGCCGGTCGCCTGCATCTGGCCGGTGATCGACAGCGAGTAGCCCGTGGTGCGCATCATGGCGCTGATCCCGTGCTGCTCGTCGTAGCGATCGATCAGCTCCCAGGCATGCGTCGCCGGCTTGCCGTCCTTCTTTCCCGTCACCTCCACGCGCAGCGCGACCAGGTCGAGCGCCTTCGGCTTGGTGAGGCGCGGGCCCGCGGCCTTGAAGAACATCTCGCGCGGGGCCACGTGCACGCCGGGGCGTACCTCGATGGGCTCCTGCTCGAGGAGGCCCAGCTCCCGGATCGCCTCCATGATCTTGGCGTGCCCCGGGTAGCGCAGCGTCTTGTACTCCATGGTGGGGATCTTCCCCTCGTAGCGCTGCGCCATGGTCGAGAGCCCGCCCGCCGTGTGGAAGGCCTCCAGCTCGCCGATCCCCTCGCCGAACTGCACCGGCTCGATCTCCGAGAGGGCGGTCACCTGCTGCTGCTTCCCATCGCGCAGGACCCAGGAGAGGGTGGTGTAGTAGTCGATCACCCCTTCCAGCGAGTATACGATGTGGTAGTTGAGCGGGGGCTCCGGATGCTGCGGGAGCCCGCCCACGAAGATGCGGACCGCGTCCACCGTGTCGAGCTTCGAGATCCCGTACTCGGAGAGGATGTTGACCATCCCCGGAGCGAGTCCCGTGTCGGGGACGACGCTGACCCCCTTCTCCTCGGCGCGCTTCGTCATCGCCTTCTGCTCGCCGACGATCTGCGTATTGCCACCGAGGTCGGTGAAGTGGGCCCCCGCCTCGATGGCGAGGCGCGCCATCTCGGTGTTGAAGTAGTAGGGCAGGGCGCTCATCACCGCGTCGGACTCGCGCATCACCGCCGAGACCGCCTCGAGGTCGCGGACGTCGAGCGGGGTGGGAATGAGTCGCGGGCCCGAGAGGGGGGCGAGAAAGGACGGCAGGTTCCGGATGTTGAGGTCCGCGAGGCGGACCTCGCGCACGTCCGGGTTCTGCAGGAGGTCGTAGGTGCAGGCCGAGCCCTGAAGCCCGGCGCCAAGGACCAGCATCCGCATCTGGGATATTCTCCGTGCT
>DASWVQ010000388.1:0-11353 GCA_036401195.1 Gemmatimonadaceae bacterium
GTCGGAGATGACCGACAGCCGCTCGTCGATGATCTTCTCCCCGATCTTGTTCCCCCCGCCCTGCTTCGAGAAGGCGCTGCGCCCCTCGTCGGCCGAGCGCGCATCGATGGCGAAGCCCATGAGCTGCACCAGGTCGCCCACCGCCTGCGGCTCGAGGATCACGGTGTAGCGCCCAGGCTCGATCGCGACGGGGTTGCGCGACGCCACCGCCTTGCGCGCCGCGCGGCGCCCGAGGGCGGCGGCATCGAGCCGCCCCCACTCCCGCGCCCCGCCTGACGCCCACCCGGAGCCCGTGCCATCGGGCGTCCGGACGGTGTTCGACAGGCTCACGTCGGTGCTCGCGTGGAAGGCGAACAGCCCCTTCGTATTGGCGATCGCCTGCGCGCGCATCGCGTTCGCCTCGAGGTACCCGGCCACGAACAGGTCCTGCGACGGGTCCACCGCACGCGCCGCCTCCACGAGCCGGCTCACCGCGGCGGCGCGCTGCTCCGCGTCCAGCTCCGCGGTGCGCGCGTCGTACGCCTGCACCGCCGCGTACTGCCGGGGCTCCAGCTCGGGCATCAGCTCGGGGTCCTCCGGCGAGAGCCTGGCCAGCCGCTCCGCCGTGTCCACGGCGCGCCGGAGCGCCGCGTCGTCAATCACGTTCGTCGTCGCCGAGGCGCGCCGCTTCCCGATCGTGCTCGTGATCGTGACGGTGGTGTCCTCGGAGCTGCCGGAGGTGGTGATCTCGCTCCCCGCGAAGCGGGTCTGCCCGGTCCAGCCGGAGCGGATCACCACGCGCGCCTCGTCGGCCTTGCTGAAGGCGAGGACGCGGCGGGCCAGCTTCTCCATCTCCTCGCGGGTGTCGTATCGCATCGTCGTCACTCGCGCCTCACCCGGCCCGGCCGGTGTTGATGATGTTGATGTTGCGGAAGCGCGCCGCCGGGCAGCCATGGCTCACCTGGTTCGACTGCCCGGGCTCCCCCTTGCCGTCGTTGAAGGTGCCGCCGAGGAACCAGGTGCTCTTCCCGCCGAGCATGTCGAGGGAGTTCCAGAAGCTGGTGGTCGTCGCCTGGTAGGCCACGTCCTTCACCATCCCGGTCACCTTGCCGTTGCGGATCTCCCAGTACGCCTGCCCGCCGAACTGGAAGTTGTAGCGCTGGTGGTCGATCGAGTACGAGCCGCGGTTGGTGATCATGATCCCCTTGTCCGTCGCCGCGATGATGTCGTCGAGGGTCACGTCCTTCTCGTTCGGCAGCAGCGACACGTTCGGCATCCGCTGGAAGGGGACGTCGGACCAGGACTGCGCGAAGGAGCAGCCGTGCGACCGGTTCACGCCGGTCAGCCTCGAGATCCACGCCGCCTGCTCGCGCGTGGTCTGGTAGTCCCTGAAGATCCCCTTCTCGATGAGGTTCCACTCCTCGGCGGGAACCCCCTCGTCGTCCCACGCCACCCGCGCCAGCGAGCCCTCCTGCGTGCGATCGGCGCGGATGGTCATGAGGTCGGAGCCGAACTTCAGCTTCCCGATCACCGCCTCGGGCGGGGCGACGAAGCTGGTCCCCGCGTAGTTCGCCTCGTAGCCGAGGGCGCGGTCGAGCTCCGTGGGATGCCCCACCGACTCGTGGATCGTGAGCCAGAGGTTGCGCGGATCGAGAATGAGGTCATAGCGCCCCACCTCCACCGACTTCGCGGTGAGCTTCTCCGCCGCGCGCGACGCCCACTGCTCGGCGTGGCCGGGCATGTCGAGCCCCGTGACGTACTCCCACCCGCTCCCGCGCGCGGCGATCTCCTCGTTGTACGACTGGAAGTCGCCGTTGCCGATCGCGGTGGCGCTGAAGCTCGGCGCCAGCCGGTAGAAGGTCTGCGTGACGAGCGTCCCCTCGCTGGTGCCGAGGGTCTTCTCCTCGCGCAGCATCTGGAGGCTCGAGTTGGCGAAGCGCACCCCCTTCACCCTCAGCGCGGCCTCGTTGGTCGCGAGGAGGAGCGCCACCTTGTCCTCGATCGGCACCTCGAGGGGATCCACCTGGATCGGCGTCGTCCAGGTGCCCTTCACCGGGGTGACCGGGGCGAGCACCACGGGGCGACGCTGCGCGCGCTTCGCCGCGCGGGCCACCCGCACCGACTCGGCGGCGGTCTTCACCACCGCCTCCTTCGCCAGCGAGTTGGTGGCGGCGAAGCCCCACGCCCCGTTCACGAGGGTGCGGACCCCCACGCCGAACGACTCGGTGTCGTTCACGCCCGTCACCTGGCGCTCGCGCGTCCCCACCATCTGCCGGCGGAAGCGGCCGACGCGCACGTCGGCGTAGCTCGCCCCCGCGGAGCGCGCCGCGTCGAGGGCGAGCTGCACGATCTCCTCGATCGCGGGGTCGCTGCCGCGGGCGACGCGCGCGGCCACCTGCGCGGCGGCGTCGAGCGGCCGCGCGAGCCCCGCCGCGACGGCGGCGGTGCCCACGGTCTTCAGGAAGTTCCTGCGGTCGGTCATTCGAGGTTCCTCATGATGGTGTCATCCTGAGCGAAGCGAAGGATCTGGCTCCGGAGCACCGGCGCCAGGTCCTTCGGCTTTGCCTCAGGACGACGTCAACTGCGCGCCCGAGCCAGATCCTTCGCTGCGCTCAGGATGACAACCAGGTTATGGCAACCGCCCCGGGGTCCACGGGACCCCGGCGGCTTCCGCGGCCTTCTCCACGCGCGCCAGGTCGCCCGTCACGAGCGCCCGCACCCGGGCATTCACCTTCGCGAACTCCGCGTTCGCGATCTCGTACTGGCGGCGCTGCGTGCGCGTGGGCTCGCGCAGCCAGCGCGACCCCTGGCTCATCCCGCCGAGCCGCCCGAGCAGCGAGGGAGGCGTCGGCTCCTGCCGCCGCGAGAGGGTCGGGTCGCCCGAGAGCTGCTCGCGGATCTCACGCAATTGCCCCTCGATCGCCCGCACGTCGGCGCCGAGCGTCGCGCCGGCCCCCGGCGTGTCCTCCACGGCGCGCTTGAGCGCCTGCACGCGATCCCACAGCTCGTTCACGAAGCTGCTCGTGCCCGTCGCGGCGCGCTGGAGCTGCGCCACCTGCCCCTGGAACTCCGCCACCGCGGGGGTGCGCGCCGCGAGCTGGCCGTCGAGCATGTACACCTCGAACGACCGCGGCTCGCCCACCGGGGTGGTCACGCCGTCCACGCGCTTCGCCATCGACACCGAGTAGGTCCCCGGCATCACGAACGCCCCCTGCGGGCCGCGGAAGCCGAAATCCTCGTCGTCGTCCTCCTCGTCGCGGGGCGACGTGGCGCGCGGCGCCACCGGCGGCGCGCCGCGCAGGTCCCACACCACGCGCTGGATCCCGGCGGCCGCCGGCCCGGTGAGCCGGCGCACCACCGCCCCCTTCGCGTCGGTGATGGTGAAGACCATCGCCGGCGCTTCCTCGCGATCCTCGACCCGCAGCGAGTCCCACGCGGGGGGGAGCACGTCCTGGTTGCGGCGCGCGGCGGCGCGCTCCGCCGCCTGCCGCTGCTGCCGGCGCGAGCGCAGCGCGCTCCGCAGGTTGTAGTTGATCACCGCGCCGAAGGGCGGGTTCGGCGCCGTGAAGAAGAGCGCCCCCGCCGAGCCGGTCACGCCACCCGCCATCGTGTTCGACGGCACGTAGAGCGGCGTGCGCTCGATCGGGAGGATCGCGTCGCGCGCCAGCACCGGCGCCGTGGCACCGCGCAGCGCGGTGAGGTCGTCGAGCACGTAGAAGCTGCGCCCGAAGGTGGCGAGCACGAGGTCGTCGTCGCCTTCATGAATGGCGAGGTCGCGCACCTGGATGGTGGGGAGGCCGCCCTTCAGCTGCGACCAGCTCCCGCCCCCGTTCCGGCTGACGAAGACGCCGAACTCCGTCCCCGCGTACAGCAGGTTCGGGTCCTTCGGGTCGTCGATGATCGCATACACCGTCCCGCGCACGGGGAGGTTCCCGCTGATCGCGCTCCAGCTCCGCCCCATGTCGCTCGTGCGGAAGACGTACGGCTTCATGTCGCCCAGCATGTGCCCGTCGAAGGCGGCGTAGGCGACGTTCGCGTCGTGGCTCGAGGGCCACACGCGGGCCACCTGCGTCGTGTCGGGCACCCCGGGCGCGGGCGCGGCCTTCCGCCACGACCCGCCCCCGTTCTCGCTCACCTGGATGGTGCCGTCGTCGGTGCCGATCCAGAGCAGCCCCTCCTTCTTCCGCGACTCGGCGAGCGCCACCACCGCGCCGAAGAAGGAGCTGGAGGTGTTGCGCGCTACCGCGTCGATGCTCCACACGCGGTCCATCAGGCGCAGCCGGTTGCGGTCGATCTGGCGCGACAGGTCGGGGCTCACCGCCGTCCAGGAGTCGCCGCGATCGTCGCTGCGGTACACGCGCTGCGCGGCGAAGTAGAGCCGCTTCGGGTCGTGCGGGGAGATGATGAAGGGGGAGTCCCAGTACCAGCGCAGCCCCGGCTCACCCGGCTCCGGCTGCGGCACGATGTTGATCGACTCCCCGGTGCGCAGGTCGAAGCGCTGGAGGTTGCCGTGCTGCGACTCGGAGTAGACGATGTTCGGGTCGGTGGGATCCACGCGCGTGACGAAGCCGTCGCCCCCCGCGGTGATCGTCCAGTCGGCGTTCGTGATGCCGGACGGTGCCCGCGTGCGCGAGTAGCCGCCGAGGGAGTTGTTGTCCTGCGTCCCCCCCCACACCCGGTAGAAGGGCTTCTGGTTGTCCACCTCCGCGCGGTAGAACTGGCCGAGCGGGAGGTTGGAGAACCACTTGTACGTCTGCCCGCGATCGAAGGTCTCGTACAGTCCGCCGTCGCAGCCGATGAGCAGGTGGTCGGTGTCGTCGGGGTCGATCCACACCGCGTGGTTGTCCACGTGCTTCTGCCGCTCGCCCACCGGGCGGAAGGTGCGCCCCGCGTCGTCGGTGACCATGGTGCGCACGTCCACCGCGTACACCCGGTCCACGTCCTTCGGGTCGGCGAAGATCTCGGAGTAGTACAGGCCGATGTTCGTGTAGCCGCTCATCTTCTGCCAGCTCACCCCGCCGTCGCGCGAGCGATAGAAGCCGCTGCCGGCGCCGGTGGCCTCCACGATCGCGTAGACCACGTCGGGATCCACCGGCGACACGGCGAGGCCGACGCGGCCGAGGTCTCCCTCGAGGGAGATCCCCGCCTGCGACTTCTTCCAGGTCGCGCCGCCGTCGGTGGAGCGCCAGATCGCGGACTCGGGGCCGCCGGCGATGTAGCCGTAGGTGCGACGCACGCGCTGCCAGGTGGTCGCGAGGAGCACGTCGGGGTTGCGCGGGTCCATCACCAGGTCGCTCGCCCCCGCCCAGGTCCCCCCGTCGAGGATCTTCTTCCAGGTGCGCCCGCCGTCGGTGGTCTTGAAGAGCCCGCGGTCGCCCCCCCTGGTCGAAAGGGGGCCCTGCGCGGCGACGTACACCACCTCGGAGTTGCGCGGGTCGATCACGATCTTGCCGATGTGATACGACTCCCTGAGCCCCATGTTCGTCCAGGTGCGCCCGGCGTCGACCGACTTGTACACCCCGTCGCCATAGGCCACGGCGCGCTGCGCGTTGTTCTCCCCGGTGCCGACCCACACGACGTTCGGGTTCGCCGAGTCGATCACCACGGTGCCGATCGCGTACGACGACTGGCCGTCGAAGATGGGGGTCCAGGTGGTGCCGGCGTTGGTGGTCTTCCACACCCCGCCCGCGGCGACGCCGATGTACCAGGTCTTCCGGTCGCGCGGGTGCACGGCGAGGTCGCTGATGCGCCCCGAGATCATCGCCGGCCCGATGGAGCGGAAGCGGAAGCCGCCGTAAGGGGAGCGCGCCGAGTCGCCGCGGGCGCTGTCGCCGGGGGCGCCCGCCGCGCGACGCGTGGTGTCCCCGGTCTGCCGGGTGGCGTCGCCGCGGGAGCGCGGGGGATTGGCGCGACGGGTGGTGTCGCGCTGCTGGGCGGTGGCGGCGAGGGGGGCGGCCGCGAGGACGAGCAGGGCGCCGGCGAGGGCGCGGTGCAGGTGGGACATGCCGGAGACCGGGGGGGGAGCGGGGGATCTGCGCGGCCGGCCGGAGGGCGGCCGGACACAGGGGGGAACTGCCGATATCTCTACGTTCGCCCCGGGTGGTCCGCTGAGGGAAGGGCCGCCCTCGCCGGGTCCCCCGCGCCCGGCGAGGACGTGAGGGGCCGCCCCGGGACCTAGCAACACACCCGGTCCCGGGGAGGCCCCTCACGTCCCCGCCGCCAGCGATCGCGAGCGGCCGGGCAGTCCGCGTGGCCCGGGGACGTGCCGCGCAGCCAGCGTGAAGGGGCCCTCGTCGGGACCGTGTCCGTTCCTAGGTCCAGACGAGGGCCCCTTCACGCGTCCGGCGCGCGGCACGTCCGGCGCGGCACGTCCGACGAGACCAGAATCGGGATTCCTCGAACGGTCCGCCCAGGCGGGGCGTAAACCATCTGCCCTCCCCACCGGTCCAAGACCGTGGCGCCAGCGTCGCGACTCCGCGGCGGGCGCCCTGAACGATCCGCCGTCCCGTATCCCCCCGTGCGCCCTCGCCGCCTGTTCGTCCTCCTCGCCCTGCTCCTCGCCGCCGCGGGGCTCTCGCCCACGACCGCCCGCGCCCAGCAGGCCGACGTCATCCGCGGTCGCGTGATCGGCCCCGACAGCCTCCCCGTCGCCGGCGCCACCGTCAGCGCCACCTCCATCTCGGGGAACGTCACCCGCAGCGCCCGCACCGATCGCCAGGGGCGCTTCACCATCATGTTTCCAGGCGGCGACGGCGACTACATGGTCTCCTTCGCCGCCATGGGCTTCGCGAAGCGCACCTTCGAGGTGAAGCGCGTGGCCGACGAGGAGATCCTCCTCGCCGACGCGAAGCTCGCGCGCGCCGCCGCGGTGCTCGACGCGGTGAAGGTCACCGCCCCCCGCGAGCGCATCGCGCGCAACGAAACCCCCGCCCCCGACGTGGGCGGCACCGAGCAGGGGGTGAGCAACGCCGCCCTCCCCGCCGCCGACATGGGCGACCTCGCCGCCATGGCCGCGTCGCTCCCCGGCGTGCAGCTCGTCCCCGGCGAGAACGGCGACCCGAACGGCTTCTCCGTCCTCGGCCTGGGCGCGGACCAGAACAGCACCACCCTCAACGGGATGCAGTTCGGCGGCTCCAGCCTCCCGCGCGACGCGGCCGTCTCCAGCTCCCTCGTCACCTCGCCCTACGACGTGTCGCGCGGCGGCTTCAGCGGCGCGCAGTTCAACCTGCGCACCCGCCCCGGCTCCAACTTCATCACCCGCGGCTCGAGCCTGAACCTCGACGCCCCGCAGATGCAGTGGACCGACCGCGCCGCGCGCGCCCTCGGGCAGCAGTACTCCAACGTCTCCCTCGGCGGCCTCGTGTCGGGCCCCCTCGTGTACGACAAGGCGTTCTACAACGTGTCGTACCAGCTCGGCCGCCGCGCCAACGATTACCAGAGCCTCCTCAACACCGGCGCGAGCGGGCTCCAGGCCGCCGGCGTCGCCGCCGACTCGGTGGCGCGGCTGCTCACGATCCTCCAGGCCGGCGGCGTCCCATTTGCCATCGGGAAGACTCCGTCGCAACGCGCGAGCGACCAGGGTTCCCTCTTCGGCAGCATCGACGTCGCCCCGCCCAGCTCCGCCTCGGGGCAGGCGCTGAGCTTCGCCTTCAACGGGTCCTGGAATCGGCAACGGCCCGCCACCGGCAGCACCAACGAGCTCCCCGCCCACAGCGGCGAGCGCACCAGCTGGAGCGGTGGCGTGCAGGCGCGCCACAACAGCTACATCCGCAACACGGTCCTCAGCGAGACCTCGCTCAACCTGAGCGGGTCGCGCACCGCCTCCGATCCGTACCTCGCCATGCCCTCCGGCACGGTGCGCGTGAATTCCTCGTTCGCCGACGGCACGAGCGGGGTGCAGGGACTCCAGTTCGGCGGGAACCCCTTCCTCGACATGACGCAGTCGAGCACCACCGCCGGCTTCATGAACCAGCTCTCCTGGTTCAGCCTGAACAACAAGCACCGGCTCAAGCTCACCTCCGAGCTGCGCCGCGAGGGCTTCGACCAGGTGCTCGCGACGAACACCCTCGGCTCCTTCAGCTTCAACTCCCTCGCCGACCTCGAGGCGGGGCGCCCCGCGTCGTTCAGCCGCCAGCTCCAGGCGCGCACCCGCTCCGCGAGCCAGCTCGTGGGCGGCGCCTCCCTCGGCGACGCGTGGCGCGTGACCCCGCGGCTCCAGCTCCAGTACGGGCTGCGCGTGGATGGCAACCGCTTCCTCGACGCCCCGCGCTACAATGCCGCGGTGGAAGACGCGTTCGGCGTGCGCAACGACCGCGCCCCCAGCGACGCGTACGTCTCGCCGCGACTCGGCTTCTCCTGGGGCTACGGCACCGCGCCGCAGGTGGAGGGATTCGCCGGCCAGTCGCGCGGCCCGCGCGCGGTGGTGCGCGGCGGGGTGGGGATCTTCCAGGGAACGCCCGGGGTGAGCTCGATCGGCTCCGCCCTCGACGCCACCGGGCTTCCGAGCGGCGTGCAGCAGGTGGTGTGCACCGGCGCGGCGACCCCGGTCCCCGACTGGGATGCCTGGGCCGTGGGTGCGGCGACCATCCCCACCACCTGCGCCGACGGCAGCGCCGGCACCCCCTTCTCGAGCACGCAGCCGAACGTCACCCTTTTCTCGAACGATTGGCGCGCGCCGCGCAGCCTCCGCTCCAACCTCCAGTGGAGCGGCCCGGTGCTCGGCAACCGCTTCAACGTGACGCTCGACGGCACCTGGTCCTCGAACATGCACCAGGGCTCCATGGTCGACCTGAACTTCGACGGAACCCCGCGCTTCCAGCTCGCCGCCGAGGGGAACCGGCCGGTGTATGCGTCGCCGTCGAGCATCACGCCGGCCACGGGCACCGTGGCGGCGCGCGAGTCGCGCCGCTCGGCGGCGTTCAACCGCGTCACCGAGATGCGCTCCGACATGCGCTCCGAGAGCCGGCAGCTCACCGCGCGGCTGGCGCCCGCGCGCTTCAGCACGAGCTTCAACTGGAGCCTGTCGTACGTGTACGCCAACGTGCGCGAGCGCTACCGCGGCACCACCAGCACCGCCGGCGACCCGCTGGCGATCGACTGGTCGCGCGGCTCGATGGACTCGCGCCACCAGGTCACCTACTCGCTCGGCTACAACCTCATGGACGCCGTGCGGCTGAACTGGTTCGGCTCCTTCCGCTCCGGCACTCCCTTCACCCCCACCGTGGCGGGCGACATCAACGGCGACGGCTACGCCAACGACCGGGCCTTCATCTTCGACCCGGCGCGCGCGACCGATCCCGCGCTCGCCTCGGCGATGCAGTCGCTGCTCGCCGGCGGCTCGCGGGCGGCGCGGGAGTGCCTCCAGTCGCAGCTCGGCCGCGTCGCGGGGCGCAACAGCTGCCAGGGGCCGTGGACGTCGAATGCGACGCTCAGCATCGCGTTCAACCCGGTGAAGGTGCGCATGCCGCAGCGCACCTCGCTCTCCTTCCAGCTCTCCAACCCCCTCGCCGCCGCAGACCTCGCGCTCCACGGGTCGAACGGGCTGAAAGGGTGGGGACAGCCGGCGCAGGTGGACCCCGCGCTCCTCTACGTGCGCGGCTTCGATCCCGCCACGCAGCGCTACCGCTACGACGTGAACCAGCGCTTCGGCAACGCCTCCCCGCAGGTGTCGGCCTTCCGCGCCCCGGTCACCCTCACCGCGCTGCTGCGCTTCGACGTGGGCCCCACGCGCGAGCGGCAGGTGCTCACGCAGCAGCTCGACCGCGGCCGCCGCACCGAGGGGCAGAAGCTGGGCGAGCCGATGCTGAAGGCGATGTACGGCACCGGCGGGGTCCCCAACCCCATCGCGGCGATCCTGCGCGCGCAGGACTCGCTCAAGCTCACCACCGTGCAGGCCGACAGCCTCGCGACGCTCAACCGGTGGTTCGTGATCCGCGTCGACTCGATCTGGACGCCGGTGGCGAAGCACCTCGCCGAGCTGCCCGACCGCTACGACCAGGGCGACGCGTACGATCGCTACCTGGGTGCGCGCCGCGCCTCGGTGGACCTGCTCGCGAAGCTGGCCCCCCAGGTGAAGGGGCTGCTCACCGATGCGCAGGAGCGGAAGCTCCCCCCGTTCATCGCGGTCTACCTCGAGCCGCGCTACCTCGCCTCCATCCGCAACGGCACCGCCACCTTCTCCGGTTCCGGCATGATGCCGATGGCCGGGGGGATGAACGTGATGGTGGGCGGCGGCGGCGGCAACGTGGAAGTACGCATGATCCGGCACTAGCAGTCATCCCGAGCCGCAGGCGAGGGATCTGGCCCGGGCGCTCATGAGCCAGATCCTTCGCTTCGCTCAGGATGACGTCCTCCTCACACCCCAGCATATGCGTCGCACCTCGCTTCTCCTCGCCGGCCTGATCGCCGCCCCCGCTGCCGGCGCACAGACCCCGGCCACGCTGCCCATCCGCCAGCTCCCCCCCGCCACCACCCGCTCCGCGGAGAGCTTCGGCACCATCGCCGGCATCCGGCAGCTTCCCGGCGGCCGCGTGCTCGTGAATGAGCCGATCAAGCGCCGCGTGCTCCTCCTCGATTCCTCGTTCACCCAGGCCACCGTCGTCGCCGACTCCACCGGCGCCACCGCGAACGCCTACAGCGGGCGCACCGGCGGCCTGATCGCCTGGAAGGGTGACTCCACCCTGTTCGTGGACCCCACGGCGATGTCCATGCTCGTGATCGAGCCGAATGGCAGGATCGGCCGGGTGATGTCGGTGCCCCGCTCGCAGGACGCGGGGATGATCGCCGGGGGCTTCGGCGGCGCGGCGATGCTCGACCCTCAGGGACGCCTCGTCTACCGCGCCGCCCCCGCCTTCACGGCGCCGGCCCGGGGACCGAATGGCGGGTTCATGCCCCCGCAGTTCCCCGACTCGGCGGCGATCGTGCGCGTGGACATCGCGACGCGGGCGCTGGATACCGTGGCCTTCATCCGCACGCCGAAGATCACCATGAACGTGCAGAGCGACAGCCTGGGGCGGGTGCGGATGTCGAGCGTCCTCAACCCGCTCCCGGTGGTCGACGAGTGGGCGATGCTCGCCGACGGGTCGGTGGCGATCGTGCGCGGGCGCGACTACCACGTGGACTTCATCCGCCCCGACGGCACGCGCCAGTCGGCGCCGAAGGTCCCCTTCGAGTGGCAGCGCCTCACCGACGAGGACAAGGTGGCGTTCATCGACTCGGTGAAGGTGGCGCGGGAGCGGATGATGGCGCAGGCCGAGGCGTCGGGGGCGACGCGGCAGGTGGTGGTGGGCCCCGGGGGCGCGCCCCCCGCGATGGGCGGGGGCGGCGGGGGTGAGCCGCGCGTGATGATCATGATGGGCCCCGGCGGCGACGGCCC
>DASWVQ010000389.1:0-1556 GCA_036401195.1 Gemmatimonadaceae bacterium
TCCGCCTCGACGCGGTGCCGGTGGCCGACCTGCTCGACGGCGTGCACCTGTTCGTGGAGCCGCAGGTGATCGCCCGGCAGCAGCGCTTCCACTGCGACCCGTGCGACGTCGCGCTCCGCGTGCGGGCCGACCGCGAGAAGGCGTCGCAGATCCTCCTCAACCTCGTCTCCAACGCGGTGAAGTTCACCGAGCCGGGGGGCGAGATCCGCATCGGTGCCGAGCCGGTGGGGGACGACGCGGTGGCGATCCACGTGCGCGACACGGGACAGGGGATTCCCGCCGACAAGCTGGACGCCGTCTTCGACCCCTTCGTGCAGGTGGACAGCCAGTTCACCCGCGAGGCGCAGGGGACCGGCCTCGGCCTCGCCATCAGCCGCGAGCTCGCGCGCGGGATGCACGGCGAGCTCACCGCCGAGAGCACGCTCGGCGAGGGGTCCACCTTCACCCTCACCCTGCCCCGCAGTTGAAGTCATCCCGAGGCGAAGCCGAAGGACCCGGCTCCGGGGCGCCCTGGCCAGATCCTTCGCTTCGCTCAGGATGACTGCCACTTCCCAACCCCTCGCACGAACCATCATGCCCCGACTCCGCCGCCTCCTCGCCGCCGCCCTGCTGCTCGCTCCCATCACCGCCCGCGCCCAGGCCGCGGCCGAGCCGCACCCCGCCATGCAGGTGGTGACGACGCTCTTCGACGCGATGCGCGCGCGCGACACCGCCGCCATGCGCGCCGCGTTCGTCGACCACGCCGTGCTCGCCTCGTGGGCCGAGCGCGAGGGCCAGGTGCGCTTCCGCCGCGACTCCCTCTCCGCCTTCCTCGTCACCGTGGCGAACGCGCCGAAGGACCTCGTGCTCGACGAGCGGATCTACGCCCCGAAGCTCGAGGTCTCCGACGGGCTGGCGTCGGTGTGGGCGGAGTACGACTTCTACGGCAGCCAGCGCTTCAGCCACTGCGGCGTGGACGCCTTCCACCTGGCGCGCACCGGGGCGGGGTGGAAGATCGTGCACCTGATCGACACCCGCCGCGCGAGCACCGACTGCCCGAAGCGGTAGCGACCATCGGCCACTCGAGGACGACCATGACCGGACCGGCGGACGGCACATCGGGGCAGGGCACAGCGGGGCAGGCCACGCCAGGGGAGGGGCCGGCGGCGCACACCGCGGCGTCCTACGCTGGCCGGTGGGTGTCGGCGCGCGTCGGGGCGGGCTTCCGCACCGACGTCACCGCCCGCTCGCACCATCTCGCCACCGACGAGCCCACCGCCCTCGGCGGCACCGACGAGGGGATGAATCCCCTCGAGCTCTTCCTCGCCTCGATCGGCGCCTGCATGGCGATGACGATGCGCATGTACGCCGACCGGAAGGGATGGCCCCTCGAGGGCGCGCGCGTGCACCTGCGTCGCGCCCCCGTGCGCGCGGACCCCAACCTCGGGCTGCACATGGCCGGCGCGCCGCGCCTCACGGAGCTGGAGCGGGTGATCGAGCTGGAGGGCCCGCTCGACGACGCGCAGCGCGCGCGCATCATCGAGATCGCCGATCGCTGCCCGGTGAAGCGCACCATC
>DASWVQ010000390.1:0-11166 GCA_036401195.1 Gemmatimonadaceae bacterium
CGCCGCGCCGGCCCGCGCCACGGCGAGCGCCGTGCGCGTGACCGCGGCGCCGGTGATCGACGGCCGGCTGGGCGACGTGGCGTGGGCGGGGACCCAGCCGATCACCGACTTCCGCGAGTTCGATCCCCGGGAGGATGGGGATCCGCGCTACCGCACCGAGACCCGCGTGGCGTACGACGCGAAGAACCTCTACGTGTCGGTCCGTTCCTTCGACCCGCATCCCGACAGCATCGTGGCGCGGCTCGGCCGCCGCGACGCCAGCACCGGGTCGGATCGCGTGCTCGTGTACGTGGACGGCTACCACGACAAGCGCACCGGCTTCGGCTTCATGCTGAACGCGGCCGGGGTGCAGGGGGACATGTCCCTCTACAACGACACGAACGAGGACGACTCCTGGGACGCCGTGTGGGAGGGGGCGACGCGGATCGACTCGCTGGGCTGGGTCGCGGAGTTCCGCATCCCGCTCAGCCAGATCCGCTATCCCGCCGCCGCGACGCACACCTTCGGGATGCTCGTGGTGCGCGACATCGCCCGCCACAACGAGCGGGTGAGCTGGCCCCTGCTGCGCAAGTCGCGGTCGGGGATCGCCTCGCAGTTCGGCGAGCTGTCGGGGATCGCGGGGGTCTCCTCCTCGCGCCACGCCGAGCTCTCCCCGTACACGGTGGCGAAGACCACGAACGTGCCGCGGGGCGCGCGGTACGGGCAGCTCTCGCAGGGGACGATCGGCGCCGACCTGAAGGTGGGGCTCACCTCCAGCCTCACCGTCGACGCGACGGTGAATCCCGACTTCGGGCAGGTGGAGGCCGACCCGTCGGTGCTCAACCTGTCGGCGTTCGAGTCCTTCTTCCAGGAGAAGCGCCCCTTCTTCCTCGAGGGGCAGGGGCTGTTCTCGTTCGACCTGGACTGCAACGACGGCAACTGCTCCGGGCTGTTCTACTCGCGGCGCATCGGCCGCTCCCCGCAGCTCGGCGGCCTGTACGACGACCAGTCGAATCCCACGGCCACCACGATCCTCGGGGCGGCGAAGCTCACCGGCCACCTGGGGCGGGGGATGTCGGTGGGGGTGCTCGACGCGGTGACCCAGCGCGAGGCGAGCCCGCGCGGGGAGACGATCGAGCCGGCCACCAACTACTTCGTGGGGCGCGTGCAGCAGGACCTGCGCGACGGCCAGACCAACATCGGGGTGATGGGCACCAGCGTGCAGCGGCAGGTGGACGCGTGGAGCGAGGACCGCCTGCGGCGTGACGCGAAGGCGCTCGGCGTGAACTTCCGGCACCAGTTCCTCGACCGCCGCTACTCGGTGTCGGGCTACCTGGTGGGGAGCCGCGTGGGGGGCACCGCGGAGGCGATCGCGCGCACGCAGCGCGGGCTGGTCCACAACTACCGGCGCCCCGACGACGCCCTCGCGTACGACTCCACGCGCACGGTGCTCGCCGGCGCCAGCTCGCAGCTCGTCCTCTCGAAGGACGCCGGCACGTCGACCCGCTGGTCGCTCGTGGCGCAGCGCGTCACCCCCGGGTTCGAGGTGAACGACGTGGGGTACCTGGGGCGAGCCAACATCCAGAGCCAGAGCGGGTGGTTCCAGTACCGGGACGACACCCCGAACCGGCTGTACCGCGCGCTGCGCGTGAACGTGAACGAGTGGTCGCAGTACGATGGGCGCGGGATGCGCATGGAGCTGGGGGGGAACGTGAACGCGCACGCGCAGCTCCCGAACAAGTGGTGGGTGCACGCGGGGACGACGCGCAACGCCGTGGCCACCTCGCTCTGCGACCTGTGCACGCGCGGCGGGCCGGCGGTGGCGCAGTCGCCGAGCCAGGGGAGCTGGGCGGGCGTGGACGGCAACTCGCAGTCATCGGTGGTGCCGTCGCTCTGGGCGCGCTACAGCACCGGCGACGAGGGGCGCTCGCATGGCTGGGGGATCGATCCCTCGCTCCGCGTCCGCGTCTCGTCGCGCTGGGACGTCCGGACGGGACTCAGCTTCGGCCACGACGTGAACGACGTGCAGTGGTACGGCAACTACGACGGCCCCGCCGGGACCAGCTACACCTTCGCGCGGCTCGACCAGAAGACCCTCTCGCTCACCACGCGGCTCAACTTCACCGCCACGCCGAACCTGTCGCTGGAGCTGTACGCGTCGCCCTTCGTCACGAGCGGGCACTACGCGGACTGGCGCGAGCTGGACGACCCGCGGGCCGCCAGCTACGCGGCGCGCTACCAGCCCTTCGTTCGCGCCGGGGAGTCGCTCCGGGACTTCACCTTCAAGCAGCTGCGCAGCAACGCGGTGCTGCGATGGGAGTACCGGCCGGGGTCCGTGCTCTTCCTGGTGTGGGGGCAGGAGCGGCTCGAGGACCAGCAGCACCCGGGCAGCTTCCGGATGGGGCGCGACTACCGCGCGCTCTTCGGGACGCGGCCGACCAACACGCTGCTGGTGAAGGGATCGTACTGGCTCTCGCTGTGAGCGCGAGGTAGGGAAGGGCCGGCGCGCGCGCGGCACCGGTGCGCCCGGCGGACCTGCGGCATCGGTGCGCCGCGCCATCGGTACTGACGATGGCATCGGATCCAGCGGATCGAGCGGAAACGGCAACCCCTGACTGAAAGGGGTTGCCGTTTCCGCTTCGCTCGCTCGATCCGCTTCGTCGGCGGTTCGCATGGACCGGCGCGCGCGCGCACGGATCACTGCGTCGCGCGGCGGCGAAATTCATACGTTTTCCGGGGAAACAATTGAATTGGTGATGAATCGCACATATCTGTGAAAAATATAGCGAGGTCATCCGTAAATCGCTGTTACGCAACGACATAGCACGCGTCATATTGCTGTCCGACGCGCGGCGCTGAGTTCCCGCGACACGCGTCGTCCCACCTTGCTGCTTTTCGGCGCACCCGCGCCGTCGTTTGGCCCTCCGAAGGTGACGCGATCAGTCGATCGCGACCTTCGATCCTGCCCGCCAACGTCGTAGCTCCTGCTGGCCATGTCGCCTCGTGGTATCGCGCGCCGTCGTGCGCTCCGCCTCGTGTCCATCGCCGCCACCGCCCTCGCGGGCTGTGGGGCGGTCTCGCCCACCGCGCCCGATGCGCGGGGTGGCGCGGCGCCCGGCACTGGCGTCCCCGCCGACCTGCCCACACCCCCCGCGTCGCGCGGGGCCTTCTGGAGTGGCGCGTACCTCGGCGACGCCGTGACGACGCCGGAGAAGGTGGCCGGCGCCATCGCGGACTTCGCCGCCATGACCGGCAAGCGCCCCGCGCTCGTGAAGAGCTTCCATCGCCTCGACGCCGACCTCGCGGCCACCGGGTGGGCGGGCCGCGTGCTGCGCGCCATCAGCGACGCCGGCTCCACGAACTACCTGGCCCTCGACCTGGAGTGGACGGGCCGCCCCGCCGGCTCCCTGCTCGACGCCATCAACCGGGGCGCCGCCGACGCGGTCATCGACCGCGCCGCCCGCGGCATCGCCGCGGTGAAGGGCCAGGTGCTGGTGGAAGCCGCGTGGGAGATGAACGGCAACTGGGCCTACTCGTGGCAGGGGATCGCCAACGGCAGCGACACGCAGGCTCCCGCGAAGTTCGTCGCCGCCTGGCGGCACGTCGCGGATCGCTTCCGCGCCGCCGGCGCCACCAACGTGCGCTGGGTCTTCAACCCCAACACCGGCAACCCCCTCGGCTCGGGCAGCGGCCACTGGAACTGGTGGGGGAACTACTACCCCGGCGACGCGTACGTCGACTACATCGGCGCGCACGGCTACAACGGCCCGAAGGTGTTCGGCACCGCCTACCACAGCTACGACGCGCTCTTCGGCGGTGCCGACGGCGACTACGTGCTGCGCGACATGAAGGCGCGCTTCCCGAACAAGCCGATCATCCTCGGGGAGATCGGCGTGGAGGAAGTGGCGGGGCACGACAAGGGCGCCTGGGTGAAGGACGCGTACGCGCGCATGCTCGCCGACCCGCAGATCGTCGGCGCCGTGTGGTTCAACATGAACAAGGAAGCCGACTGGCGGGTGAACTCGAGCGCCTCGGCGCTCGCCGGCTACCGCGCCGCGCTGCAGCCCGTGCAGGTGGCCGAGGCGTACGACGACTCGCGGGTCGCGCCGGGCGTGATGGTCGCATCGCGGTGACGTGACCATGGGATCCGGCGCCCCGTCGCCACCGTCCACTGTCGGATGGGACGGCGCGGCACCAGAATTCCCCATGATCCCGAGCCGGCTGGGTAGCTGCGCCGCCACCATAGTGGCGCTGATCGGCGTCGCGTACGTCGCGGTGCTCGGCATCGGGATCGCCCGGTTCGGCCTGGAGCGCCCCATCACGGATCCGGTGCTCGCGGTGATGGAGGTCCTGACCCTCCTCTCGGCGCCCGCGCTCCTCATCGCGCTCGCCGCCGTTCGCGATGGCGCGGCGCCCGACCGTCGCCCGTGGGGCACGGTATCGCTCAGCTTCGCCATCATCTTTGCGGGGCTCACCAGCGCCGTCCATTTCATCGAGCTCACGGCCGTCCGGCAGCGCGGGGGGGGCGGCATCGCCTGGCCGTCGGCCGGGTACGCCGCGGAGCTCCTCGCGTGGGACTGGTTCCTCGGACTCGCGCTCCTCTTCGCCGCGCCGGTCTTCGCGGGTGAATCGTCCGCGGAGCGGCGGGTGCGCCGCGGGTTCCGGGTCGCCGGCACGCTCTGCCTCGTGGGCACGATCGGCCCCCTGCTCGGCGCGATGGCGCTCCAGCGCGTCGGCATCGCCGGCTACGCGCTCGTGCTACCCGTGGCTTTCGCCTGGCTGGCCGAGCTGCTTCGAGTCCCGCCGGGCGGCCGCAGCGCCGCCTGACGTCGCCGTCGGGACATGCCGTGCCGCACCGGCAGCGGGCGCCGGCCCGACGCCGCTGGCAATTGCCCACTCGGATCCCGGGCATAAGTTGGGAAGGTCACCCCCAGGGGGTGACGCGGGCGTCGGGCCGCGGCATGGCCCCAGCGTCACCTCGTTCCTGCCGGGAGGTCGTCGTGCGCCGTGTCTCGCAGCTGTTGATGAGCGCCGGTGCGTTGCTCGGCGCAGGAGTCGCCGCGGCAATGGCCGCGCACCTTGGGGCGCCCGGTGCGTCCTGGATAATCAACGTGGCGCTGGCCAAGCTGACGCTCGTCGCCGCCGGGGGCCTGCTGGCCAGCGGCGCCATGGTCGGCCGCATGGCCCGGCGCCGCGCGCTGCGTGAACTCCACGCCCCGCCCCGGCATGACGAGCGCTGAACGCCGCGGGCCGTCCAGGATGAAATGACATGACGCTCAAGCGAATGGACAACGTCGGCATCGTGGTCGAATCCCTCGATGCCGCCGTCGCATTCTTCGCCGAGCTCGGCCTGCGGCTCGAGGGCCGGGCCATGATCGAAGGCGAGTGGGCTGGCCGCGTCACTGGGCTGGGGTCGCAGCGCGTCGAGATCGCGATGATGGTGACCCCGGACGGCCACAGCCGGCTGGAGCTGTCGCGCTTCCTTGCGCCAGCGGTGGTCGCCGATCACCGGAACGCCCCGGTGAACGCCCTCGGTTACCTGCGCGTCATGTTCGCCGTGGACGACCTCGACGCAACCCTCGCCCGCCTCCTCGGGTGCGGGGCGCATCTCGTCGGCGAGGTGGTCCAGTACGAAGCGTCGTATCGCCTCTGCTACATTCGGGGTCCCGAAGGGCTGCTCATCGGGCTCGCCGAGGAGCTGCGGCCCGGCAGACCCGCGGCCGCGCGGTAGCCACTCGCCGGCGTGGCCTCCCGATGGAGGCCCCGCGTCGCCATGCCTCCGCCGGCCGCGAGCGGTCAGCGATAGCTCGCCAGCCGCGCCTTGATGAGTTCCCCCGACGGGGAGGGGGTGCCGTTCCAGTCGGTGATCAGCGCCGGGAACTTGCAGATGTCGGCCTGCCGCTGCTGCGCAGTGTAGGTGGCGCTCACCGGCGGCGGCGTCCACCAGGCCCACGCGATCCACGACATCCCCTTGCGGTCGGCGTAGTCCATCACCGCCGTGGTGTACCAGAGCCGCGTGCAGTCGTACGACCCGAACTCGGAGATCACCACGGGGTCGGTCGCGGCGAGCGACCCGAACGCCGCCTCCCACGTGTCGGGCTGCTTGTCCGGCCAGTCGTACGGGTGCGCCGAGTAGATGATGTTGTAGCCCTTCACCCGGTGCGTGGCGACTTCGTCGAGGAAGTAGCCCCAGTGCATGCCGCCTACCATGACGAGGTTCTTCGCGCCGGTGGCGCGCACCTCGTCGTACAGCCGCTGCATCCCAACGGCCTTGTAGGCCTCGCGCACCGGGCCCCCGGGATAGTCGGGCCCCTCGGGGATGTCGGCCCCGTTCAGCCACTGGTCCCAGGTGACTTCGTGCGGCTCGTTGTACAGCTCGAAGATCACCCCGCCGTCGCCCTTGAAGGTGGTCGCCACGTCGCGCCAGAAGGGGACGGAGTTGCGCTCGTCGGGGAGCTTCTGGATGTCCGGGACCTGTGCGTAGTCCGGGTTGCCGCGATCGCTCGCGTGCAGGTCGAGCACCACCGCGAGCCCCTGCGCGCGCGCCTTGGTCACGGCGTCGATCACCCGCGCCTTGTAGCCCGGATCGTACTGCTTGTTGCCCGCGAGCCAGAACACCTGCGTGATGGGGATGCGCACGATCGTCGCGCCCCAGCTGCGCAGGTTCTTCATGTCGTCGCCGATATTCACCCAGCGCTCGTCGCCCGCCCAGTACCACTGCAGCGCGGGACGCGCGGCGCCGTGGAAGAGGATCGGCTTGCAGGTGGCGGGCTCGTAGATCTGGTTGCCCATCACCGAGAAGCCGTTCGGCGCCGCCGGCGCGGAGCGCGCGGTGAAGGTCACCGAGGGGCGCGTCGCGTTGTGCAGCACCGCGCGGATCTCGTTCGCGCCCCCCTGGAAGCCCAGCTTCCACTGGGCGCGGGCGATCCCCTCGGCGTCGGTCGTGGCCACGGCGGGCGAGGCGACGCCGTCGCCCTGCACCGCCTCGAATCCCACCGAGGCGCCGGCGACGGGCTTCCCCTGCAGATCGGTCACCTTCACCAGCAGCGGTTCGCCGAGCATGCAGCCGGCGGGGAGCGAATCGGCGGTTCCTCCCGACACCTTGATGATCGTGGTGCCACGCCCCTCGGCGCCGGTCGCGTGCAGCGTCACCGACTTCCCCGCCGCGCTCACGCGCAGCGTATTGGCGCCCGGCGTGGGACCGAGCTGCCACTGGGCCTGCGCCACGCCCTCGGCGTCGGTCTGCACCTCCGCGGGGGTGACCGTCCCGCCCCCCTCGATGACCGCGAAGGCCACCGTCTCGCCGGCGACGCCGCCTCCCTTGCCGTCCACCAGCTGCACCCGCACCGGCTCGGCGAGCGGGAAGCCGGCCTCCCCCGAGAGGTTGTCGGGGAGGAGCGACTTCAACGCCGACGGCGCGGGGCGGTCGGGGGTCGTCGCCTGGGGGCCGGTGGCCTCCATGCAGGCGGCGACGGTGAGGGCGAGCAGCAGGCGCGGCCATGCGCGGGCGCGGTGCATCGGGGACTTCCAGTCTCTGGGCATCGGCATGCCAAGGTGCAACCGACATGCCGGGTGTGACCTGTGGCACACGCGGTGCACTCCACGACGGCGATGCCATACGCCCTGATGCTCGCGCTCCTGCTGCAGGGGCCGCTCCCCGCCGGCCCCACACAGGACGCCGCCCGCGAACAGCTCACGCAGGCGGAGGCGCGCTATCGCGCCGCGATCGCGATCACGCCCGGGATCGGCGCCTACCACGAGAGCCTCGCGCTCGTGCTCGAGCGGCAGGGGCGGTGGGAGGAGGCGCTGACGGCGCACCGTGAGGCGGTGCGCCTCGACCCGCAGGCCCCGCGCAGCCACGAGGGGCTCGCCGCCGTGCTGCAGCGCATGGGGCGCACCGACGAGGCGATCCGCGAGCTCCAGGAGGCGGTGCGGCTCGATCCCAACTCCCCCGAGCTGCAGGCGAAGCTCGATTCGCTCACCGCGCGCGAGACGGCGGTGGCGGGCGACGGTTATCATGACTACTCGGGGTTCGCCGACGACCACCAGGCCTCGTGGACGGTGCGCCGGGCGATGGAGCTGACCTTCGCCGCCGTGCTGGGCATCTCGGCGTTCGTCCTGCTGGCGCCGCTGGCGGGTGCGCTGCTGCTGGGGCTCGTGCAGCTCCCCCGGCAGTGGCTGCGCGGCACCCTGACGTGAGCCCGCTGCTGCGCGCCGTGCGTGCCGCCCGTGGGATGACGCTGGTGGGGCTGGTGGCGTGCGCCGCCGTCGCCCACGCGCCGGCCGCGGCGCGGGGGGCCGGGGGCACGCCCGTGGCCGCGGCCACGATCCCCAACGGGGGGGCGCGCTTCTGGTTCGACCCCGCGGTGCCGCTCGGGGCTCCGCCCGCGACTGCGCTGGTGAACGACAACGGCAGCCCGCGGATCCTCGTCCCCCGGCATTACGCCGACTTCCGCCGCACCCTCGCGGGCCAGCTCTCGAGCTGGGCGGCCGATCCGCGCCTCTCGCTCAATCCGAACTTCGTCGCGGCCCTCCTGGCCAAGGAGAGCGGCTTCGACCCGCGCGCGACGAGTGCCGTGCCCGCCAACGGGATCGCCCAGATGACGCACATCGCCGACGCCGACCTGCGCATCATCGCGCGCGAGGCGCCGCAGTTCCGGTGGATGCTGCCGGAAGTGGAGGGGTGGCCGCGGCTGCCCGCGGTGCACGACTCGGCGGCGACCAAGGCGAAGACCGACGCCCTCCTCGCCAGCGGCGCGGTGAGCGGGACGAACGAGTACCTGTTCGAGCCGGCGCTCGCGCTCCGGGCGAGCATGTTCTGGCTGCGCATCCTCGCCACGATCTGGATGGAAGACCAGTGGCCGGGGCAGCACGGCGCGCTCGCCCGCGACAAGCTCGGGAAGGGAGGGCGACTTCCCGAGGAGGAGCTGCTCGCGCTCGTGACGGTGAGCTACAACCAGGGGCACCCGTACGTGGCCGACCTCGTGACGAAGTACGGCCGGGGGTGGCGGGACCACCTCAACGAGGAGTCGGGGGACTACCTGGAGCGGATCGTGGCGTACACGGAGATCTTCCAGCGGGCGCGCTGAGCCGCGCCGCGTGACCGCGCGATGGTGAACGGCTCAGTTGGCGGGTGACGGCGCCGGCCCCACCCGGCCCTGGCTGTCCACCACCACCGCCTGCCCCGGCGCGATTTCGGGGAGCTTCACCGGCCGCCGCGAGCCGTCCGGCCCGTCCACGATCAGCACCCCGCCCCCGAACGGCGTGCGACCGCCGTTGGTGAGGGTCACGCTCCGGCCATCCGGCGCCTCCCGCAGCTGCATCCCCGCGCGCGTCCGCCACCAGTCGGCCACCTGGCCCGCCGTCGCCACCCAGATCTCCGGGGTGCGCGTGAGCTTCGACGCCAGCTCCTGGAGCACCGGGGTGAGCTGCTTCTGCGAGAACATGTGCGAGTGGTAGCTGAACATGTACAACCCGCGGTATGCGATGCTCTCGCCGAGCTGGCTCACCAGCAGCCGCGACATCTCCTGCCGGTCCCGGATGTTGGAGCGGCTCAGGATCTCGAAGTCGTCCTCCGACACGCGTCCCAGGAGCACGAGCGAGTCGGGGAGGAGGGGGACGATCTCCGGGCCGGCCGCGCGCCCGTTGTTGCTGGCGAACACGTACTGCCCGCCCAGGTCGGCCCAGATCTGGAGGGTGGCGGCGTTGAAGCGCTCCTCCGGCGGGCGGAACCCCACCACCTCGCGTCCCGCGAGCCGCTCCGCCACCTGCTTGGAGTGCGCGAGCTCGCGCGCCTGCGCGGTGTCGCTGAGCGTGTCGAGGGGGAGGTGGCGCTGCGTGTGCGAGCCGATCTCGAAGTGCTGCACGAGGCGCTGCGTCGTCACCGGGTCCGCCTCGGCGAGCATCCCCACGATGAAGGCGCTCCCCGGGAGCTTGTACGGCTCGAGTGCGTCCATGGCGTCGCGCGCGTTGATGAAGTCGGCCTCCACGTCGATGGAGAGCACCGCGGCCGCCTTCTTCCCGCTGGGCCAGGGGGCGAGCTGGAAGACGTCGTGGCCGGCCGCCCACTGCAGCGCATTCGAGGTGAGGATGGTGCCGATGTCGCGGCTCCAGGCGCCCACCAGGTCGCGCGGGTCGAAGCCGAAGGCGACCACGCGCCCCGGTCCCACGAGCGCGCGCACCGCCGCCGCGTCGAAGAAGGCCTGCCCCGCGTTGAGGGGCACGCGCAGGAAGTCGCAGTAGAGCATCTCCCGCGACTGGTTGCGGAAGACGATCTGTCCCGCCGGGTTGAACTCCACGCGCGCCCCCGGGGGCATGTGCGCCCCGAGCACCGACTCGCCGAGCAGCACGGCGAAGTGCGCGTCGTGCGCGCGACGGGGGGCGGGGCGGATCGCCCCGCGGCCGATCCCCAGCAGGTCGGCCACGAGGGTGTCGCGCAGTGGGGTGCACACGCCGTCGTACGCGCCGACGGCGCCGGTGGTGATCACCCCGCCCCCCTTCGCCAGGTGCGCGGCGATCAGCCGCCGGTGCACGGGGCCGAGGCAGAGGCCCTGCGGCACGATGAGGACCTGGGCCTGCGCGGGCTGCACCAGCTCCGCGCCCACGTCGCGCAGGAGCGCCCGCCACCCGGCCACCGTCGAGTCGTACACCCCCGGGCCGGAGATGCGGGTGTTCTCCGGCTCGACCAGGATCGCCGCCCGCACCCCGCTCGCCTCCGGCACCGGGAGCACCGAGGGGAGGGTGGGCGGGCCGGGGTAGGGCTTGGCCTTCTCGAAGCCGCGGACCGGCGCGGCCCCGAGGGGGGGCATGCTGCGCCAGAACACGACGCCGAGCGCGCCGAGCACCACGACCGTCCCGATCGTGACGCCCAGGAGCGCGCGGCGCATCCGGCGGTCGCTCATTCCTCGCGTTGCAGCGGGGCGCTGTTGAGCCGCACCCGCTCGAAGAACAGCGGGGCGCCCGACGCGGGGGCTCCCGCGCGGCGCGGCGCACGGCGCTCGCGCACCTTGAAGGCGCCGTAGCTCAGCACGGCGAGGGTCACGGTGGCGATGATGATCAGGATCATCCCCGTGACGAGCATCTGCATGATGGTCATCCAATCCTCCCCAGGCGTTCCAGCTTGCCCCAGGTCATCTGCACGTTCATGAACTCCTCCGCGGTCGCGAGGAGCTTGGTGATGTCGATCAG
>DASWVQ010000391.1:0-8740 GCA_036401195.1 Gemmatimonadaceae bacterium
GGAGCGTGAGTTCCACGAGGCGCCGCATCCCACTCGCTTCGGCAGCGTGGACATGCTCGGCGTGCTGCGCGCGCTGCACGACGCCGGCTTCGACGGGCCGATGCGCCCCGACCACGGGCGCATGATCTGGGGGGAGGAAGGCCGCCCCGGCTACGGCCTCTACGATCGTGCGCTCGGCCTCACCTGGTTGCAGGGGGCATGGGAAGCCCTCGGCGGGAGCTTCACCTGATGCGTTCGATCCTCGTCCCGCTCCTCGCGCTCGGCCTCGCCGCATGCGCCGCCCCGGCACCGGGCGCGGCACCCGTGCCCGTGCCGCCGCCTGGGCAGGCGGCCGCGTCGGCCGCGCCCGCGCCACGCCTCTTCACCTGGCGCGCGGAGAACCTCGTCGAATCGCGCCGCCGCCTGGCGTCCGGGGATCCTGCCCTGCGCCCCGCGCTCGACGCGCTCCTGCGCGATGCGCGCGTCGCGCTCGAGGTGCCGCCGCAGTCGGTGATGCAGAAGCGCCGCGTGCCGCCGAGCGGCGACAAGCACGACTACATGAGCCTCGGGCCCTACTGGTGGCCCGATTCCACGAAGCCGGGAGGGCTCCCGTTCATTCGTCGCGACGGGGTGGTGAATCCCGAGAACCGGCTCGACACCGACTGGGCCCGGCTCGGCCGCATGCAGGACGCGGTGGAGGTGCTCGCCCTCGCGTGGTGGTTCACCGGCGACACGACGTACGCGTCGCGCGCCGCGCGGCTGCTGCGCGCCTGGTACCTCGATCCCGCCACCCGGATGAACCCGAACCTGCGCTACGCGCAGTCGATCCCCGGCGTGTCCGAGGGGCGGGGAATCGGGATCATCGACACGCGTGGCTTCGCCAACGTCATCGACGCCGTGGGGCTGCTCGCCTCCGCGCCGTCGTGGACGGGGGCCGACCAGCGGGGCCTCGAGGCCTGGATGCGCGAGTACCTGCGGTGGCTCACCACCTCGCGGCAGGGGCTCGAGGAGCGCGACGCGAGGAACAACCACGGCACCTGGTACGACGCGCAGGTCGGGGCGATCGCGTTGTTCGTCGGCGACAGCGCCGAGGCGCGCCGGATCGCCACCGAGCGCGCGCCGCGGCGCCTCGACGCGCAGGTCGCCGACGATGGTCGCCTCCCCGAGGAGCTCGTGCGCACGCGCCCGATGCACTACACCTTCTTCACCCTCGAGCCCTTCTCGCGGATCGCGGAGCAGGCGCGGCACGTGGGGGTGGACCTCTGGCGGTACCGGGGAGCCGGGGGGAGAGGGCTGGAGCGCGCCTTCGGCTTCGCAGTGCCGTGGTACAACCGCGCCGCCGAGTGGCCCGGGCAGCAGGTGAACCAGCTCGTGCGCGAGGAATTCCTCGGCACCCTGCGCCGCGCCGCGCAGGAGTACCCCGGCCTGGGGATCGCGAGCGCGATCGCGGCGCTCCCGGATTCGGTCCGGCGCACGCATCGCTCGCTGCTGCTGTACCCGGGCGCCGCCGCCGGCGCCGGCAGCGCGGCGGCGACCGCGGGGCAGGGGAGCGCGTCGCTCGACACGCTCGTGGAGCGCACCCTGCGCTACGCGGCCTCGCAGCTGCGTCGCACCGCCGACTCCCTCGACCCCGCGCAGGGGTGGCCGCGCTACACCGGGGCGGATGGCCGCTGGATCGTCACCCCCGCCGCGAACTGGACCGCCGGGTTCTTCCCGGGCACGCTCTGGCAGATGTACGCCGCGACGCGCGATCCCTGGTGGCGCGCCGCCGCGGCGCGCTGGACGGCGGGGCTCGAGCCGAACGCGAAGCGCACGAACACGCACGACCTGGGCTTCATCATCTTCGACAGCTTCGGGCGGCAGCACCGCCTCACCGGCGACGCGCATGCGCGCGAGGTGGTGCTCGAGGCGAGCCGCTCCCTCGTCACCCGCTACAACCCCACGGTGGGGGCGATCAAGTCGTGGGACACCGAGGGGGCGCGCGACCACCGGGCGTCGTGGAAGTACCCGGTGATCATCGACAACCTGATGAACCTGGAGATGCTGTTCTGGGCGGCGCGGCACGGGGGCGACCCGGCCTGGGCGCAGCTCGCGGAGCGGCATGCGCTCACCTCCGCGCGCGCCCACGTCCGGCCCGACGGGAGCACCGCGCACGTGGCCCTCTTCGATCCCGCGACCGGGGGGTTCGAGGGGCAGGTGACCTGGCAGGGGGCATCGGACGGTTCCACTTGGGCGAGGGGGCAGGCCTGGGCGATCCATGGCTTCACCGAGTCGGCGCGGGCGACGGGGAACCCCGCGCTGCTCGAGGCCGCGCGACGCACCGCCGACTGGTTCGTCGCCCACCTGCCGGCCGATGGCGTCCCCTATTGGGACTTCAGCGTGGCGGGGCGGCCCGGGGAGCCGCGGGACGCGTCGGCGGGGGCGATCGCCGCCTCGGGGTTGCTGGCGCTCTCCGGCCTCGTCGCCCCGGAAGATGCTGTGCGTTACCGTATGGCCGCCTCGCGAATGCTTACGACTCTCTGTACCGATTTTGTCTCGCGGCCGAACGAAAGCTGGGCTATTCTGTCCCACGCGACCGGTGGCAAGCCCCAGGGCGTCGAGATCGACGTGGGGATCAGCTATGGGGACTTCTACTTCGTGGAAGCCCTGCGCCGGTGGCAGGCGATGTCGCGGAAGGCCGATGGCTGAATTTGTCCGCCTAATTGACGAAATCGGGTCCACGGGCCTAAACTCCACCCATTCCCGGGGCGGCGGAGCTGCGTTTCCCTCCGCCCGCCGGGCCACAGGGCGCCCGCCCCCTCCAGCGGCCCAGCCCAGTTTCCGCCGCGCCGCTGCGGCGCCGTCCGCGCAGGTCGTCAGTCCCCCCCGTACGCCACATTCCTTCCGGAGAGACACGATGAGGTGGGTGAAAGGCCTTGGCTTGATCGTCTCGCTGTTCCTGCCCGGGGTGCTCGCCGCCCAGACGGGACGGCTGACCGGGACCGTCGTCGACAGCGCCCAGTCGCAGCCGATCGTCGGCGCCCGCGTGATGGTGACCGGCACCCAGATCGGCGCCCTGACCGGCCCCGACGGGCGCTACACCGTGGGGGCGATCCCCGCGGGCACGCGCAGCATCACGGTGCAGCGGCTCGGCTTCGCGCCGGTGACGCGCTCGGTGGTGATCACCGCGGGGGGTGTCACGACCCTCAACGTGACGATGCTCGCCCAGAGCGTCCGGCTCGCCGAGGTGGTCTCGGTGGGCTACGGCACGCAGCGCGCGCGCGACATCGCCGGCTCCGTGACGAACGTGACGACCGAGGCGCTCGAGAGCTCCCCGATCTCCTCCATCGACCAGCTGATCCAGGGCACCGCCCCGGGCGTGCAGGTCACCACCGCCTCGGGTGAGCCGGGGGGCGCGCTCTCGATCCGCATCCGCGGCACCGCCTCCATCACCGGCAATTCCGAGCCCCTCTACGTGATCGACGGCTTCCCGATCGAGAACGACATCGAGGGCTCGTCGGTGGGCAACGGCGGCCGTGACCGCACCACGCCGCCCAACCCGCTCGTCACGCTCAACCCGAGCGACATCGAGTCGATCAGCATCCTCAAGGACGCCTCGGCGACCTCGATCTACGGCGCGCGCGGCGCCAATGGCGTGGTGATCATCACCACCAAGCAGGGCAAGGGCGCGAAGCCCACCTTCAGCCTCGACATGTACACCGGGGCCACGCAGCTGGCCAAGCGCTACGACCTGCTCGACGCGGCCGGCTACATGGACTACGCGAACGCGTACGGCGAGAACTCCAGCAGCCCCTTCACCCCCTTCCCGGACAGCGTGAAGGCTGCCGTCCTCGCCAGCGGGGTCAACACCGACTGGCAGGACCAGGTGTTCCGCACGGGCGGCGTGAAGAACCTGCAGCTGTCGGTGCGCGGGGCCACCAGCACCGCGCAGCCCACGCGGTACTCGCTCTCGGGCGGCGTGTTCGACCAGGACGGCATCGTGGTGGGCTCCGGCCTGCGGCGCCTCTCCGGGCGCCTGTCGCTCAACCAGGCGATCGGCAGCCGCCTCGAGATCGGCGGCACCGTGACCGCCGCGCGGGCGCGCAGCAAGTCGACCCCCACCTCCGGCCAGCAGAACGCGAACGCCGGCGCGGTGTCGGGCGCGCTCCAGTACGTGCCGATCCTGCCCGTGAAGCGGGCCGACGGCACCTACTCGTACATCTTCACCGACCTGAACGCCTACAGCTCGCAGCTCGACGCCCCCACCACGCCGAACCCGGTGTCGCTGGCGCGCGAGGTGTCGGACTCCCTGAGCGACACGCGCGTGCTCGGCAACCTCTTCGCCCAGTACGAGGTCATCCCCGGGCTGCAGTTCCGCACCAGCCTCGGCGTCGATTACGCCGACCGCTGGCGCTACACCTACTACCCGCGCACCACGCTGCGCGGGTCGCAGGCCAACGGCGAGGCCCTCCGTGCCGAGAGCAACTCGCAGGGGTGGCTGAACGAGAACACCCTCACCTACCAGCGTGAGCTCGGGTCGAACTCGAGCGTCACTTTGCTGGGCGGCTACACCCGGCAGCGCACGGACGGCAGCGGGTCGAACATGCGCAACTCGCAGTTCGTGTCCGACATCACCGGCTACTACGACATCGGCTCCGGCACGCAGGAGGGCGGCCCGACGATCTCCTCGCGCGAGAGCAGCCAGCGCCTCGAGTCGTGGCTCGGCCGCGTGAACTACTCGCTCCTCGACCGGTACCTGCTCACCGCCACCTGGCGCGCCGACGGCTCGTCGCGCTTCGCGGCGAACCACAAGTGGGGCCAGTTCCCCTCCGTGGCGCTGGCCTGGCGCGCGTCGTCGGAGCCGTGGTTCATGTTCGACAAGTCGGTCCAGGAGCTGAAGATCCGCGGCTCGTACGGCATCGTGGGCAATCCCTCGATCCGCCCGTACCAGTCGCTGGCCCGCCTCAACGACCAGGGGTACCCGATCGGCGGCACCCCGTCCGGCGGCTACTACCCGATCGCGGTGGGGAACCCGGACCTCACCTGGGAGACGACCAGCCAGTTCAACGTCGGCGCCGACGTCAGCTTCCTGAAGCGGTTCACCTTCACCGGTGACTACTACACGAAGAAGACCACCGACCTGCTGCTCCAGATCTCGCTCCCCTTCGAGACCGGCTTCGAGACCGCCCTCGCCAACCGGGGCGCGGTGGAGAACAAGGGCTTCGAGCTCGGGCTCGACGCACAGGTCATCCAGGGCACAAAGGGGGCCTTCAGCTGGCGCGCCAACCTGAACGTTGCCCGGAACACGAACAAGGTCACCGACCTCGGCGGGCCGGATCGCATCTTCGCCGACCTCATCACCAGCGATTACAACCTGCCGGGCACGGTCATCCAGGTGGGGCAGCCGATCGGTGTCTTCTACGGCTTCCAGAGCCTCGGGATCATCCGCGACTCCGCCCAGGCGGCACAGATCCACTACACCAACTTCAACGGCAAGCCCTTCCAGCCCGGCAACATGCTGATCGCCGACATCGACGGCGACTCGGCGATCACGCTCAACGACCGGACCCTCATCGGGGACCCGACGCCGGACATCACCTGGGGGCTCACCAACACCTTCGGCTTCCGCGGCTTCGAGCTCACCGGGCTCCTCCAGGGCTCCCACGGCAACAAGCTCCTCAACATCAACCGCATCCGCACCGAGAGCTCGCCGCGCGTGAACATCCTCGCGAGCCGCTTCCGCGATGCCTGGACCCCGACCCACACGGACGCGAAGTACCCGAAGATCGGGGAGAACCCGAACCAGGTGGGTCCGAACAACTTCACCTCGAACCTGCTCGAGGACGGGTCCTACGTCCGCCTCCGGTCGCTCACGCTCTCGTACGCGGTCCCGCAGGCGTTCGCGTCGCGCTACAACGTGAACGGCGCCCGGGTCTACGTGACCGGCACGAACCTGTTCACCATCACGGACTACTCCGGGTTCGACCCCGACATCAGCGGCCAGTCCGTGGGGAACGTGAACCGCGGCATCGACATCGGCGCCTATCCGTCGGCCAAGGCAGTCACGGTCGGCCTCAGCCTCAACTACTGAAGAGGGCGTATGCGGAAGCCTCTCCGACTCCTCACGCTCCTCGCGGTCGCCGTGGCGGCCACCGGGTGCGAGAAGGATTTCCTCACCGAAGTGCCGTCGGACTTCGTGTCCCCGGCCAACTTCTACAAGAACGAGGGTGACGCGATCGCCGCGGTCAACGCGGCGTACGCCACCTTCATCACCCTCCCCTCGCCGCTCTCGAGCAGCCAGTACGTGGGGCGCAACTTCTGGATGCTCGTCGAGTATCCCACGGAAGTGGCCACCAGCCGCCTCAGCGCCGCGAACGAGCGGTCGCTCATCGGCAACTATCACGAGCAGTTCTCTTCCTCGCACGCCTACCTCGAGGGGGTGTGGCAGGCGGCGTATTCCGGGATCAACCGGGCGAACTCGGTCATCGACCGCGTCCCCGACGTCCCGATGAACGATGCGCGCAAGGCGCAGATCATCGGTGAGGCCAAGTTCCTGCGCGCCGTGCACTACTACTGGCTCGCGGGCCTCTTCGGCGGCGTGCCCCTGAAGCTCGAGGAAACCTCGTCGATCGGCGACGAGCCGCCGGGCCGCGCGACGGCCACGGAAACGTGGAACCAGATCGCCAAGGACCTCACCGAGGCCGCGGCGGTCCTGCCGGTGACCTGGGGGGCCAGCGACTACGGCCGCGCCACCAAGGGCGCCGCGCTCACCCTGCTGGGCAAGGCCTACCTCCAGAGCGCCGCGCAGGTCCCGTCGCTGAGCGGCAACAACCAGAAGGCGCTCGACACCTTCAAGCAGGTGATGGGCCTCGGCTACACGCTCGACCCGAACTACGGGAGCCTCTTCACGGGGCAGAACGAGCGGAGCAAGGAGATCATCTTCTCGCTCATCAACATCCGCGTGAGCGGGCTGGGCGGCCGCATCACCGAGTGGTTCTCGCCGAGGACCAGCCCCGACGTCTTCCAGGGGGGCTCCCAGAACCAGTTCCAGGCGGAGCGGCTGTTCTACGATTCGTATGCGCCCACCGACGTCCGCAAGGACGGCACCTGGATGACCTCGTTCACGAACCCGAACAACGGGAAGACCGTGACCTGGGTGTGGGGCAACTCGAGCAACAACGGCTCCTCGAACTACGGCTCCAACGGCCCGGTGCCGCGCAAGTACGTGGACTGGGGGGCGGCCGACGGCGGCGCCGAGGAGCCGGACGTGATCCTGCTTCGCTACGCCGACGTGCTGCTCTCGGCGGCCGAAGCGATCAACGAGGTCTCTGGCCCCTCCGCCGAGGCGTACGGCTACGTGAACCAGGTGCGCGCGCGCGCCAAGGTCCCGAACCTCGTCGCCGGGCTGGGCAAGGCGGCGTTCAAGGACAGCCTCTTCTCGGACCGCCGCTTCGAGCTCGCCCTCGAGATGCACGGGATCTTCGACAGCCGCCGCAACTGGCCCTGGGCGAAGGCGCGGATCGAGGCGGGGATGGCGCAGATGTCCACGCTCAACAAGAGCCCGAACCAGAGCAGCACGGAGAAGTACGACGCCCGGCCGATCGGCGACAAGTGGCTCCTCTACCCGATTCCGGCGCGTGCGTGCGAGCTGAACCAGAACCTGGTGCAGAACCCCGGATGGGATGACGGAATCTGCAAGCCCAGCTCGGGCGCCACGCAGTAACGAGTGACTCGCGCGAGGGCATCGGGCAGGACGCCCGGTGCCCTCGCAGGTTTTCGCACGTACCGGTCTTCACATGTCGATGATCCTCCACGCCCGCACCCTGGCGATGCTCGGGGTACTGGCGACGGCCGCAGCCTGCGCCTCGGCGCCTGGCGCCGGCACGCCTGGCACTTCCGGGGCCGCATCCGGCGCCCCCGCGATCTCTCCGATCACCCTGAACGCGCGGGCGCTCGCCTTTTCCCGGGAGCGGGTGCGCGCGGGCGACGCCGCCTACGTGCCCGCCCTGCGCCGCCTCGTGCGCGATGCCGACAAGGCGCTCGCGGCGCCCCTCGTCGCCGTGACGGACAAGAAGACGCTCCTCGCGCCGACGAACGACCCGCACGACTACCTGAGCCTGAGCCCGTACTGGTGGCCCGACCCGGCGAAGGCCGACGGCCTGCCCTACATCCGCCGCGACGGGGAGACCAACCCGGAGAGCAAGCGCGACCTCGACCAGCCCCGCGTGGCCGCGCTGGGCGACCGGGTGCAGACGCTCGCCCTGGCGTGGTACTTCACCGGCGACCGCCGGTACGCCGACCGCGCGGCGCAGCAGGTGCGCGCCTGGTTCCTCGACGGCGCCACCCGCATGAACCCGCACCTGCGCTTCGCGCAGCTCGTGCGGGGGAACCCGAACGAGCGGGGGAGCGGGATCATCGACACCCGCTGGTTCATCGAGGTGGTGGACGCCGTCGGCCTGCTCCAGGGGTCCCCCTCGTGGAGCGCGTCGGACCAGGCCGCGCTCCAGGACTGGATGCGGCGCTACGTGACCTGGCTCCGCACCAGCCCCAACGGGGCGCACGAGCACGCGGCCCGCAACAACCACGGCTCCTGGTACGCCGCCCAGGTGATGGCCTATGCGCTCTTCGCGGGCGACTCCGCCACGGCGCGCGCCATCGCCCAGGAGATTCCCGCCCGCATCGGCTGGCAGCTCACTCCCGACGGGACGCAGCCGATCGAGCTGGAGCGCACCCGCTCCTATCACTACTCCGGGTTCAACGCCGAGGCCCTCTCCAGGGTCGC
>DASWVQ010000392.1:0-30501 GCA_036401195.1 Gemmatimonadaceae bacterium
GCCGTTGCCGCACCCGCGTCGGCCGCCTCCCCCGCGACCCTCCGCGCCACGCAGCGCGGCGCCTCGGCGCGCCTCGCGAGCAACCGCCCCGAGAACCAGTACCGCACCGGCGAGTGGCGGGCCGTGGATTCCATCTACGGCGCCGAGATCGGCCGCCTGCGCCGCCTCGCGGCGGAGAACGGCAAGCGCCTCGACCCGGCCACCCTCGCGGTGCTCGAGAAGAACATCCGCATCATCGACCAGGCGATCATGGAAAGCCGCGCGGCGATCGCGCGCGACCCGAACTCCGCCCTGCTCAACGACCAGGTCAACCGCATGCTCGACCAGAAGGTGGAGCTGCTGCGGGCCATCGGCACGCTGCCGGCCCGTTCCTGAGGACTCCATACATGCGCACCCTTCGCACCCTGCTCCTCCTCGCCGCCACCGCGGCCGTCGCCGCTCCCGCCTCCGCGGGGGCGCAGCGGCGCAGCGAGCGCGAGTTCCGGATGGACACCACCTTCGCCTTCGCCGCGCGCGGCGCGGCCGACATCACCGTCGCCGAGGGCACCCTCACCGTCTCCACCTGGGACCGCAACCAGGTGCGGGTGCAGGTCGTGAGCGACGACGCGCCGTACGAGCTGCGCGCCGCCGACACCCGCTTCTCGCTGGTGCCCGACGACCGCATGCGCGGCGACTCGCGGATCGAGATCACCCTCCCCGTGGGGGCGCGGCTCTCCGTGGAGACGCACTCGGGCGACGTGCGGGTGACGCGCCTCCAGGGCGACGTGCAGGTGCAGGGACAGAGCGGCGACGTGTCGCTCTCCGACCTGGGCGGGCGCGTGGACCTGCGGCTGGTCTCCGGCGACGTGAGCCTCTCGAACGTGAAGGGCGACGTGCAGCTGAACGCGGTGAGCGGCGACGTGGACCTCACCCGCATCGACGGGCAGGTGGACGCGGAGACGGTGAGCGGCGACATCAGCGCCCGCGACGTGAACTCGCGGTGGGTGCGCCTCAAGACCACCTCGGGCGACCTCACCTACGCGGGCGACGTCATCGCCGGCGGCACCTACGAGCTGAGCGCGCACTCGGGTGACGTCTCGCTCACCCTCCCGCCCAGCCCGAGCGCCCGCGTCAGCATCTCGACTTTCAATGGGGAGATCGACAGCGACTTCCCGATCACCCTGGCCCCGGGGGAGCACGAGATCGGGGTGGGGCGCAGCAAGCGCTTCAACTTCGACCTGGGGCGCGGGGAAGCCCGCGTCACCCTGCAGAGCTTCAACGGCGACATCACCCTCCGGGGGCGCGGCGTGACCCGCTCCACCCGCTGACCTCCGTACCGGAGAGAACCATGCGAGTCCGTAACTATCCCCTCCTCGTCGCGATCGCCGCGGCGGTCATCGTCCCGGCGGCGGTCCCCGCCACCGCGTTCGCCCAGGACCGGCAGGTCGACACCCGCGCCTTCGAGTGGTCGGCGAAGCTGGAGCAGGGCGCCTGGGTGCGCGTCGCCAACGTGAACGGCGGGATCACCGTCGGCCACACCAACGGCGACCGGGTGGAAGTGGTGGCCGCCAAGTCGTGGCGCCGCGGCGACCCGAAGGACGTCACCGTGGAGGTGAAGCGCATCGGCCCCGGGGGGCGCGACGTGATCGTCTGCGCGCTCTACACCGAGAACTCCACCTGCACCGAGAGCGGCATCGAGTCGCGCAACGACCGCGGGTGGCGCAACCGCAACAACGACGTGATGGTGCAGTTCACCGTGCTCCTTCCCTCGGGGCTCAACGTCTCCACCGGCACCGTCAACGGCGCGATCCGGGTGGACGGGGCGACCGCGGAGGTGAAGGCGAACACGGTGAACGGCGGCGTCGAGGCCTATTCGAGCGGCGGCCCGGTGACCGCGAAGACGGTGAACGGGAGCATCCGGGCCAGCATGTCGAAGCTCGAGGGCGACGCCGAGCTGCGGTACTCCACCGTGAACGGCAGCGTGGTGCTGGAGCTGCCGCGGAACGCGGACGCGGACATCGAGATGCGCACCGTAAACGGGCGGCTGCGGACCGATTTCCCCATCCAGCTCCGCGGCCGGATCGACCCCCGGCACATCGAGGCCCAGCTCGGGAAGGGGGGTCGGCTGATCCGGATTTCCACGGTCAACGGTTCCGTGGAACTCCGGGAGCGCCCGTAGTTATAATCAGGGCATGAGCCTTCCATACACTGGTACGCTGGTCCGGACCGGGGCGGAGCGCGCCACCCTGGTCCGCCGGACCTACTCGCTGGTCCTGGCAAGCGTCATCGTCACGATGGGCGGGGTGGCCCTCGGGCTGTCCCAGCCGTCGCTGATGATGGCGTCCGCGCAGCACCCGTTCATCGCCTTCTTCGTGGGAATGGCGCCGCTCTTCATGGCGCTCAAGATGCGCGAGAGCGCGCCCCGGGCGATCGGGCTGGTGTTCCTGTTCAACGTGGTGATGGGGGTGGTGATCTCCCCCGCCATCTTCTACTACGGACGCACCCAGCCCGGGGTGATCGGGCAGGCGGGACTGCTCACCCTCACCAGCTTCGCGGTCCTCACCGCGTACGCCTGGCTGAGCAAGCGCGACTTCAGCGCCTGGGGCAGCTTCTTCATGGTCGGCCTCTGGGTCCTGATCGCCACCTCGCTGCTGAACATGTTCTTCAAGAACACCACGGCGTCGCTCTGGCTGTCGGCCGGGACGGTGCTGGTGTTCAGCGGGCTGCTGGTATTCGACACCTGGCGGATCCGGAACGTGTACGGGCCCGATGACTACGTGCCCGCGGCGGTGCAGATCTACCTGGACCTGCTGAACATGTTCCTCGCCATCCTCAACCTCCTCGGCGGCCGCCGCAACTGAGCGAGGTGGAGCGCCGCCTGGGGCTGGTCTTCGCCCATCCCGACGACGAGACCTTCGCGGTCGGCGGGATCCTGGCGGCGGAGCGGGAACGCGGGACACATGTGGCGCTCTTCTGCGCCACCGACGGGGATGCCGGGAAGTCTTCCGGCATCCCCGTTTCTTCGCGCGCGGAGCTCGGCCGGATCCGGCGACGCGAGCTGCACGACGCGGCGCGGGTGCTCGGCATCGCCGAGGTGGTGACCGCGGGGCATCCCGACGGCGCGCTCGGCGCGGTGGAGGCCGACCTGCTGGTGGGGGAGATCGTGCGATTCCTCCGCGCGGCCAGGCCGGAGGTGGTGATCACCTTCGGCCCCGAGGGCGCGCCCACGGGCCATCGCGACCATCGCGCGATCAGTCGCGCCGCGACCGAGGCCTGGTTCCTCGCCGGCGTCGCCACGTCGTACCCGGAGGCGGGCCCGCCCCACGCACCGCGGCGCCTCCTGTACGTCACCTGGGACCCGCCGCGCCCCGGTGCCGAGCTCCAGCTCCTCGGCCAGCCGGCGCACGTGCGCGTGGACACGCGACGGTACCACGACGTGAAGCGCGCCGCGTTCCACGCGCATGCCTCGCAACGGCAGCACGAGCCGCGCTTCGTGGAGCTGGCGCTCACAGACGCCGAGCTGCTCTCACTGGCCGCCGGGGTGCCGTTCGAGTCCCTCCCGGCCTCGGACTTCTTCGCCTGAAGCACGCGCCCGCCGTCATCCCGAGGAGCCGCAGGCGACGAGGGAACTGGCGTCCCGGCAGAGGGGCGGCTTCGCCACGCCGGCACATTGGCACTGCCTGACTGGAGCAGATCAAGCGGATCGAGCGGAAACGTCGAGGACGCGATGTTGGAAGTACCTGCTCCCATCCGCTCGATCCGCTACGTCGTCGGTACAGGCAGTCGACCTTCACGAATCAGGCAGCCGCCGCCCCCTCGATCTTCCCGGCCAGGTCCAGGTCGAGCTGCGTGATCCCTCCCGCGCTGTGCGTCGAGAGGGTGCAGGTCACCTTCGTGTACCGGATGTCGATGTCCGGGTGATGATCCATCGCGTCGGCCGCCGCGGCCACGCGCTGGACGAAGCCGATCCCCTCGGCGAAGCGCTGGAACGCGTACGTCTTCGTGAGCGCATCCCCCCGCCGCGCCCACCCGGGGAGTGAGCCGAGGGCCCGCTGGATCTCGACGTCGGACAGCTTGGTGGGTGAGGGACTCATTGTCTCGCTTGCTGGAGGGGGTGGAGCACCAAAGTAGGTGGACGGGCGGGAAGTTCAACTGATGGCCTGGGCTCCCGGCGCTCGGCTCTCGGCTCTCGGCACGGATGCGGAAGCGGGCGGCGCGCGGGGGCGCGCGCGCCCGATTGCCTCATCTGCGGTTACCCCGATCGCCGCTACCGTTCCCGATCGTGGACCAGGCTCGAGCCTGGGCGACTTGACGGCGGGTCGTCCTGTTCGGTATATGTTCGGGTATGCCCCGTCCTTCCCTGCCTACGCTGTTCGACGGCCTCCCCACCGACCGGGCGCGTCCCCTCCCCGTCATCGGCGAGCAGAAGGACATCCACTACCACGCAACCTCCGCGCGCACCCTCCTCAACGGGCCGGAGACCACGGGGATGGGCTTCTGGTCCATCAACCCGTACACCGGCTGTGCCTTCGGCTGCGCCTACTGCTACGCACGCTACGCCCACCGGTACGCCCTCGACCGGGCGGTCGCCGGGGAGCGCGCCGACGAGTCGCTGATGAGCGACATCGCCGCCATGCCCGCCTGGCTCACCTTCGAGCGGCGGATCTTCGTGAAGGAGAACGGCGCCGCCGCGTTGCGCGCGCAGCTCCGCTCCCTCTCGCGCAACCCGCAGCGCTGGGCGCAGCTCCGCGAGGACGGCATCGCGATCGGCACCGCCACCGATCCCTACCAGCCCGCCGAGCGTCGCTTCCGGGTCACGCGCGGCATCCTCGAGGTGCTCGCGGACTACGCGGGGATCCCGGTGTCGGTCACGACCAAGAGTCCCCTCGTCACGCGCGACATCGACCTGCTCCAGCGCATCGCGGAATGCTCCCCCGTGCGAGTCCACGTGTCGCTGATCACCACCGATCGCGAGCTCGCGCGCCGGATCGAGCCGCGCTCGCCCACCCCCGAGTCGCGGTTGCGCGCCGTCGCCCGCCTCCGCGCCGCCGGGATCGACGCGGGAATGTTCGTGATGCCCGTGCTCCCCGGGATCACCGATGGCGCCGAGGCGCTCGATGCGCTGGTGCGCGCGATCGCCGCCGCCGGCGCCACGCACCTCGTCGCCGCGACGCTGCGCCTGCGGGCGTCCGCGCGGCAACGCTACCTGCCCTTCATCGAGCAGGAGTTCCCCGAGCTGGCGCCGCGGTATCGCGCGTCGTACGCGGGCGGGTACCACGTGAGCCAGAAGTACCGCGACGGGCTGCGCGCCTTCGTGCAGGGGCTCTGCCTGAAGCACGGCGTCCCCTGGGGCTTCGGCGAGCGTCGCGAGGCGCTGGCCGACGTGGTGAAGGAAGCGGCTGGCGGAACCGTCGCCCGCTCGGCCGGCATTGCCACCGCCGTCGCGGAGCAGCTCGGGCTCGCGATCTGATCGCCGCCGCCTTACTTCAGCGCGTACTCCACCGTGGTGACGACGCGCAGCGTCTTCTCCACCTGGCTCTCCTGCGAGATCCCCGGCGCCGGGTCCCGCGGGAGGATCTCGAAGACGCCCTGGTTGGCCCGGCGGATGCCGCCCAGGTCCGACCGCGAGTCGCGCGCGAACTGCTCCGCGCTCTCACGCGCCCGCGCCGTGGCCTCGGCGATCATCTTCGGCTTGTAGTCGTTCAGCTTCGTGAAGAGGAAGGTGGGCCCGCCCCCGCCGTACTCCCCCTCGGAGTTGAGCACCACGCCGGCACTCACCAGGTCCGCGACCCGCTGGCTCGCGGCGAGCACCTTCTGCGGCTCCGTGGAGCGGAGCACCAGCGCCTGCCGGATCACGAAGCGCGCGCCGCCCGCATCGCGCCCGCGGTACTGGTTGGCCTCCGCGTCGCTGGCGGCGAAGTTCTGCACCGAGATCTGGGTGGTGTCGAGCGCGTTGGCCGCCAGGAAGACCTTCACCTTGCGCACGCTCTCCGCGAGGGAGGCGTTCGCGCGAGCGAGGTCATTGTCGGCGGCCACCACGCGGAGTGGCCAGATCGCGAGGTCGGCCTTCACCTCGCGCTCGGCGACCCCCTTAACCGTGACGCCGCGGTCGGCGGTGCGGATGCGCGCCACGCCGCCACCGATGGCGGCCCCTCCGAGGAAGAGGCCGAGGGCGACGGCGAGCGCGGGAACGAGGGGGCGGTCGATGAAGGCCATGAGAAGGTCCTGGGCGGGTCAGGTGCTCCTACACGCAACCTCCGTCGAGGTGCCGCGGTCAATCGGGGAAGTGGCGTCGCGCGTCGCGCTACGGCTCCTCGTCGGCCTGCGCGTCACCCGCGGCCGGCGTCGCCCCTTTCCGGGGGTGCGCCACGGAGTGGCGATACAGCGACTCGACCTTCGCCCGCGCCCATGGCGTCTTTCGCAGGAACTTGAGCGAGGAGGCGACGCTGGGCGTGTCGGTGAAGCACCGGTTGTCGATGCGCGCGCCGAGCCCCTCCCACCCGTAGCGGTCGCGCAGGTGCTCGATCATCGCCTCGAGGGTGACGCCGTGGAGCGGGTCGCGAGGGGAATTGGGCATGGCGTCAGTGCGCTCGCAAGGTCACGGGTGGGGAACACACCAGGGAGGAGATCGGGTCGGTCATGGATGCGGCTCCCACAACGCACGGAGCGGAACGGCGAAGAAGCCGTCGCCGAACCCCACGCTGGCCTCCCCATCGTACAGCACCACCCCCCCGGCGAAGCGCTGGCCGGCGGCCTCGCGCAACTTGCGCAGGCCGCGAAAGCGGCTACTTGAAAGAATAGATACCGGCTATCTGAAAGGGTGATGTCGGGGCGCTGGGAATCGGCCCCAGCCAGGCAGGGCAATATGGGAACTGCCACCGGGAATACTTAGGTATTTACAAAAGTGTTGGATGGCCGTACTATCCCTGCGGCAGCACCGATGACCCGAGCCCAGGGATGGTCCCATGGTCCAAGCCGCAGCCGCTGACGACGTCTTCCACGCCCTCGCCAACCCCACCCGGCGGAGGGTCCTGGAGCGGCTGTCCGCCGGGCCGGCCACCGTGAGCGACCTGGCGGCCCCCTTCGACATGCAGCTCCCGTCGTTCGTGCAGCACCTCTCGGTGCTCGAGCAGAGCCGGCTCGTGAAGTCGAGGAAGCAGGGGCGCGTGCGGACCTACGAGCTCGCCCCCGAACGGCTCAAGGTCGCCGAGGACTGGCTCGCCGCGCGCCGCCAACTCTGGGAAGAGCGACTCGACCGGTTCGACGCGTACGTCAAACACCTCAAGGAGAAGGAGTCAGGGACATGAACACGCAATTCGCCTTCGATCCGGCACTGGATTTCGCGATCGAGCGGTTCATCGACGCGCCGCCGCGGCTCGTCTGGGACGCGCTGACGAAGCCGGAGCACCTCAAGGAGTGGTACATGCCGCGGCAGTGGGGGCGGGTGGCGCGCGCGGAGCTGGACCTGCGGCCGGGGGGCGTCATCCGGATCGACATCGCCGTCAAGGACGGCCCGGAAGTTCCCAACCTTGGCTGCGTCCTCGAGGCCGTCCCGATGGAGCGGCTGGTCTGGACCGCGATGCTGTTCCCCGGCTATCGCCCCGCCGTCTTCGACGACATCCCGATCACCGCGATCATGACGATGGAAGCGGCGGGTTCCGGCACCCGCTACGTCTTCACGGCGCTACACCGGAGCGCCGCGGACCTCGCGACGAACAAGGAGTCGGGCTTCTACCAGGGCACCGAGATCGCCATCGACCAGTTCGTGGAGCACGTGCTCGCGATGCGTCCGGCGGCGCCCGCGAAGGCACGCTGATCTCGGCCGCGGACCCGCTCCACTCCGGCTCGCCGGGTGGAGCGGGCTCGCGGATCACCTCGGGAATGACGTGACGCCACGACTGGAGGACCGGATGCCACGCGCAGGCGATGACGACGACGGAGGGCGCAAGGGGGCCCGCAAGCCGGCGGCGAGCCGCGTGGAAGGGCCGAAGCCGGCGGCGCGTCACCGACGCACGGGCAGGGTGGCGGAGCCGGGATCCACGCCGCTCAACGCCGCGATGACCGGCAGGGCGAGTGCCGCGAAGGCCCAGGTGGGGGATGCGCCCGTCCTTGCCTACATCCGCGGGCTGCCGCAGCCGCAACGCGCGATCGCGGGACGCGTCGACGCCCTCGCGGCGAGGACGCTCCCCGCGTTGCAGCGTTCCGTGAAGTGGGGGATGGCATTCTATGGCGTCGGCGACGGCTGGTGCTTCTCCTGCGGGGGCTTCGCCGGCCACGTGAAGCTCACCTTCCTGCGCGGCACCGCGCTCGATCCCGTGCCGCCGGCCGCGCCGATCGGGATGGGGAAGGACGCGCGGGGGGTGGAGCTGGCGTCGGTGGAGGACCTGGACGAGCGCCAGGCGGCGGCGTGGATGCGGCAGGCCGCGGCGATCCCCGGGTTCGGGAAGCGGTGAGGCGGAGGGGCGACCGAGTGTCGCTCAGGGCCTCCCGGCGGCGCCCGACGGACCGCCGCTACGAGTGGATCACCTCGTGCCGCTCCAGCATGTCGATGAACTGCTCGATCTTCCTCGCGCGGGTCTCGGCGCGCTTCACCGCCTGGATCCGGAACAGGATCGCGTACCGGTTCGCGCTGTTCAAGGTCGCGAAGAACGCCCTGGCTCGCGGGCGTGCATCGAGCGCGCGCTGGAAGTCGTCCGGCAGGGCGGCGGTTCGCGGCGAGTCGTACGCGGCATCCCACTGCCCGTTCGCCTTCGCGTGGTCGACCGCCTCGAGGCCCGCCGGCTGCATGCGGCCGCTCTCGACGAGGCGCTGCACGTGCTCGCGGTTGATCTTCGACCAGGCGCTCCGCCTGCCGCGGGGGGTGAACTTCTGGAGCCAGGTCGCGTCGTCGAACGACTTCTTCTGGCTGTCGATCCAGCCGTAGCAGAGCGCGACGTCGAGCGCCCCGGCGTACGATACGGACCTGACGTTCGACCCCGCCTTGGCGATCCGCAGCCACAGGCCGGCGGAGCTGGCGTGCTCCCGGGCGAGCCATGCTTCCCATGCCGCGTCATCCTCGAACAGGTGCACGGGGAGCTCGCCGGGCTTGGACTTGGGCTTGGTCATCGTGGAAGCTTGCGAAGGGAGGCGCCGCCGAGGGCGCCTGGCAGCCGGCCGCCCCAGGTCAGGTGGCAGGCCGGCGACGCCGACCGCCGCCCGTCGCGCGCGCGGCGGCCTGCTCCGCCACGCGGAAGCGGACGATGTCGGCGACCAGCTCGAGCGGCAGCGGTTCGGTGTGCGGAAACTGGACGGACCCCTTCGCACTGACGTAGCGCGCGAGGGCCTCCTGGAACGCCGCGATGCCGGAGGGCCCGGGGTAGAATCCAAGGTGCCGGGCGAACGCCGCGAAGTGCACGAGGTTCCCGCCCAGGTAGAAGGTGGGGATGCGGTAGCTGATCCGTTCCTCCGCCTCCGGGGCATGTTCACGGATCGTGGCCCGCATCGCCGAGAGGCGCGCGCGGACCTCCGGGGGGTGGCCGGCGATGTAGTCGTCGATGGTCGCAGCAGTCTCGCCTGGTCGGGTCATTGGGGAGGCGGTGCCTTCTCCGGTCGTGCCTCGACGATAGCGAGCCACGACATGCATTATGCGGAGAACGGAGAGTTCTCCAGGCGGTAGCGATCCGTTCCGACTGGTGTCGCCCACATCGTCTCGCATTGGTCATCAGGCGCGTGAAGGGCGACCTTCACCATTCCAGCGGTATCTGTCATGTCTGCGAGCTGACGCATTAGTTCAGCTGCGGGCGAATCAAACAGGAGCGCGGGCGCAGCCCGCGCCAGTCCGACGAGCCTCGGCCGCTGCAACGATCGCTAGATGACTGCACGTGGATGCGTATCGGGCGTGGCTGGCGGCGGGGCAAGCTCGTACCCGCGGTGGAGATGCCGGCCGATGGCGACAGCGAGTGCAGATCCGACGAACCAGAGCGGAGCACGCACGAGCGCCAGGGCAAGGTTTGACGAAAGAACCGTCGGGAACTGCTTCGCCAACACGGCAGCAAACTCGTTTGGCAAGGCGATCATGCCCAAGGCGCTGGCGAAGAGTTCTCCAAGGACGAGCCCGAGCGTCACCTGCGCGGCAACGATCCCGGTACGCGACCGGCGTCGCACTGCGATCCACCAGAGCAGCAGCGCCCCAAGCCACCAGAACAAGGCTGCCACGCCCACGATGATGATGGGGACCGGCTTCAGCGCCGCTGAGGTACCACCGAGCAACAGCCGAGGCGTGCCTTGGATCGTACCCGCCACGAGCCCGACGACGAGAACGAAGGGAATTCCCGGAAGCACCGCGAGTTGTTCGGCGGTTCTGCGCATGCCAGAAGGCCCTCGGACTTCGGTGGTCATCCAACGCGATTGCAGTTGAGCTGAGGTGCCGCAGCCAGGCGCTATGATGCATCAACGGTCGCGATCTCGCCAGCCACACCAACCCTATGGCTTGGAGCGCGCCGACAGCTCCAAGTACCCGTTAGCCAGCCGCGCGGAGGGCCTTCCGCGAGTACGGACAGCCTGGCGAGATCAGCTTGCCCGGGCGCCCTTCAGGAGTTCGCGAAAGACGATCACGTTGCACGCGGCGGTCACGAGTACCAGCCAGGGCGCGAGCGCGCGGGGGCGGAGGGCCACCAGGGCGACAGCGACGCCCAGGAGGATGAAGCTTCCGCGCAACCACCAAGTGAGCCTGCGAACGCGAGCAGAGGAATCCATAGCTGCAGCAGGCCTGGGCTGGTCTGGCTAACGCGGGAGTTAACCTGCGGAGGTCATTTCCGCCAAGCGCGAAGATGCTGAATTGTGTAGAGCGCCGCCAGGCGCTCAACCTGATGCATGCCGCTCCGTCAGGTTCAACGCATCGTTAGGCGGTGGCTTGAATGAGTGTCGCGATCCTACTGCCGGACGTAGAGAAAATCTCCAGGGTCAAACTCCCCAGCTTCGAACCGCAGGGTATCGCCGCTAAGGATCGCGGCGTTGACCCAGCCTCTGAGACCGATTGTCGTATCTGGCACCCAGAAGTGAAGGGTATCACCAGCCTGCCGATAGGTGCCGGAATCAAACTGCACATGATGGCCAGATGCCTCGCTGCACGCTTGGGCGTCCAAGGCAGAATCCTGTCGCACCCAACGACCCCGCCTCAGCGAGTAGTTGCTCCACCGTGGTACTTCGTACCACTCTGCACGTCCGGCGTATTGCGACGGTGGGAGTGCGCCGACGGCCACTAGCCGGTACTCCCCGTCGACCCGATCCTCCTCGTGTGCGCAGCTCGCAATGCTGAGGACGATAGTGAAATAAAGGAGAATGCGCATCAAAACTCGGTCACCGCCTAACGCTTGAGTTCAGCTGCGGAGGTCATCCCCGCCAAGCGAGAAAGGGCGGAATTGTGTAGAGCGCCGCTAGGCGAGAAACCTGATGCATGCCGCTCCGTCAGCTGCAACGCATCGTTAGGCGGACGCCTGGCTAAACTGACCATTCGACTACTAGGAACGACTCGAGGGGATGCCCCATATCCAGCGCGGCAGCCAACCATGTGGCCTGACTGGGGCGAATGGCGTCGTGGCCGGCCCGCTTGCTCTCAGCGAAGAGTAGCTCGGACTCGTTCCAGGCCAGAATGTCCCACGTCCCACTTCGGCCTGCGTCGCGCTTGCTGAGGATCGCCTGGAGAGCACTGGCGGGAAAAGGCGGCAATGCCGCGATCGGCTCAGCGCCCCAATACGCGCGACGGTACTTGTTGCGATAGGTGTCGATCCAGACGCCCGACCAGCCGGCGCGCTCTAGCAGCTTGAGTATCACTAGCTCGGCGAATGCCGGTTCCCCCTCCACATCCAGAACTGCCTTCCCGCCGTATGTATCACCCGGTAACACGCCGTTCCAAGGACGGAAGGTGGGCGTCGCCTTCGGCACCTCCACGGCCCCCTGCGGAAGCAAGAAGCGCTCAGTCCCGGTGGGATGAAGTTCGGCTGGCAAAGAAAGAGACTGCATGTTCCGCCTAACGCTGCAGTTCAGCTGCGGGCGAACCGCAAGAGAGCGGCGGCGCAGCCGCCGCTTCCATAGCTCGCCCGTCTGCTGCAACGAATCGTTAGGCCGGCCCTACCGTGAGGCCCGTGAGGGGCGACAACTGTTCGGCAGGCAGTGGCGGCCACTCTTAGCGAACTGACGAGCGGGGAAGCTGCTCGAATTGGTCTCGAAACACCTCCCGGACCTCTCGCCACTTTTGGGAACCACGGCGGCCGTTCCCTCGGTCAACTACCGCGATTTCATATATACGGCCGTCCGAGGCTTCGACGACAAAATGACCGTCGCCGCCTGGGAGGCGCGAGAACTCGCCGCAGACCGTGGCGCGGACGGCGATCAGAGTGATTTCATCGCCATCCATCGGCGTCAGAGGTAGGTCTAATCGGATGCGGTATTCCATAGCTCCCCCGTACAGCTCATGGTGGCCAACTGCCAGCTAGGCCGGCGGCGGCAGAAGCACAACGCGCGGACCGACTTCTGACGGCTCCATCCTAAGAAAGTCAAGGCACGCGAGCATCTCATCGGTTGTTACATGCTCCTGCTGCCCGGTGCGCGTTCGATAGTGAAACGCTAGTGCCTCAATATCGATCACTCGGACCGTGTTCGTAACGGCGGCGGCTACCGCCGCCGTTTTAACGAAGCGTTGCCGATTGCCAAGCCACCCTTCGACAACAGCCGCGTCCAGGCGCTCGTCAAAATGCATCCAAGAGTCGCGAAAACTCCTGCTAGCGAGCAGGGTGTCAGCAGGTAGTTGAAGGATGTGGCAAAGCGCCTCTCCGCGTGCGGCCCGCCAGTCAGCAAGCGCGTCTTTCCCGCCGGCCGGATGGAGTAACAGTGAAAGGCGCGCCCAGGCAGCCAAGAGTGCTTCAAAGGCGTCGAAGATGCTCGTCTGTTGTTGAGCACCGGCGTTCAGGGCTTGGGCAAACGCCTCGTGGTTGAACCCTTCTGTATCGGCGGCGGCCTCAATGCTCGCAACAGACTCGTGAGCAAGCCAAGAATCGCGCGCCTGCTGAAGTTGCTGAATACGAAACCGGAGAGAGTCGATAAGCTCCCGGATCTCGCTCAGATACATGGATGCTGCGACGCGATTCAGCGGCGAAGGTGTCATGGTGCACGGCCTAACGCAAATTGTCCTGCCAGCAGTTACCTGCCGGAAGACGATATCTGGTCACGATATCCTGCAGATCCAGATGGATACCCGCAAGGCCATGCAGGAGTACTCCGGGCTGGTCAGGCGGCTTCACTCGGAGGTCGGGTGCGGGACCTGGTCTTATGCTGCGTTGTGGAGGCGGCATATCGTCGCAGGCTGGAGGTCGTGAGACATACGCGGGCGGATGGGGATCCCCGCGAGACGAATCGGCACCTCGCACCCGGCCGGCCCCTCTGCCGGGAGAGAAGATTCCTCGCGGTGCTCGGCATGACAGGGCCTCACCGGAAGTCCCGCGACTGGAAGGTGATCCCCTCCATCTCCAGCGCCTTGAACCGCTTCCCCACCACGTTGATCACGGCGCCGTCCTTCTCCAGGCGGCCCTGCACGATCACGTAGGGGGCGCGCTTCACGACCTCGGCGTTCTCCTCCACCAGGGTCTTGTTCACCACCACGTTGATGAACCCCCACTCGTCCTCGAGGAGGAGGAAGATGGTGCCGCCGGCGGTGGAGGGACGCTGGCGGATGGTCACCAGGCCGGCCACGGCGATGGTGCGGCCGTTGGGGATGTCCTTCAGGTCGCGGCTGGTCTTCGCCCCCTTGCTCGCGAGCCACTCGCGCGCGGCGCCCATGGGGTGGCCGTTGAGGGAGAGGCCGGTCATGTGGTAGTCGAGCAGGACGAGCCGCTCCTCGCTCATCGGCGCGGGCTGGTGGGGCTCGTGCGACACGGGCGCCAGCGGCAACACGTCGCCGCTGGCGCGCAGCGCCTCCCACGCCGCATGCCGCCGGTCCTCTGCCCAGTGGACGAAGGCGCCGGCCCGCGCGAGCGACAGGGCCTCGGAACGCTCGAGCAGCGCGCGCGACACCACGTCGGCGATCGACGCAAAGGGGCGCTCGCGCTTCGCTCCCTCCAGCCGGTCGAGCAGGTCCTCGCCGGCGCCGCGGATCAGGCGCCAGCCCAGGCGCAGGGCGGGACGCGTCTCCCCCTCGATGTCCTCCACGATCGAGTCGCGCTCCCCGAAGTGCAGGCACGGGGGGAGCACGGTCACCCCGAAGCGCCGCGCGTCGTGGATGAGCGCCGACACGGGATAGAAGCCCATCGGCTGCGCGTTCAGCACCCCCGCGAAAAAGGCCTCGGGATGGTGCGCCTTGAGCCAGCAGGTGGCGAAGGCGATCAGCGCGAAGCTCCAGGCGTGCGACTCGGGGAATCCATAGTTCGCGAAGCCGATCAGGTCCTCGCGGATCAGCTCCGCGGTGTCGGGGTCGATCCCCTTTCCCACCAGGGCGACGCGCAGCTTCTCCAGCTCGCGCAGCAGCCGCTCCTTCTTCCGCTCGTTCCCCATGCTGCGCCGGAGCGCGTCGGCCTCGGAGCCGCTGTAGCCGGCCATGGTCATGGCGATCGCCATGGCCTGCTCCTGGAAGATGGGGATCCCCTGCGTGCGCTTGAGGATCGGCTCGAGCGCGGCGTGCCGGTACTCCACCGGCTCCTGCCCGAGCCGCCGGTTGGTGTACGGGGTGACGAAGCGCGCCTGGATCGGCCCGGGGCGGATCAGCGCCACCTGCACCACGATGTCGTACAGCAGCTCGGGCTTCGTGCGCAGGATGCTGGCGATCTGCGCGCGACTCTCGATCTGGAAGGTGCCGATCGTTTCCCCCCGCGCGATCATCTCGTAGGTCGGCGCATCCTCCGTCGGTAAGGCATACATCCGCGGACGCTCGCCGGTGCGCGCTTCCAGGATGTCGAACGACTTCCGCACGGCGGTCAGCGCCCCCAGCCCGAGGAAGTCGAACTTCGGCACCCCGATCTCGTCGAGGTCGTCCTTGTCGAACTGGAGGATCGTCCGCCCCATCGAGGTCTGCTCCACGGGGAGCCAGGCGCCGAGCGATGCCGCGGAGATCACGAAGCCCCCCACGTGCGTGGAGCGCATGCGCGGCACGCCGTCGAAGGCGGCGATCGCCCGGAGCAGCGCCTTCGCCTTCGGGGTGGTGACGTCGAGCCCCCACTCCGGCCCCAGCGAGTCGCGGATGGTCTCCGCCGCGTCTCGGGGCTCGGCCCAGTGCAGCCGCTTGGAGAAGCGCAGCGCGAACTCGGGCGCGTAGCCGAAGGCGCGCATCGCGTCGCGGATCGCGTTCGGCGCGCGGTACATCTGCGTGACCGCGGTGATCGCCGCCCGCGCCCGCCCCCAGTGCCCGTACACGTAGTCGAGCACCTCCTCGCGCCGCTCGTGCTCGAAGTCCACGTCGATATCGGGCGCCTCGGCCTTCCCCTCCACCCGGATCTCGCTGATGAAGCGCTCGAAGAGGAGCCCGTGCTTCACCGGGTCCACCGCGGTGATCCCCAGGCAGTAGGCCACCGCGGAGTTGGCGGCGCTCCCGCGCCCCTGGCAGAGGATGTTGCGCGAGCGCGCGAAGCGGATCGCGTCCCACATCACCAGGAAGAAGCCGGAGAAGCCGAGCTTCAAGATCATGCGCAGCTCCTTCTCGAGCTGCACCGACTGGTCGTGCGAGAGCGTCGCCCCCCAGCGCTCGCGCGCCCCCTCGTACGTGCAGGCGCGGAGGAAGGCGTCGATGTCGCCCCCGCCGGGGACCGCGAAATCGGGGAGCGGGGGGCGCATCCAGGCGAGGTCGAGGGGCTCGCACTCGCGGGCGATGCGCTGCGCGGTGCGCAGCCCCTCCTCGCGCCCCAGCCAGCGGCGGCGAAGCGCGCGCGGGGAGCGCAGCGTCCAGTCGCCGTTGGGACGCAGGAGCCCGCGCGCCTGTGCCTCGTCGAGCGTGCACTCGTGGCGCAACGCGGTGAGCACGTCGTGCACCAGCCGCCCGTCGGCGTCCACGTAGCGCGCGTCCTGCGCCACCATCCAGGGCACGCGGCAGGACTCGGCGAGCCCCACCAGCGCCCCCGCCAGCGCCGCCTCGTGCCCGCCCACGTCGTGCAGCTGCACCTCCACCGCCAGCCGCGCGCCGAACGGCTCGCGCCAGCGCTCGAGCAGCGCGCGGGCGCCCGCGTCGTCCCCCGCCAGCACGCGCGAGGCGAGCCCCCCGTTCGCCGGCCCGGTGAGGGCGTGCAGCCCCGCCGCGTGCGACGCGAGCTGGTCGAAGGTGATCCCCGGCCGGCCGCGCCGGCGCTTGCCGTCCGCCTTGGTCCACTGCTCCCACGCCCCCATGCGGGCGAGGGTCACCAGGGTGGCAAGGTTGCGGAAGCCCTCCGCGTCGCGCGCGAGGAAGGCGGCGGGAGCGCCATCCACCACCAGCTCCGCGCCGGCGATGGGGGCGATGGGGCGCTCGCACAGGGGGCAGGGATCGTTGCCGAGGGCGGCGTGCGTCGCGGCCTGGGGACAGTGCTCGTCGCGGGTGGGCTGCCGCGCCTCCACGCACATCCGCACCAGCCCCCCCAGGTCGGCGGTGTCGGTGAGCGCCAGGTGCGAGTACCCCAGGCGGCGCGCGCGACGCACGAGCTGCTCGGGCGAGGCGGCGCCGTCGCCGAAGGAGAAGGCGGAATGGGTGCGAAGCTCCACGGACACCCTTCCAAGATAGCCGAACAAATGCCGAAAATGAGATCCCCGGGGGGGTGGCTGACGGACGCGACCATTCGACCGGGGTGGGCCGCGCCTTGCAGGACGGAATGCCGCGCCGGCCAGCTTGTGACCGATGGCCCGCGGCGGGGTTCTGGAAAGCACACCGGGGGGAAGCAACGGTGTCCGGCCTCGTGACCGGCGGGTGGCGCAAGCGGCCCGGAATCACGCGAAGGGGGAAAGAACGGAGCGGGCGCCCGGGTGACCGGTCGCCCGTTTCGTTCGTACCGATTCGTCAGCAGGGGATCACGCGGCCCGCGGATCCGCCCACGTGACGATCACGGCCACCACGGTGATTTGGTGCCTCATCTCGATGCGGCCATGACCTGCCAGGTGTGTTGACGGCGCGCGGCGGAGGGGAAGAATTGGGGAGCCGTCGCCGGCATGCTCGTCCCCGCCTGCCCCTCCCCTCCCCTCCGACGCCATGATCGACACCCCCTTCATCACCAACTCCTCCGTGCAGCAGACGGCCGTGGTGCACCTGACCGTGCCTCGCGCCGAGATCCAGCACGTCATGGGTCCCGCGATCACCGAGGTGATGTCGGCCCTCGCCGAGCAGGGGGTGGAACCAGCCGGCCCCCTCTTCTCGTATCACCTGCGGATGGAGCCCGACCTGTTCGACTTCGAGGTTGGGGTGCCGGTGAAGACGCCCATTACCCCCACCGGCCGCGTGAAGGCGGGGCAGCTGCCGGGGGTGAAGGTGGCGCGCACGGTGTACCGCGGGCCCTACGAGACGCTCGGCCAGGCCTGGGGTGAGTTCGGCGAATGGATGAAGGCGAATGGGCACGCGGCGGCGGACAACCTCTGGGAGTGCTACGTGGTGGGGCCGGAGGTGGGGCCGGATGTGTCGAGGTGGGAAACGCAGCTGAACCGGCCGATCATGGCGTGAACGGCCACGACGGGCCGCCATGTGTTGCCGTTCCTCCTCCAGATGACGAAACGGCCGGGGCTCTCGCCCCGGCCGTTCGTCCATCCCGTCCAGGACTCCCGGCTCACATCGAGCAGGGCACCGCCAGGCGGCGCGCGTCGCACTCCGCCGCCGGGATCAGCATGTTCGGGTGCACCACGTCGCCCGACCGGTCGCGCGGCAGGGTGGCGAGGCGGCCGTAGCGGCGCGCGTCGATCCAGCGCGTCCCCTGCGTCCACATCAGCGACATGAGGCGGTTGTAGAGCAACTCCGTCACGAACGCGTCGTTCGAGCTCGCGGGCGTGAGGGTCGTCGGCGGCAGGCCGCCGGCGGCCTGGCGGATGAGGTTCAGGTCCGCGATCGCCCCCGCCTTGTCGTTGGTGTTCCAGCGGATCTCGGCGCGGAGCAGGATCAGCTCCTCGTTCGTGAGCCACGGGATGTCGGCGTCGGGATTCGCCGCGAGCGACGCGGTGTTGTACATCACCGGCTTGTACTGCGACGTCAGCTCGTTGAGGGTGCGCGGCGCGGCGGCCTTCGCCGTCTTGGTGGTGAGCCGCAGGTCCGGGGTGCCATCGGCCCGCAGCTGCGCCCCCGTCACGATCGACGGGTGCACCCAGTACCGGTTGGAGGTCATCCCCTCGGTGACGGGGTTCCCGGCCTCGCCGGCGGCGCCGGTGTAGCCGTAGTACACGCCGGTCGCGAGCGAGCCGGCCGGGTCGATGAACGACTGCCCGATCGCCGTGGCGGCCTGCGCCCAGCACGCGGTGCAGTTGGCGAAGGTGGCGCGATGCACCAGCACCTTCGCGGCGAGGCCCCGGTTGAACTTCGCGAAGGCCGCCGGCGTGGTGAAGCCGGTGTACCCGGGGACGAAGGCGAAGGGGAAGCTGCCGCCCCCCGCCTGGAGCTCGGCGTACCCCTCGTCGAGCAGCTTCGACGCCTGCTCCATGGCCGCGGCCATGGACACGAACGGCGCCGGCTCGTCGCCGATGGAGCGATCGACGTCCACCGGGATCCCGGTGGGCCCGCTGCGGATGGCGAGGATGTGCAGGTGCCAGGCCTCGAAGGTCTTGGACAGGCCCGACGCCGCCTTCTTTTCCGCGGCGGTGAGTCCCTGCGCGTTCTCCAGCGCCTTCTGGTACGTGTTGATCGTGCGGATGGCCTGGTACTGCCCGCCCCAGATCCCGCCCGCGCGGCCGCCGGCGTCCTGGGGCCCGCGGATCTCCTCACCCGTCTCGCGCGGGTCGTTACCGAGGAGGTTGTACCCTTCGCGGCCGTAGATCCCCCATTGCTGGATGATCCCGCCCACGTCGTTCAGGTTCTGGACCTGCATGCCGATCGCGGCACGAGCGAGCACCTCGCGGGTGGGATTCCCGGTCAGCGTCTCCGCCGTGGGGGCGTTGAGGTTCTGGATGTCCAGGCCGTCGCAGGCGGCCAGGAGGAAGAGTGCGCCGAGGGCCGCGGGAATCACGCGGCGACGACGCCCGGCGCGGGATGCGCGAGTCTGTCGGATGGTGGTCATCATCAGAACCCCAGCGAGATGTCGAGGAAGATGCTGCGGCTCGGGGGATAGGCCGCCACGTCGAGGTTGTTGCGGATGGCGGCGGAGCCGAGGTTCGCCACCTCCGGGTCGAGCCCGGAGTACTTCTGGAAGGTGAGCAGGTTGCGCGCGCTCAGCCCGATCCGTGCGCTGCGCGTGCCGAGCCCCGCCTTGCTGAGGAGCGAGTTGGGCAGCTGGAGGCCGACGCTCACCTCACGCACCTTCAGGAACGACGCGTCCTCGATGTACGGCAGCATCACGCCCTCGTTGTACCCCTTCATGCGGTACTCCCACTCCTTCGACCCGTAGTCGGCGGCGAGGCCGGAGTCGTCGTACAGGAACTGGGTGAGGTTGATGATGTCGCCGCCGTGCTGGTAATCGAGCACGACGCCGAAGCTGAGGTTCTTCCAGTTCACGTCGTTCACGAGCCCCATGCGGTAGTCGGGGGCGGTGTTGCCGATCTGCACGTTCCCGGAGGTGACGTTGCCGTCCTTGTCCCAGGCGCGGCCGATCAGCTGCGTGAGGGGCTTCCCTTCCTGGATGAAGGTCACGCCCAGGCCGCCGAAGCCGGAGAGGGGCGGGCGGAAGGCGGGGAGGCCGGCCAGGTCCTTCACCTCGCTGGTGTAGCGGGTGTAGGTGGTGCGCACGAGCCAGTTCAGGTCCTGGCGCTGGATCGGCGTGAAGCCGACCATCGCCTCGATCCCCTGGTTGGCGATCTTGCCGCCGTTGAACACCTGGCTGGTGAAGCCGGTGGACGGGGCGGGGACGCGCTGGAGGAGCAGGTTGGTGGTGTTGCGCCAGAAGCCAGTGAGCTCCCAGGTGAGGCGGCTGCCGAAGACGATGCCGTCGAGGCCGACCTCGATCTCCTTCACGCGCTCCGGCTCCACCCCCTCGAAGCCGGCGGCGCCGGCGACGGTGAAGCCCGTCGAGCCGCCCAGCTGCGGGGTGCCGAGGAGGGTGAACTTCTGCCCGAAGGTCGGGAGGTTGCCCGTCTCGCCGTAGGCGATGCGCGGCTTGATCTCGCTGCCCGCCCCGAGGAGGTTCTGCAGGCGATACGACCCGGAGATCTTCGGGAAGATGTTGTAGGCGTCGATGTCGCCGTTCACGGAGCTCCGCTCCGCGCGGAGGCCGGCCTGCACGAGGAGGGCCTCGTCCAGCAGCCGGATCTCCTCCTGCCCGTAGAGCGCGAAGGTGCGCTCCTGGGTCAGGTCCTCGGCGGCGGTGATCGTGGTCCCCTGGTCCACGTTGCGCTGGCCGGGGACGAGGTTCGTGGTGGTGATGCGGCTCGTCTTGAGCTGCCGGTCCTCGTACTGGATGCCCGCCGAGGTGCTGAACGAGGCGAAGCCGCCGTCGTAGGTGTGCACCGCGTTGGTGTTCCAGTTGTAGAACTTGCTCAGGCCATCACCCTCGACCGCGGCGCCGGGGCGCGTCTGCGGCTGCTCGTAGAACAGCTCGTTCGGCGACCAGAGCTCGTTGTTCTGCTGGAAGGCATCGAGCCCGCCGCCCACGACGATGCGGAGCGTCTGCTTCTCGCCATGGTAGGCGTCCCAGTCCATCGTGACGCCGCCGGTGAAGCGGTTCGTCTCCTCGTGGTTCTTGGCGAGGTCGGTGGTCTGGAGCGGGTTGACCTGGATCCCCCAGTCCGGCGTGATGTAGTTGCCATCCGCGTCGCGGCGGCTGTAGTCCACGAAGCTGGGCGTGTAGGCGAAGGCGTAGCCGTGGCAGGCGAAGTTGTTGCAGTTGTTGTTCCAGCCACGGTCGTTGGTGGAGCGGTTGAAGACGCTCGACACCTTGAGCTGCAGCTTGTCGTGCAGCGCCTGGTCCACGTTGAGGCGCAGCGCCTGCCGGTCGAAGCCCGTGTTCTTCTCGATGCCGCCGTCATGCTTGTTGGTGGCGCCGATGAAGAACCGCGTGGCCCCGCTCCCCCCGCTCACGTCGGCCGAGGTCTCGTACGAGAGGCCGCTCGGCTTGTAGACCTGGTCGAAGTGGTTGTAGTAGGGGTTCGCGTTCCCCTCGAACCAGTGCGCCACGCCCGGGCCGTACTTGGCCACGGCGTCCGCCTGGGTCCACTTGCGGCTCTCGAGGGTCTTGGTGGGGCTGAACTGGCCGATGCGCTGCGACACGTTGACGCGCGTCTCGCCGCCCTGCCCGCGGCGGGTGGTGATGATCACCACGCCGTTCGCCGCCTTGGAGCCGTAGATCGACGACGCCGCGGCGCCCTTGAGGATCTCGATGCTCTCGATGTCGGCCGGGTTGATGTCGGCCACGCGGTTCACCGCGTCGTCCTCGGCGGTCGCGAAGGCCGCGTCGGAGATCGAGCCGCGGCCGCTGGCGATGCGCTCGTTGGAGTAGATCACGCCGTCGATGACGTACAGCGGGTCGAAGGCGCCGAGGATCGTGTTGTTCCCGCGGATCTGCATCTGGATGCCGCCGCCGGGAGCGCCCGAGTTCGACTGGAGGTTGACGCCGCTGATCTTGCCCACCAGGGCATTCTCGATCGTGGGCGACGCCACCTTGGACAGCTCCTCACCGGACACGTGGGCCACCGCGGTGGTGGCGCTGCGGCGGTCGACGGTGGTGGCCTGGCCGGTGACGACCACGCTCTCGAGCAGGAGCGCGTCCTTCTCGAGGGTGAAGTTCACCGAGGACTCGCCCGCGGGCACGGCACGCGTCGCGCGCTTGTAGCCGATCGCCCGGACGAGGAGGGTGACGTTCCCCGGCGGCACCGCGAGGCGGTACTGGCCGTTGGGACCCGTGCGGACGGTCGTGGCGGAGCCGACGACGGAGACGGTGGCGTCGGGAAGGGGCTGCGAGGTACCGGACTGGGTGACGGTACCGGTGATGACGCGCGTTTGCGCGGTGGCCGTGACCGGGAGCATGAGCGCTCCGATGGCGGCCAAAGTCGCCAGTGCTCTTCTCACTGGTCCTCCGTGGGGGAGAGGGACAGATGGGGGGGGAACTGCTTTCTATTCAGGCGGAATTACGGCCCCCACGGTCGTGTGTCAAGCACTTGCGCCCCAAAACGACGCCCCCGGACTTCATGGTGAAGTTCGGGGGCGCATACGTGTGACTTTTCGCGGGTTCGCAGGGTTGATCATCGATCCGGTCAGGGACTCGTGTTTCGCACCCCGCGGAAGTCCTGCCGCGACTGCAGCGGGGTCCTGTCGTCCAGCGACACCGGCCACCCGAACTGCCACTGCGACGTCTCCCGCTGCCGGGCCGGCGTGTTGAGCATGTTCGCCAGCGTGGGCATGAGCTGCCGCTGCGTGGGGGTGATGATCGAGTCGGCCACCTCCGGCTGCTGCCAGAAGAGCTTCCAGTAGGCGCGCGACGTCGCCGTCGCGCTGTCCAGCTCCGCGGCGCCGGCGGTGGTGCCCGCGCGGGAGAGGAACTCCGCGAGGGGGCGGTAGATCGCGCGCACCCCCGCCGAGTACACCGAGTCCGCCCGCCGGAGGGCGGCGACCTGCTCCTTGGTGAGGAAGAGGGAGTCGCTCTCGCTCAGCAGCAGCTTGTGCACGCTCGAGGTGCGCGACAGGTAGAACGCGGTGAGCGAATCCACCGACCGCCGCTCCCACCCCCCCTTCCCCTTCACCGGCTCGATCGCGCGGCGCAGCTCCTGGAGCGGGAAGGGGGTGGCGAGGTTGAGGGAGAAGTCGAGCACCAGGCGGAAGGGATCGCGCCGCCAGCTGCGCCCCGGGCGCGTGTCGCCGAAGCGGCGGTTCACGTCGTAGCGGAACCGGCCGGCCGCGGCGTCGTAGCCGCGCGGCACCAGCAGCACCGGATCGGGCGCCACCTGCCCGCCCCACCCGCGCGTGTTGCCCGCCCCGTGCACCAGCTGGTCGACCCCGCCCAGCACGTTGTTGAAGTAGAAGGTGGTGGTGAGCCGCCGCGCGACGGAGCGCGGGAGGGTGGGGCTCCACTGCATGTTGAGCGTGGTCGTCCAGGGACCGCGGCAGCCGTTGCGGGCCGCGGCGCGGCCGAGCGACGACGCGAGGCACTGCCGGGCCACCGGGGAGCCCGCGTCGAGGAGCTCCCGCACCTGCCCCGCGAGCGACGCGTCCTGCTCGGTGGCGGGATCGGGGATCCAGGCCCGGTCGCCGAAGCGGCCGTCGCCGTTCACGTCGCCCTGCACGATCGGCGTGAAGGGGAGCCCGGACTGCACCCGCGTGAACAGGGTGATCGTGCCGGTGGGCCGGGTGGTGATCCCCGCCTGCGCCACGAACACGTGCCGCGCATCGTTGCGCGACGGCGCCCACTCCACCAGCCGCGGGTCACCGAACCCGGCGCCATCGAAGCCGCGGTACTGCCGGCGCGACTGCTGGATCGTGTACGAGAGCGAGACGATCGGGCTGTAGCGCGACCGGAACTTCATGATGTCCGGCTGCAGGGTGAAGGTGGCCTGCGTGCCGTAGCCGCGCAGGTCGCTGCGGCGCACGTCCACCGCCCCGAACTCCGCGCTGCGCCGCGACTCCGCGGCCGACAGCGCGCCGGTGGCCGCGTCGATCGACGCGGGCGACACGAACAGCGGCCGCCCTCCCTCCCCGGCGAGGGTGCCGCGCTGCACCCCGGCGAAGTTCGCGTCGACGCTTCCCGGCTGCGACAGGTCGTACGACGCCAGCGTGTTCACCTGGAGGAGCAGGTCGCGGATGTTGGTGGACCAGTCGAGGGTCGCGCGCCAGCTGCGCGGCGAGTCGTACGAGGGAGAGAGCAGCGTCGCCGCCGGGGTGCGCTCCCCGAGCACGCCCCCGCCATCGCGGCAGCGCGAGGGAATCGTCGTGGCGTCGGCGGCGAAGCTGGTCCAGTCGGCCGCGGGCACCGCGGCGCCCACGCACGAGAGCGTGGTGGTGCTGCCGGCGAGCCCCGTGGCGGCCTGCACGTCGGCGAGGAGCCCCGGCTGCCACAGATCGCGGAACTCGCCGATCCCCCCGCGGAGCACCCCGGTGGTGTTGCGGATCATGCGGCCCGCGGGGGTCTGCATCGCCCCGTTGCCGTTCCGTCGGTCGCGGCTGTAGGTCCAGGAGAAGCCGGCGCGCGGGCTCAGGTGCAACCGCGTGGGGCTCACCCCGGTCCTCACCCCGAGTGCACGCTCGAGCGCGGGGTTCCGCTCCGGCGCATCGAGGCTCCCCGCCCCCTCGAGCCGCGCGCCGTAGATGGCGTTGAAGCGCGGCGAGGGGAACCAGTTGTGCGAGAAGGCGGCGGCGGTGTTCCACACGGTCGCCGCGCGCTCCGGCTGCGTGAGGGTCCGGGTGAATCGCGAGGCGCGCCCCGCCTCGAAGTCGGCGATCGAGTTGTAGCTGAAGGTGCCGAGGCCGTTCTGGACCCCCTCCAGCGCGAGGCCGTCCACCCGCCCCCAGGCGAGCGCCTTGAAGCGGTGGCGCCGGCCATTCGCCTGCCAGATGGTCTCGTTCGCGCCCTCGGCCGTCCACCGCGTCTCGGTCGACGCGGGCAGCGCGCTCCCCCCGAGCCGCAGGCTCGACACCCCCGCGCCCCCCTCGACGTCGTCGGAGCGCACGAGGATGTTCGCGCCGGGGAGCCCGCGGTAGCCGTCGGTCTCGGTGCGCACCTGGCTCGCGGCGAGGCGCGTCTCGTTCATCACGTACTGCCCCGCGCCATGGAAGCCGCGCAGCGCGAGCTGCGCGCCCAGGGTGCGGTCGCGCCGCTCCTGCCCGGTGGTCGGCGCCACGAGGGGAGAGAAGCCGATCGCCCCCTCCTTCGTGAAGCCGGCGTAGCTGGTGAAGGTGCGCTGGCGCAGCGAGTCGCGCGTGTCGTCGAGCCGGCCGAGCCAGGTGACGGCGTCGCGCTGCCGCGAGGCGGGCACCCCGAGGCCGCTGAAGGGGAGCCCCGCCCCCTGCGCCACGTGCTGCAGCCGCGCCACCGAGTCGGGGGAGACGCCGGCGCTGAGCAGCGCGTTGTCGCTCGCGCCGAGCAGGGTGGCGGGATCGCTCATGGTGCGCGCGAGGTCCACCGCCACGTTGTAGGTGAGCGCCTGCCGGATCAGTTCCCCGTCGGCACCGAGGCTCGTGCGGAAGCCGCCGCTCAGCGCGCCCAGGTCGCGCCCCGCCGCGTCGGTGAGCTGGAGGGTGCGCGGATCCACGGTGCCGAAGGCGTTGCGCCGCTGGTAGAAGCGGTCACCCGGCCCCAGGCGCACGTCGATGTTCGCGCCGGCGAAGCCGCCGCGCGTTGCATCGTACGTGGTGCCACTCACGCGCGTCTCCGTGCGCGCCGCACGCGGGATCGCGTTCGCGGAGAGCGCCATCCCGTTCAGCGTGGTGAGGTTCGACTCGATCCCGGCGCCGAGCATCGTGGGGCCGGTGGGGGTGAGGGTCACGTTCGGCATCGTGCCCGCGAGCGCCCCCAGGTCCCCGGCCACGGTGGGGGAGAGCTGCCCGCTCACGCCCTGCGCCCAGCGCTCGCTCGACCCGCTCTCCTGCTGGTAGGGCGACACGGGGTTCTGCGCGCGCTCCGGGCGCGCGCTGCGCACCTGCACCGCGGCGAGCCTGGTCACGTCGGGCGTGAGGACGAAGTTCGCGGTGAGGACGCGCGCGCCCCCCTCGGCCTGCACGCGCCGGCGCGCCGAGCGCATCCCCGGCGCGATCACGTTCACGAGGTAGTCGCCGGTCCCCTCCTCGAAGCGGACGGTGAAGTTGCCGGCGCTGTCCGCGTCGGCCTGCTGCATCATGCGATCGGGGCCGCGCGTGACGATGACCGTGGCTGGCAGCGCCTTGCCCGTGGAATCGGTGACGCGGCCGCGGATCACTTCGGGCTGCGGCGCGGATTGCTGCGCGGGCGGCGCAGCGGGTTGCTGCGCAAGGGCGGGAACCGCGGCAACGACGCCCGCGCAGAGCGCGAAGGCGACGACCTGGAGGAGCGAGTGGGGACGCGCCACGACGGGATCTCGTGTTCGGGTGAATACCTGCTGTGGTATTCCCTCAGACACACGACCAGGCGCGAGGGTTGCCCGGTGCGACCGGAAGGGCAACTGACGGCTGGGGCCCTCGGCTCTCGGCTCTCCGCTCTCGGCTCCGGGATCGGAAGCGCGCCTGGGCGGCTGCGCCGCCCTTCAGCGCGCAGACCTCGTGAGGTTACCCGCCGAGGCGATCGAGCGCGCGCGACCGCGCGCGCCGCTCGCTTCCGCATTCGTGCCGAGGCCTGACGCCTGACGGCCGAGGCCCCCGGTCTTCGCCGTTGCAGTTCGCCGTGGGTGAGTCTACGGCAACGACGGGCACCGGTCGCGGGACCGACAGCCAAGGGCGTGGGGCTTCGGGCTTCGGGCGTCGGCACGAATCCGGAAGCGCGCCTGGGCCGCTTCGCGGCCCTTTAGCGCGCGAACGGCATCAGGTGAAGGTCGCCGGATACGGAAGATCGAGCGCGCGCGCCCCCGCGCGCCGCTCGCTTCCGATTTCGTGCCGAGAGCCGAGGGCCGAGGGCCGAGAGCCCCAGCCTCTGTTGTAGTTGAAGTTGCCGTTCAATCCCACCACCCCTGCAACCACCACCCGTCCGCGCGATACATCCACACCAGCATCCCATCCTCGCGCACGCATCGATAGTATTCGCGCGCGTACGGCTTCTCCCATTCCCCTCCCGACACCCGGTCGGGCCCCGCGACGTCCACCAGCTCGTGCCACCCGCGCTGGTCGCGGTAGCGCACGGGGATCTCGTGGTCGCGCCGCGGGGAGGTCTCGACGCGGATCGTCTCCGGCGGGTCCACGAGCTGCAGCGCGAGGCGGAACCCCGCGTCGGCGGGCGCACCGCCCGTCGCGCTCCCTCCGCTCCCCCCGGTGCTCGCGACGGCGGGACGCCCCGCGGCGACCTCGCCCAGCTCCACCGGCACCCACTCGGTGCGCGCGTCGAGCAGGGGATGATGGCTCGCGCGCGGCGCCACCAGCACCGGCCCCTGGTCGTCCACGAGCGCGCCGAGCGCCTCCTCCACCGCCCCCGCGCTGGCGAAGCCGCGGTCGAAGAGGTCTCCCTGCGCCCCGTCGTTCCCGGTGACCTTCTCCACGCGCAGCGACACCCCGGTCACGGCATCGGGAAGGACGATGCGCTCCAGCGCGGACCGGGCGAGGCGCAGCCACTTCCGCTGGTCGGCCGAGGGCTGCGCGGAGCGCAGCAGGTGCGCGTACTGCTTCCGCCCCGCGAGCGCGAAGACGAGTCCCACCTCGCGCGCGCGCTCCCCGCGCTCGGTGAGCGCGACGCAGAGCTGCCCGGCGAGGGCGTTCACCACGAAGAGCAGCCGCTCGGGATCGCTCAGCGTGTAGTCGGTCCACTCGAGCGACGCCTGCGGCAGCGCGCGCAGCGGCTGCCGGAAGAGGACGCGGTCGTCGCGCGCGTTCGCGCGGTCCCACAGCCGCATCCCCTCCGCGCCGAGCCGCACCTCCACCGACTCCGCGCTGAGCCGCGCCAGCTCGCCGCACCGCTCGATGCCCAGGCCGTCGAGGATGGGAAGGAGCCGGTCGTGGGGCCGGAGGACCTGGATGGGCCAGGGGGCGAGGAAGTCGCGGTCGGTGCCGAGGCGGATCGAGCGGACGACCAGGGGGATCGGGGGAAGGTCCGCGTCGACGGCAACGGCAACATCAACAGAGGCTGGGGCGCTCGGCTCTCGACTCCCGGCTCCCGGCACGAATTCGGAAGCGAGCGGCGCGCGAGGGCGCGCGCGCTCGATCTTCCTTGTCCGGCGCAGTTCGTTCTCATGCTGTTCGCGCGTCAAAGGCCGCGGAGCGGCCGAACGCGCATCCGATTCCGTGCCGAGGGCCGAGGGCCGAGAGCCGAGGGCCCCAGCCGTCAGTTGCCCTTCCTCGGGCCCACCCCCTCCCCTGCCCGCCGCCACCTCCGCCGCAATCGGCGTCATCGCCACCCCGGCGCGCACGTCGCCCACGCCGTGCGCGCGCACGACGGCGACCAGCGACTCGGCGAGGACGCGGGCATCGAGGCCGCGCGCGTCGGCCCACACGCACCCCGCCTCGCCCACGGTGATGCGCGGCGCGTGCGCGAGGAGGGCGGCGCTCAGCTCAACGGGAAACGCCCCGCCGATCGGCCAGGTGGGACTCCAGAGACAGACGTAGCTCATGGGACATGATGGGAACGGTGAGCTCGGTCGAGGCGTTCCAGCCGAGTGAACGGGCGCGCACCTGCACGCGGGCGGCGCGCGCCTCGGCGGGCTCGCCGAAGGGGGTGCGACGCCAGCGATAGCCGTGCGGGTTAATGCGCGAGGAGAGGCGGACGCTGGAGAGCGAGGTGCGGTCGGTGAGGGCGACGAGGGCGGTCCCTCCCTCGCGCGCCGCGCGGGTGAGGCGGACCATCTCGGTCCCCTGCGGATCGAGCCCCGCGAGCACGAGCAGGGCGAACCCTCCGCACCGCAGCACCTCCTCGGCGGCGCGAAGGGCATGGGTGCGTGATTTCGGTTGCAGGAGGAGGGGACCCTCCACCCAGTAGGAGCCGGCCACGGCGTGGGCGCCATCGAGCCAGGCGGAGCGCTCCCCCTGCCGGACGGCGGCGGTGCAGGCGGCGCGGAGGATGGCGCCGGCCCCGCCGAGTGGCTCCCAGACCGAGAGCTTGCCGCGTGGGAATCCGCCCCCGGGCAGGATCGCGTCGAGGGGCGCGATCCCGGTGGCCACCTGCTCCGCCGTCCGGTGCGCCGGGGGGAGCGCATCGGGGAACTGTTGCTCGATGAGTGAGCGGAGACGGGCGACGGCTTCAGACATGGATGCTTCCGGTGCTTCGGCTACAGGCTGCGGGTGCAGAAGGTATGCCGAAGAAATACCGAAAGCAAGCAGGGCTCTGCCGTGTATGTCGTTATGTCACAACAACTTTCCACATCGGTCGTGTGGATAACCCCGGGTTGCTCACAAAGCGTTTTCTGAGGCGCGAGCGCGCAGGTGCTTGCCCCGATTCACCTTGGCCCGGGCGCTGGGGGACGGTTGCGCCGGCCGGGACGGGGTAGGCTCCGCTCTCCCATGACGGGAGAACGGAGCCGCGATCGTTCAGGAGTGGCCAGTCCTGCCCGCCAGTCCCCGCGTCGTCACCCCGCCTGGCCGGCGGGGCGGAGGTCGCCGCTGAGGCGGCGCTCCAGGTGCTCGCCGAAGCGGGCGAGGTTCTGCTGCGCCCCTTCCACGGCGCCGAACTTCCTCATCTCGGCCATCGCGGCGGCACTCGGCGCGAGGAGGTGCAGCGACACCGTGGTCCGGGTGGCATCCACCGCGGTGAAGGTGACGGTGCCCGTGAAGTGCAGCTCGTCGGTGTCGGCGTAGTGGTTCCACACCAGCCGCTCGCGCGGGACCACGTCCTGGTAGACGACGCGATTGGGATAGTCGGTGCCGTCGGGACCGTGCATCATGAACCGCCAGGTGCCGCCGGGCGCGACGCGGTGCTCGTAGGTGGTGGTGCGGAAGCCGTTCGGCCCCCACCACTCGCCGAGGTGCACCGGATCGGTGAAGGCCTCGTACACCAGGGCGACCGGCGCGTGGAAGGTGCGCATGGTGAAGATCTCGCGATCGGCATCGGCGACCAGCTCGTCGAGCCGCTCGTAGGTCTCCCGCATCCCCCACTCCATGCCGGAAGCGACGTAGCCGTCGAGCGCCTCCTTCGCGTCGAAGACGGAGCGCGCGGTCATATGGGTGATCCCGTCGCGCTCCTCGAGCTCGATGGTGCTCACGAGCTGGTGCTCGTTGGCGGGGGGCACGTCGTACACCTGCGTCATCACCAGCCGGCCGGGGGGCTCGATCTCGAGGAACTTCCCCTTGAAGGGATGGATGGTGCCGTCGGCGGCGCGGCTCACGAAGCGGTAGTGCCCCCCCGGGCGGAGGTCCATCTCGATGTCGATCAGCGGGACGGAACGGGGCCCCCACCAGCGGATGAGGTGCTCCGGCCTGGTCATCGCCTCGAAGACGAGGGCGCGGGGCGCGAGGAAGGTGCGCGTCGCCACCACCTCGCGGTCGGAGGCGCGGGTGACCGTCAGGACGGGACGGGCGGCGGGGCTAGCGGTGCCGGGGCTTGCGGGCATTGGACGTCTCCTTGGTGGGGGCCTGGAGTTCCTGCAGGTAGTCGTCGAGGCGGTCGAAGCTCTCCTCCCAGAACCGCCGGTAGTGGTCGATCCAGTCGGCCGCCTCGCGCAGCGGCTTCGCCGCGAGCCGCACGGGGCGCCACTGCGCCTCGCGCCCGCGGGTGACCAGCCCCGCGCGCTCCAGCACGCGCAGGTGCTTGGAGACGGCGGGGAGGCTCATGTCGAAGGGCGCGGCGAGCTCCCCCACCGTGGCCTCGCCGCGGGCGAGGCGCGACAGGATCGCGCGTCGCGTGGGGTCGGCGAGGGCGGAGAAGGTGGCGTCGAGGCGGG
>DASWVQ010000393.1:0-4883 GCA_036401195.1 Gemmatimonadaceae bacterium
AGAGGTCTCTCCGGGAAGGTAGGGCTTGCCGAGGAACACGGACCACACGGCGATCAGGATGAAGCTCAGCACCCCGACGGCGGCGGTGAGCCCGCCGATCGCCATGAAGCCGAGCATGATGTTCACCGCGGGATGGTACTCCACGTCGAAGGCGGCCTGCGCGAAGGTGATGTCCCAGTGGCGGCGCGGGGCGCCGAAGGTGCCGGCGAAGGTCATGCTCATGGTGAACACCACCATGCCGCCCGCGAACAGGTAGGGCTGCCACTGCGCCAGCCGCCAGAAGGCCACCTGCTTCCGGAAGATGAGCGGGATCAGGTAGTACGTGGCGCCCATGAAGGCCATCGCCGTCCCCGCGACCACCGTGGCGTGGAAGTGCGCCGGGACGCGGAGGGTGTTGTGGGCGATGATGTTGATCTGCTCGGTGCCGAAGGTGACGCCGGTGATCCCGCCGACGAAGCCGAAGACCACGATCGAGAAGATCATCGCCGAGAAGCCGGGGTCGCCCCAGGGGGCGCGCTTCAGCCAGCCGAACAGCCCGTCGTTGAAGCCGCGGAGCCGCTGGCCCAGCTCGATGCTCGCCGGCACGGTGAAGCCGTGCAGCATGCTCGCCAGCACCGCCATGTACATGAAGTACGACGTGTTCACCACCTTCCAGGCGGGGCTGAAGCCGGGGTCCACGAGCAGGTGGTGGGCCGAGGCCATGGAGATGAAGAGCACGTACAGCACGAAGGCGGTGCGGCTGATCTTCTCGTTCAGCACCACCGCGCCCACGGTGAGGCCGCCCAGCAGGTACCAGATGGACACCATCGCCGCCACGTTGATCTGCTGCGAGGAGTGGCCGAGGGCCCACCAGAGCATGCGGTAGATCTCGGGGTCCATCTGCTTCATGAGCCCCACCGACCAGAGGAAGGTGGGGACGTACACGGCGGCGCCGTGCAGCAGGGTGATCACCGCGATGATCGCCGCGGTGATGGCGCCGTAGGTGACGAGGGGCACGGAGCCCTCGTAGGTGCGCTCGCGCTTCGCCACCACGAGGGTGGCGAAGAAGATGCCGGTCTGCACCAGCGCGCCCACGGCGAAGAGGATGATGCCGAGGTAGTAGAGCGGGTGCGCGCGCAGGGGGACGTACGACGTCATGAGCACGTCGGCGCGCCCGCTCCACATCATCGCCTCGGTGAGGAGCGCGCCCGCCGCCATGAGCCCGAACCCGGTCCAGGCCACCTTCGGCGCCGCCACGCGGCTCGAGAGGAGCACGGCGCTCGCGAAGTGCAGCACCGCCATCTCGAAGAAGATGATGAAGAAGATCAGCATGCTCACCCCGTGCACGGTGAGGATGCGGTAGAACCAGTTCGCGGGGAGGAGGTGCACGGCGGGCCAGCGGGTGAGCACGAGGCCGATCGCGGCGATCACGCCCACCAGCAGGGCGACGATCGAGACGACGGCGTTGCACTGGATGAGCAGTTCCGCCTGGCGATGGATGCGGCGCCCGGTGGTGCCGCAGGTGCGGAACTGGCTGGCGCCGTGGTCCGGCTCCGGATGGTACCCGGCGAGGGGGGCGGTGGCGACGCTCATTCGGCACCTCGGGCGGAGAGGAGTTTCGCGCCACCCGTGCGGGCGACCTCGCGCCCCTGCTCGTCGGTGACGATCACGCGGCCCACCATGGTATGGTGGCCGATCCCGCAGAACTCGTTGCAGACGATGCGGAAGTCGCCCGCGGCGGTGGGGGTGACGCGCAGCCCGTAGTCGTAGCCGGGCACCACCTGGAAGTTCACGTTCACGGGATAGAGGTTGAACCCGTGGTTCACGTCGAGCGCGGAAAGGTGGAGGGTGTACTGCGCCCCCTTGCGGAGCTTCAGGATCGGTGTCCACTGGAAGCTCATCGCCGTGAGGTACACGTCGGCGCCGGGTGGGGGCTCCACGATGGGCATCCCCCGGTCGGTGCCTACCTGATACTGCTTGATGAACTCCTGCGTGCGGGCGTAGTAGGCCTGCGGGCTCACCTTGCGTCGCACGCCGGAAGGGTTCTGCCCCCCCTTGAAGTGCCAGAAGGGCATCATGGCGAAGAGCACCATGCACCAGGTGAAGGCGATGGCGACCCACATCTTCTCGGTCCGGTGCGCGGGCTTCCACCAGATCCCGCGCGGGCTCTCGAGCCCCGTGTGCGTCTCGGGCGCGTGGAGGGGCGCGGTCACGGGAGGGTCCCCTGCGGCATGGTGGCCACTTCCCAGATCCCCCACCCGGTGTAGACGACGATCATGATGACGATGCCGAGGGCGAGGAGGAGGAAGACGTTGTCGTAGAGACGCTGGCCGAGCGGGGGCGTCGTCGCGGGCGCGCCGTCGCCCCCGGGCGTGCTACTTCCGGGTGCGGGTCCGTCGAGGTGTGCCATGGGAACCTCGGGAGGTGGTGGGAAGGAGGGGGGAGTCGGCATGCCCGGGGAGGAGGAGCGTGGCGACGGTGGTGGTGCGGAAGAAGTGTTGGATCTGGGTGGAGATGCCCTTCCAGTGGGCGTGGGCCTGGCAGGGATCGCTGTCGGCGCAGCGCGCGCGACCGAGGAGGCAGTGGCGCTCGCCCCCCTGGTCGTCGAAGGGGGCCACGACCTCGTCGAGGGTCATGGCGTCGGCGGGGCGGGCGAGGCGGAAGCCGCCGCCGGGTCCGAAGGTGGAGGTGACGACGCCGGCGCGGCTGAGCTGGTGGAGGGTCTTCGAGAGGTAGTTGCGGGGGACGTCGAGGGCGACGGCCATGTCGGTGACGTTCACGGGGCGGTCGCTGTCGGCGGCCTGCTCGGCGAGGTGGAGGACGGCGCGGAGGGCGTATTCGGCGGTCTGCGAGAGCACGGCGGGGTGGGGCGGTGGTGGCGAGTGGGGGTCGCTATTGTTGATTCGATCATGAAAGTATGATAGTTTCGGGAACGCACAAGAGGCCGCTTCCGGAACCCCGCCCGCCGTGACCGACGCTCCTCACCCTGCCTTCCCGTCCCCCGCCGCCCCGCCCCCGCCCGCCCCCCTGAATCGCGCCCGCCCGCGGCCGGGCGTGGCGGCGCTGGCGCGGCTGGACCACCTCTTCAATCGGCTCTATGGAGAGGAGCGCAACCCGCTCTACCGGAGCGGCGCGCTCACGGTGGGGCTTCTGCTGTTCCTCATCGTCACGGGACTCTACCTCCTCCTGTTCTACCGGATCGGGTCCCCCTGGGCGTCGGTGGAACGGATCACCGGGCAGGCGTGGGCGGGGCGCTGGATCCGCACCGCGCATCGCCTCGCCGCCGATGCCGCGATCGTCACCGCGGTGGTGCACGCGCTGCGCATGTTCGCGCAGCGGCGGAGCTGGGGGCGGCGCGCGATGCCCTGGATCACCGGCACCGGGCTGGTGGCGCTCATCCTCGTGTGCGGCTGGTCGGGGTACGTGATGGTGTGGGACAGCTTCGGCCAGCTGGTCGCCGTGGAGGGGGCGCGCATCCTCGACCTGCTTCCCCTCTTCTCGGAGCCGCTGGGTCGCGCCTTCGTGGGCGAGCAGCCGATTCCCGGCGCCTTCTTCTTCCTGAACCTCTTCGTCCACATCGCCCTCCCCATCGGGATCGGGATCGGGCTGCTGCTGCACGTGTCGCGCGTGGCGCGCGCGCAGCTCCTTCCTCCCGCGCGGGTGCGCTGGTGGGGGGCGGGGCTCCTCGTCGCCGCCTCGGTGGCGTGGCCGGTGGGGATGGCGCCGGAAGCGAGCGCCTTCCGCGTGCCGGCCACCATTCCCATGGACCTGCTCTACGGCTTCTGGCTGCCGGGCGCGCAGGCCGTGCCCGCCCTTTGGGTCGCCCTCGCATGGATCGGGGGGATCGTCCTGGTCGCGCTGGTGCCGCGGTTCACCCGCCCCGCGCCCGCCGCGCGGCCCGCGCCCTCCGTGGTGAACGAGCGGCTCTGCACCGGCTGCGAGCAGTGCGCGCAGGATTGCCCGTGGGAGGCGATCGCCATGGTCGCGCGCGACGACGGCCGCGCGACGCTGGTGGCCCGCGTCGATCCCGACCGGTGCGTGAGCTGCGGGATCTGCGCCGGCTCCTGCGCCCCGATGGGGATCGGTCCCGCGGGGCGCACCGGGCGCGACCAGCTCGCCGAGGTGCGGCGGTTCGTCGCCGCGCATCCCCCGCGCGCCGACGACGTGGTGGTGGTGGCCTGCGCGCGGGGAGCCGGAGGGCTCGCCACGCATGGCGACGCCGCCGGCGTCGCGGTGCTGCCGGTGGACTGCGCGGGGACGCTGCACTCCTCCGTCGTGGAGTACCTGGTGCGGGCCGGGGCGGGGGGCGTGATGGTGATGGCCTGCCCCACCGCCGACTGCTGGAATCGCGAGGGCCCGGCGTGGCTCGAGCAGCGGCTCTTCCACGGGCGCGAAGCCGAGTTGCAGGAGCGGGTGGACCGGCGACGCGTGGCGCTGCGCCACGTGGCCTTCGCCGATGCCGCCGGCGCGCGCGAGGCAGTGCACCAGTTCCGCGTGCAGGTGCAACGGCTCGCCGTGGCACCGCGAGAGGAGGACTTCGACCTCCTCGCGCGATGCGAGGCGGCCGCGGGGAGCGGGACCGGCGCGGTGCCCGTGGCGCGGGAGGAAGGATGAATCGCGCGCGCATCGTCCGCGTGCTCGCCACCCTCGCGGCGCTGCTCGTGCTCTCCGCGCTGACCCGGGCCCCGTGGCGCACCCCGCAGGGGCGGTCGGGCGACGCCCGGCTGCGGCTCTCCTGGCGGGTGCGCGGCGAGATCATCCAGCGCTGCCGCCGCGCGACCGCGGCGGAACTGGCGAACACCCCCGCGCACATGCGGCAGGAGGTGACCTGCGAGGGCGCGCGCGTCGCCCCCTACCGGTTGCAGGTCGCGATCGACGGGCGCACGGTGGCCAGTGGGCTCGCG
>DASWVQ010000394.1:0-13067 GCA_036401195.1 Gemmatimonadaceae bacterium
TGTGCCGGCGCACCGGCGCCAGATTCTTCGCCTGCGCCTCAGGATGACGGCAGGGGCAGCACGCCATCCACCAGGAACAGCTCCCGCGCGAAGGCGAAGGTGTCGCGGGCGAAATAGTCGCGCTTCGCGAATTCCGCCGTCGCCGGGCTCACGGTGCACTGCCACCCCTCGAGCGAGCGCGGACGGGCGCGCCCGAACACCGCCGGGGTGAACGCGCCCACCGCCGCGCCTCCCTCCGGGTCGCGCGCCGAGGGATAGCGGAAGAGTTCCACGCCGGCAACGCGCATCGCGGCGCCGAGCGCCTGCGTCGCCGCGTAGCTGGTGGGCGACGCGATCGCGTCGCGGTGCGCGTCGAAGGGCGGGTCGGTCAGGTCCACGCCGCGCGCCGAGCGCGCGTGCACGGTGAAGACCGTGAGCTCCGTGGTGAGGGTGCCCAGCTCCGCGTGCGTCCCGGCGACGAAGAGGAAGCGATAGTAGGCCACTTCCGCGAAGGCGGTGCGGCGGGTCTCGGCGCCGTACCAGATCCCCCGCTCGTGCCGCGTGCCGAAACGCGACCCATGGCGCAGCGGGGGATAGCGGAAGGGCGTGGCGAGCAGGTAGTGCAGCGTGGCCCCGCCCACCGCGGGCGGCTTCGACCGCTCGAGCAGCTCCTCCAGCAGCTCCTGCTCGGCGAGCGAGCCAACCAGCTTCCGCGTCGACACCTGGTGCTGCGCCTCCACCGCCCGCCAGGGCGAGAGGTGGAGGGCGCGAAGCTCAGAGTCGCCCGCGCATCGCGTCCAGATACTGGACGACATCGACGAGCCCCTCCACGGTGCAGATGCGGTCCGCGGGCACGGCGCGGAGGTGGTCGTTCGGCGCGTGCAGCCAGGCGCGCGCCTTGTCGTCGTCGCCCCCCACCAGCGCATCGAGACTGCGGTAGAGGCGGACGAAGAGGAGGGCGAGCTCCCCCTCCTTGCTGGCGGGGTCGAGGCCGCGACCGCGCGGCATGCGCGACACCGACGCCTCGCTCACCCCGAGCACCGCCGCGAGCTGGCGCGGCCGGACCCCCAGCCGCTCGGCGGCCGAGAGCACCGCCCGGGTGAGCACCTGGGCGGGGTCCGGGGCGGGGCGGAGATGGACCGGGGGAGTCATCACGTGAAAGAATTGCACCAATTTCTTTCAGGTGCAAGACTCAGCGCGTCGGAAGCTGCTCCCGCCCACCACGCCAGGTGTAGATCCCGCCGTCCACGTCGTACAGGAGGAGGAGGGCGTCGCGCCGGCCGTAGCGCTCCATGAGGTCGCGCATCAGGGGGGCCTCGCCCCCCCAGGGGTAGCCGAAGACGACGTCGAAGTCGTCGAGGGCTCGCCCGAGCTCCAGGTACCCCGAGGGTGCCCACTCGATCGTCCCGGTGCGCGAGTCGCCGTCGCCCGATCGCCACTCGTAGCCGGTGGGGAGGAAGCTCCCCCGGACGAAGCGCGCACCCGAGCCGTGGCGCGCGGCGATCGCTCGCGCCGTCTCGACCAGCGCGGCGTCGACCTCGATGCCGCACGCGTCGAAGCCCATCATGTCGGCCATGATGGTGATGATGCCGGACGCCGATCCCCATTCGAGGAACCGGCGCCCGGGACCGCGCAGGGGGAGCAGGGCCGCGCGCACGACGTCGTAGTCGGCCGCGACGAAGGGGTGGAAGCCCCGCTCCCGCACGGTGTTGTCGAACTGCTCCCAGATCTCCCAGCCCTCGGCACACAGCGCATCGAGCCGCGCGTCGAGGGCTGCCTCGTCGGGGGATCCGGTCACCGCGAGGCCCGGTGACGCGCGATCAGTAGTCGCGCCCGCGCCCACCGCCGGAGCCACCGCGGCCCCCGCCGTAGCCGCCGCCGCCACCCGACCCACCACGACCACCACCGCCGTACCCACCGCCGCCACCGCCACCGCTCCGGCCACCACCACCACCGGGGTTCCCGCCGCCCAGGCGCGTCACGTTCTCGGCGGCCGGGCCCTTCTGCCCCTGCACCACGTCGAACTCGACGCTCTCACCCTCGTCCAGCGACTTGTAGCCGCTGCCCTGGATGGCGGAATGGTGGACGAACAGGTCCTTGCCGCCGTCCTCCGGGGTAATGAAGCCGAACCCCTTGTCATTGTTGAACCACTTCACGGTTCCTTTCATCTGCTTCTCCAGCCTGTCGGTGGGTGTGAGGTAACGGCGCGTTTCCAGCAATTGGCGAGCCCGCCGGTCGGGGGACTCATGCAGCTTCCGAACCTGTCGGCCCGGGAGCCCCCGGGCAGGTCGCCGTCGGCGGCCTGGTCGGCCCCGGAAAGGTAGTCGGGAACCGGGGGAAGGGGGCTCCCGGGACTGCCCCGGAGCCCGGTTCGCCACCCCCCTCCCGGGGCCCGTCCGGGGTCAGGGCTGCGCCTTCGCCTTGTTCTCCTTGCGCTCCGCGCTCTCGCGGAGGAAGCCCGCGAGGCCGCGCAGGCCGCCGAACTGCTTCGCGTTCACCACTTCACCGGTGTACGCGTCGATCTGGATCTTGGTGTACGTCTTCTTGTCGTTCGGGATCAGCGAGATGTCGTAGACGGTGCGGCCATCTGCCGTCTCCATCTCCCCCGACCCGATCTGGCCGGGCACGGCGCACAGCGCCAGCGCCTTCGCCTGGTCCGGCGTCACCATCCCCTGGCGATACAGCTCGCTCTTGATCGCGACCTTCGCCACTTCCTCGGCGTCGGCGGGATCGCAGTAGAACGCCGCCGCGCCCGGGCGCAGGGTGTAACCGAGCGGGCCGCGCCAGTCGATGCCGAGGTCCACGTCGCCGTTGCTCGTGCTGCTCACGTGGCCGCGGTGATCCTTGCTGATGGGGATGTGGCGATCCTGCGCCCCCGCGGTGCCGGCGGTGAGGGAGAGGGCGACGGCCGACGCGGCCGCCAGCATGGTGATTCGCTTCATGAGGCATTCCTCCAGTTGAGTTCGCGGGTGACGGGCACCCGCGCCCTGGAAGAGCAAGGGGCGTGCGCCGCACCGCGGCATGGCGGGCGTTTCCGCGCGGCCAGCGATCGCGTCCGCGGCTCAGGGGCCGGCGACGGGGACGCGCACGTAGACCGTCGTGCCGCCGCGCTCGGGGCTCGACTCGATCTCGAGCGACCCGCCCGCCAGCGAGGCCCGCTCGCGCATGCCGGCGAGCCCGAGTCGCCGCTCGCGCCGCGCGCGTGCCGCGGCCTCCGGGTCGAAGCCGCGACCGTCGTCCTCGATGATGAGGCGGATCTCCTCCGCGAGGACGTCGAGCTGCACCGTCACGTGCCGCGCCTCCGCATGGCGCGCCACGTTGGTGAGCGCCTCCTGCGCGATGCGATAGAGCGCGGTGCCCACGTCGCCCGGGAGCGGACGTCCCGCGGACCCCCCGGTGACCGCGACCTCCGCTTCCACGCCGTAGCGCGCGCTCCACTGCGCCGCGTAGGTCTGCAGCGCGCTCTCGAGACCCACGTCGTCCAGCTCCGGGGGGCGCAGCTCGAGGGCGAGGTAGCGCGCGTCGCGCGTCATCATGCGCGTGAGCTCCTCGAGCTGCGCGAGCCGCGGCTCCGCCGGCGCGCCCTCGGCGAGCAGGCGCCGCACGTCGGCCAGCCCCAGCGCGAACGCGGTGAGGTGCTGGCCGAGCTGGTCGTGCAGCTCGCGCGAGAGGCGACGACGTTCCTCTTCCTCGGCGGCCGACAGTTCACGGCGAAGCCGGTCGCGCTCCACGAGCGCCTGCGCCAGTTCGGCGGTGCGCTCGGACACGCTCTGCTCCACGTCGGCGAGCGCCTGCCGCAGCGCCTCCTCTGTGGCCCGGCGCGCGGTGACGTCCTGTCCCACCTTCAGGTAGCCCCGCAGTCCCTCGGAGGGATCGCGAAGGGCGCGCATCGTGCCCTCGATGAACACGCGCCCCCCGTCGCGATGCAGGTGCCAGCGCACGTCGGGGGCGACGCCGTTGGCCCGCGCCAGCGCGCGCTCCCGCGCCGGCTCGCCCGCCGCGCGGTCCTCCGGGGTGAAGGTGAAGTCCACCATGCGGCCCAGCGCTTCCTCCCCCGACCAGCCGAAGATCGCGGCGGCACCGGGCGACCAGCTCGTGACGCGACCGTCCGGGTCGGTCGTGAGGATGGCGTAGTCGCGCGCCTCGTCCACGATCATCCGGTACTGCTCTTCGCTCCGCTGGAGGGCGGTGTCGGCTCGCGGGCCCGGGGCGGGCGATGCGAGGTCGCCGCGCCGCGGGCCTGGTGTCGATTCTCGGTCGCGGTCGGTCACGGGAAGGCTCCGGGCAACGCTGGACGATGGACGTCGCGCATCGCAGGAATTCTGCCCGCGCCCGGCGGAGCCCGGTCGGCTCAGGCTGCTCGTCCGTCGTGGCCGGGGGCGACCCGATCCGTCGCGGTTGCCCCCCGCCCCCCGAGCGGGTATGCTCGAAGGAGCGACACATGCGCCCCGCGCATCCACCGCCACGGACAGGGGCCCTCGCTCTCGCGAGGGCCTTCGCACGGGACGGCTCGCGGCCGCTTCACGACGACACGACGAACCCGGGAGCCACATGGCCAGGAAGCCCAACTACCAGCACGAGAAGCGACAGCGGGAGCTCGAGCGGAAGGCGAAGAAGGAGGAGAAGGCGCAGCGCCGGCAGGAACGCGCGGCCTCCGGCGAGCCGGAGCCCGGCGACGAGGACGCGACGCCGGCCGACGCCGACGCGGAGCTCAACGCGGGCAGCTGACGCATCGGCACCTCCCGCCCGGGGCTGGCGCTCCACGAGTTTTTCACGCGCGCGCGCCGGCGAGTGCGGGGCGAGCGCCATGCGGCGCCATGCGAAACGGTTCGTGCGCCCGGAATCCGGGGCGCGCGACCACCCGCGGCACCCTCCCGTGTCCTTGTGGCCCCCCCTTCCCCGCGCTATCTTTCGTAGAGCGACATACGCGCCCCCGGGCGCGGACAAGTTCCGTCCCAGGGGCCTGCCAAAGCGAGCGGGCCCCTTTTGCATGCGCGAAGCTCGTTCGCGGCAGTCCGGCACCGGCTCCTGGCGGCGGCGCCGACATGCAGGCCCTGCGCACCCGCGCAGGCCAGGGGTCACCACGGTCGCGGAGGAATTGCCCATGAAGATGCCCGAGAAGATCACGAGCCGCTGGCTTGGCACCCTCAACGACACCCAGCTCCAGACCGCCGAAGGGGAGCTGCACACGAAGTTCACCAAGCTCGACTCGGCCGAGAAGACGAAGCGCGGCGACGACTACGCGCTCCTGCGCGGGCCGGAAGCGCTGGTCAATGCCTGGATGCGCTGGTCGATGGCGAGCAACGCCGCGCGCGGTCGCGGGCTCCTCACGGCGCGCCGTCGCGCCTGACCCTGGGGGCGGGGCCCGTTGACGCGCGAGCGTCGCGGGCGCCAATTGTCGGGAGCAACTGCCGGCTGAGGCCCTCGGCCCTCGGCCCTCGGCTCTCGGCTGCGGAATCGGAAGCGCCCCTGGGCGCACGAACCGCATGTGTTGAACTTCTCCGGATGAGGAAGATCGAGCGCGCGCGCCCCCGCGCGCCGCTCGCTTCCGAATCCGTGCCGAGGGCCGAAAGCCGAGGGCCGAGAGCCCCAGCCGTCCGTTGGGTTTCCCCACCCAGCCCTCCCGCCCCCATGTCCCCCACCCGCCGCGACGCCCTCATCCAGCTCGCCGCGCTCGTCGCGCTCCCCCTGCCGAAGCTCCTGACCCTCGCCGACGACCCGCTCACCGGCACGATCGCGGGCTACCAGGAAGGGCGACGCCGCGGCCTCTGGACCGCCGCCGAGATCACCGCGCGCGCGCTCGACCGCTGCCGCGCCGAGGGCGCCCGATGGCGCGCGATCGACCAGCTCGCGGACAGCGCCCTTCCCGAGGCCCGCGCCGCCGATGCGCGACTGCGGGCGCGTCGCACCCGCGGCCCCCTCGACGGCGTTCCCGTCTTCGCCAAGTCCATCTACGACATGGCGGGACTTCCCACCACCGGGTCGAGCGCGGAGTGGGCGCGCCTCTTTCCCGACGCGGTGTCGCGCGACGCGCTGGAAGTCGCGCGGCTCCGCGCCGCCGGCGCGATCGTGCTCGGCAAGACCGCCGCCGACGACTTCGCGTACCGCGGCAACGGCACGAGCAGCCTCACCGGCCAGGTGCTCAACCCGCACGACGCCACCGGCACGCGCACGCCGGGGGGATCGAGCGCCGGCTCCGCGGTGGCCGTCGCCACGGGAATGGCCTTCGCCGCCCTCGGCACCGACGACGGCGGCTCCAACCGCATCCCGGCGCAGTTCACCGGCGTGGTGGGGATGAAGCCCACCTTCGGGCTGGTGCCGCGCACCGGGGTGATCCCCACCTGGCCCTGGCTCGACACGCACGGCCCGCTCGCGCGCAGCGCGGCCGACGCCGCCCTCCTCCTCGCCGCGATCGCCGGCGCCGACCCCTCGGATCCCCTCGCCCTCACCGCGGCGCGGAATGGCGACGTGCTCGGTGCGCTGCGCGACGACGCGCTCCGCGGCGCGCGCCTGGGCATCGTGGAGGTGCACGCCCCGCGCGCGCAGATGACCGCCGAGGCGCTGGTGGCGTGGGATCGCGCCGTGCGCGACCTCGGGCACGCCGGCGCGCTCGTGGACCCCTTCGACGCCGCGGTGACGCGCGTGAACGTGCGCGAGGCCTTCGCCACCGCGGCAACCGCGCGCGGCGACGTGCCGGTGGACTCGCGCGCCCCCGCGGTGACGGCCAACGCGCTGCACGCGTACTTCGCCCGCCGCTCGCGCGATCCGCTCGCCGCGATGCGGCGCGGATATCCCGCCTACCGCGCGTTCTATGATGTCCTCCCCGCCACCTTCGACGAGTGCCTCCCCCTGCTGGGGCGCCCCCTCGGCGACGATCCCGCGGGCCGGTCGTTCGCGCGATCGCGCGAGGCGGTGGTGGCGTCGCTCGCCGCCTCCATGCGCGCGGCGGGGGTGCGCGCGATGGTGTATCCCACCATGCCCTTCAACGCCCCGCGCGCGGTGGATCCCTGGCCCGACGTGCGCACCCCGCTCGGATTCGGCAACTGGATGGGGCTTCCGGAAGTCTCCGTGCCCGCCGGCACCGGGGCCGATGGAATGCCCGCGCTGAACATCTCCTTCGTGGGACTCCCTGGTGACGACGCGCTGCTGCTCGCGCTGGCGCATGCGTACGAACGCGTGCGGCCGCCGCTGGCATCCTGAGCGCAGCGAAGGATCCGGCGCCGGCGCACCGGGGCCAGATCTTCGCTTCGCTCACGATGACGGCGGGGGACACCCGCTGTCCTCCCGCGGAGACGACGCGACGCTCCTCCGCCGGATGCCGCTTGGCGCGAACTCGTTGCCTCGCACCGCCTTGCGCCAGCCGCGCCCGCATGGCCGGCCGCGTGCATTCCCGGAGGGTGTCGTCCCGCCGTCCGGAGCTTCGCCCGATGTATCCCGCCTCCCTCCGCGCTGCCCTCACGCGCACCCTCGCCGCCACGATCGTCGCCACCGTCACCGGCTGTACGGTGCGCGTGGGCGGGGTCGCCATCCCGATCCCGGATCCCACCGTCGACGTGCCCATCCCCGTGCCATCCGGGGGGAGCAGCGCGGGGAGCACCCGCGTCCTCGCGCGCGCCGACGACTACCTGGGCGTCCCGTACAAGTGGGGCGGCACCTCGCCGCGCACCGGCTTCGACTGCTCCGGCTACGTGCAGTACGTCTACCGGCGCGAGGGGGTGCAGCTGCCGCGCACCTCGCGGCAGCAGGCGGTGGCGGGGACGCGACGCCCCACGCGATGGGACGCCGCCGGCCCGGGTGACCTGGTGATGTTCGCCAACCCCGGGGAGCCGATCAGCCACGTGGCGTTCTACGCGGGCAACGGCCGCATCATCCACTCGAGCTCCAGCGGGGGCGGCGTGCGCTACGACGACCTCGCGTCGCGCCGCGGCCAGTGGTACCGGCAGCGGCTCGTGGCGGTGCGCCGGGTGAGCGGGCGCGGGCCGGCGATCGCGAAGGGGCTGCTCGAGCGGCTCGGGCTCAGCGAGGTGCGGCTCGACCCACCGGACCGGGCGCCGCGGCCCTAGCGGTCATTCCCGCACCATCTCGGACACCACGTCGTACACGTCCTCCACGCCGGGCTTCGACCAGTAGTCGCCGTCGCGGCCGTACGCGGGGCGATGCGCCGCGGCGGCGAGGGTGCGCGGCATCGCGTCGAGCCAGTGGAAACCGCCCTGCCGCTCGAGCACTTCCTGCATCATGTAGGCGCTCGCGCCCCCCGGCACGTCCTCGTCGAGGAAGAGCACGCGGTTCGTCTTCTTCAGCGACTCCACGATCATGCCGCGCACGTCGAAGGGCAGGAGCGACTGCACGTCGATCACCTCCGCCTCCACCCCGGCGTGCTCGGCGAGCAGCTTCGCCGCCTCGAGGGCGATCGGGCAGCAGGCCCCGTAGGTCACGATCGTCACGTCGCTCCCCTCGCGCAGCACCTCGGGGACGCCGAGGGGGATCGTCATCGTGTCCACGTTCGTGGGGAGGCGCTCCTTGAGGCGGTAGCCGTTGAGCACTTCCACCACGAGCGCCGGGTCGCCCTGCTGGAGCAGCGTGTTGTAGAAGCCCGCGGCGCGCGTCATGTCGCGCGGCACCACCACGTGCATCCCGCGCAGCGCGTGCACGATCATCCCCATCGGCGATCCCGAGTGCCACACCCCCACGAGGCGATGGCCCCGCGTGCGGATGATCACCGGCGCCTTCTGCCCGCCCGCGGTGCGGTAGCGCAGCGTCGCGAGGTCGTCGGACATCACCTGGAGCCCGTACAGCAGGTAGTCGAGGTACTGGATCTCGGCGATCGGCCGGAGCCCGCGCATCGCGAGCCCGAGCCCCTGCCCCACGATCGTGGCCTCGCGGATCCCCGCGTCGCCCACGCGCAGCTCGCCGTAGCGCGCCTGGAGGTCCACGAACCCCTGGTTCACGTCGCCCAGCTTCCCCACGTCCTCGCCGAACGCCACCACCCGCGGGTCGCGCTTCAGCGCCGCGTCGAAGCAGGCGTTGACCACCTTGTAGCCGTCCACCTCGACCGAGGCCTCGTCGTACGCCGGCGGCACCACCGGCACCCGCGACCAGGCGTCCGCGCCCTCGGCCAGCAGGTGCGTGTGGTAGCGCGCGTCGTTGACCGGCGCCTGCGCCTTGAGCCAGCGCGCGAGCGGGGCGCCCACGTCGGCGCCTTCGCGCTGCACGGCGAAGAGGGCGCGGCGCACGGCCATCGTCACGTCGCGGCGCAGCGGGTCGCGGCGGCGCGCCAGCTCGTCGCGCAGCGCCTCCACCGTCCCGCGCGCCTTCGCGCTCGCCTCCGCCACCTCGCTCATGATGGCGACGACGCTCGCCGCCTCGTCGCGGATCGGCTGCTCGTAGGCGTTCCACGCCTCGTCGCGCGCCGCCCGCACGTGGGCGGCTTCCTCCTCCTCCAGCGCGTCGAGCTCACCCTCCGTGGCGATCCCCTGCTCGAGCATCCAGCGGCGCATCACGCGCAGGCCGTCGTGCTCCTTCTCCCACTCCAGGCGCTCCTTCGACTTGTAGCGCTCGTGGCTCCCGGAGGTGGAGTGCCCCTGCGGCTGCGTCAGCTCGATCACGTGCACCACCGCCGGCACGTGCTCCTTCCGCACCACCGCCGACACCGCGCGGTAGGTGTCGACCAGCGCCGGGTAGTCCCACCCGCGCACGGTCGCCAGCTCGTAGCCGTCTCCCTTCCCCGGGGTGCGCCGGAATCCCTCGAGCAGGGTGCCGATGTTCGACTTCGTCACCTGCAGCTCGTTGGGCACCGAGATCCCGTAGCCGTCGTCCCACACGGAGAGGAGCATCGGCACCTGGAGCACGCCGGCCGCGTTGACCGCCTCCCAGAACACCCCCTCCGCGCACGACGCATTGCCGATCGTGCCGAAGGCGATCTCGTTCCCCTGGTTCGAGAACTCGGTGAGGTCGTGCAGCTCGGGGAGATTGCGGTACAGCTTCGACGCGTAGGCCAGCCCGAGCAGCCGCGGCATCTGCGAGCCGGTCGGCGAGGCGTCGGCGGCGGAGTGCGGGCTCCGGGTGAGGTTCCTCCACTCCCCCTGCTCGTCCAGCATGCGCGTCGCGAAGTGCGCGTTCATCCCGCGGCCGGCGGAGGCGGGATCGGCCTCCACGTCGGTGTGGGCGTAGAGCTGGGCGAAGAACTGCCGCACGTCGAGCAGCTCCAGCGCGAACATCAGCGTCTGGTCGCGGTAGTACCCCGAGCGCACGTCGCCGGCCTGGACGGCGCGGGCGAGCGCGACCTGCGCCACCTCCTTCCCGTCGCCGAAGATGCCGAACATCGCGCGGCCGAGCATCACCTCGCCCCGCGCGAGGGTGCTCACGTTCCGGCTGCGGACGGCGATGCGGTAGTCGCGCAGCACGTCCTGGGGATCGAAGGCGCCCTGGGTCTTCTTCGGCGCCGCGGCGGTCCTGGTTGCCATGTGCTTCGAGGTTAGCAGGGCCGCGCGGCCGGGAGGGTGGTCCCACGCTCGCACGAGCCCGTTCTGGGGCGTCCGATCTAAACTAACGGGGGGCGGGGGGACAGGGGGTCATGGGCTGGCGGCCGGCGCGCCGCGAGGGGGGCTCGGCCGGGCGTCGCGCCTGGTTCCCTGGCCCCCGGTCCCCGCCCCTGCGCCGATCTTCACCCCCGCCCACTAGCTTTGCCCGCCATGCCCTACCGCGGCCGCATCGCCCCGACCCCCACCGGCGACATGCACGTCGGCCACGCCCGCACCTTCCACGCGGCGTGGCGTCGCGCGATCGATGCCGGCGGGTCGGTGATCCTCCGGATCGAGGACCTCGACCCCCTGCGCTGCCGCCCGGAGTCCGCCGCGCATGCGATCGAGGACCTGCGCTGGCTCGGGGTGGAATGGAGCGAGGGCCCGTACCACCAGTCGCAACGCCGGTTCGTCTTCGAGGAGGCATGGCGCCGCCTTCGCGACGCGGGGGTGGTGTACCCCAGCGGGCTGTCGCGACGCGACCTGCGCGACGCGGCGCATGCGCCCCACGACGACGAGGAGGGCGCCGAGGCGATCTTTCCGCCCGCGCTCCGCCCACCGCCCGGGACGGGGAGCGACGCGGCATCGCCGGCCGGCACGGTCTGGCGCTTCCGCGTCCCCGACGGCGAGGTGGTGCGCTTCACCGACGCCTGCCGCGGCCCGCAGGAGTTCACCGCGGGGGCGGACTTCGGCGACTTCATCGTGTGGCGCAAGGACGACGTCCCCGCCTACGAGCTCGCCGTGGTGGCCGACGACATCGCCATGGGGATCACCGAGGTGGTGCGCGGCGAGGACCTCCTGCGCTCCACCGCGCGGCAGCTCCTCGTGTATCGCGCCCTCGGCGCCGCGCCCCCCGCCTGGTGCCACCTTCCCCTCGTGCGCGACGCCGAGGGCCGCCGCCTCGCCAAGCGGCACCACGCCCTCTCGATCCGGGAGCTGCGCGAGCGGGGGCTGTCCCCGGAGGCCGTGCTGGCGCTCGCGGACGTCCCTTGACGCGGGCCCAACGGCTCGACGGACGGGCATGAGGGAAGGAGCCGCCGTCCTCCCCGCGTCGCCACGACCCACGTGCCCGGATGTTGCCATGTCGGAGGTCCATGACATGCCGCGATCGCAGGACCATCCCCCAGGGACGACGTGGCGCGCCCCGCCGCGGGGCACGGCGCCGCCCTGACCTCCGCCGGTACGCCGCCTTGCTGCTCACGACGCTGGCGCTGTCCGCCTGCGCCGGCGCCTCCGCCGACGAGTCGACGCTCACCGACGGCGACACCGCCCTCGCGACCGATGCCGGCGCGCCCACGCCCGCCCTCGATTACGAAGTCACCAGCGACCGCTATCGTCGCTGGCTCGTCGCGCAGCGGGCGCTCGACACCCTCGATGGGGTGGCGCTCCCCTCACCGATGCGACTTCGCGGCGCGGGCGACGAGGAGATGGAGCGCGTGGAAGCGGCGCTCGAGGCGGAGCCCCGCGCACACGCGGCGATCGAGGGGTCGGGACTCAGCGTGGAGGACTACGTGAGGACCAGCGTCGCCCTCGAGCAGGCGATGGCCGGCCTCCCCGGCGATCGCACGGCGACCGTCGCCTTCCGCGACGTGCCGTCCGCGAACACGCGGCTGATCGCCTCCGGCGACTCGGCGTTCCTTCGGGCGTGGGACACCCGGCGGTTCCGCGTGGTCGACGCCGCGTCATCCGCCGGGCGGGACGATGGCGACGGCGACTCGCGCGCGGACTCCGATCGCGGGGGGCGAGGGGGGAAGAAGGGGCACGCGAAGAAGGGGAAGGGGAAGGGCCACGGCAAGGGGCACGGCAAGCACTGACGCGAGGGGGCCGAGGTCCGCGCCCCGCGGTCAACGTCAACGACAGGCAAGGGCTTCGGGCTTCGGGCGTCGGGCCTCGGCGCGAAATCGGAAGCGCGCCTGGGCCGCTTCGCGGCCCTTTAGCGCGCACACCTCGTGAGGTTACCCGCCGGGGCGATCGAGCGCGCGCGCCCTCACGCGCCGCTCGCTTCCGATTCGAGGCCGAGGCCCGACGCCCGAGGGCCGAGGCCCCCGCCCCGCAGTTCGCCTTGGACGGTCAACGCCAGCACGGCCGTCCGACCCCGGTCACCCCCTCGCCGCCGCCGCGATCTCGAACGAGCGCAGCCGCGCCGCGTGATCGAACACCTGCGACGCGATCATCAGCTCGTCCGCGCCCGTGCGCGCCACGAACTCCGCGAGCCCCTGGCGCACCGCGTCGGGGCCGCCGACCACCGAGCAGGCCAGCATCTCCCCCAGGGTGAGCCGGTCGGCCGGGGCGAGGCGCTCCTCCAGGTCGTCCACCGGGGGCGGCAGGGGCCCGGGACGCCCCGATCGAAGGTTCACGAACGCCTGCTGGAGCGACGTGAACTGCCGCCGCGCCTCCGCGTCGGTATCCGCCGCGATCACGTTGACGCCGAGCATCACGTAGGGCGCCGAAAGGCGCGAGGAGGGCCGGAACCCCGAGCGATAGACCTGGATCGCCTGCATCATCATCCGCGGGGCGAAGTGCGACGCGAAGGCGAAGGGGAGCCCGAGCATCGCGGCGAGCTGCGCG
>DASWVQ010000395.1:0-1962 GCA_036401195.1 Gemmatimonadaceae bacterium
TCGCCAGCTGCGGGCAGCCGGCGCGCCCCGCCACGACCGTCACCCCGGCGGAGCCGGCGCCACCCACGTCGGAGACGGTCCTCCTCCCCCGCGAGCCGGGCCAGCTCGCCGGCACCCTCCTCGTGCCGCGGCATCGGGGCCCCGTGCCGGTCGTGCTCCTCATCGCCGGCTCCGGTCCCACCGATCGTGACGGCAACGGGCCGGGCCTCACGCCGGCGTCGCTGCGCCAGCTCGCCGAGTCGCTCGCGGTGCGCGGCATCGCCTCGCTCCGCTTCGACAAGCGCGGCGTGGGGGGCAGCGCGTCGGCGTCGATCCCGGAGTCGCAGCTCACCTTCGAGATGCTTGCCGGCGACGTGGCGGGCTGGATCCGCCTCCTCCAGGGCGACCGCCGCTTCGCGCGCGTGATCGTCGCGGGGCACAGCGAGGGGGCGCTGCTGGGGCTCCTCGCCCTGCGCGAGGCACCCGCCGCCGCGTACATCTCGCTCGACGGGCCCGCGCGCCCCGCTCACGCGGTGCTCCACGACCAGCTCGCGAAGCAGCTGCCGGCGCCGCTGCTGGCGCAGAGCGACACGATCCTCGCGCGGCTCCGGCGCGGCTCCACGGTGGACTCCACCCCCCCAATGCTCGCCGCCCTCTTCCGCCCCAGCGTGCAGCCGTACCTGATCTCCTGGTTCCGCTACTCGGCGGCGCAGGAGCTCGCGCGGGTCGACGTCCCCTGCCTCATCGTGCAGGGGGCGCACGACCTGCAGGTCGCTCCGGAAGAGGCGGACCTCCTCCAGCGTGCGAACCCCCGCTGCCAGGTGGCGCGCATCGCGGGGATGAATCATGTCCTCAAGCAGTCGCCTCCGGACATGGCGGGCCAGATGCCGAGTTATCGCGGGCCCGACGTGCCGCTCGCGACCGGGCTCGTGGACGCCGTGGCCGGGTTCGTGAGCGGCGTCGCTGCAACCACGCCTGCGCGGCGCTGAATGCGATCGAGACTCGGCGTCGGCGTCGTCGCCCTGCTCACGGTCGCCACGGTCAGCGCGCAGGCGCAGGCGCCCCGACGCCCCGTGCCCAGCGGCTCCTTCGGCGAGCAGGTCACCGTGCTCCACCTCGAGCCGGGGATCACGGTCACCCTCGTCGCGCCCGCGCACGTTGACCCGCGTCAGCCGCTGGACCTGATCCTCTACGCGCTCCCCAACGGGAACACCACCGCGCAGACGATCGGCCGTCGCCTCGACGAGGGCATGGACTGGCACTACGACATCCAGCACATCGGCGCGCAGGTGCGGATGCTGCGCACGATGGGGCGCCCGCAGGCGGTCGTCGCCTACCTCGAGGCGCGGGGGCTGAGCTGGCCCGCCTGGCGGCGCGGGCTCGGCTACGACAGCGCGAACGCGCGCATCGTGCGCGCGGTGGACGAGGTCCGCGCCGCCGCGGGCAATCCGTCGCGGCAGCGGGTGACGCTGGCGGGGCACAGCGGGGGCGGGTCGCTGATGTTCGGGTTCATCGAGGGGGCGACGCGGCTGCCCGCCTGGCTGGATCGCATCGTCTTCCTCGACGCGAACTACAACTTCGAGCCGAGTCATGCCGCGCCACTCGCCGGGTGGCTGGCGGGGGATCCCGGGCGCGAGCTGGTGGCGCTCGCGTACGACGACCGGAACATCATGCTGAACGGGAAGAAGGTCGTCTCCGACTCAGGGGGCACCTGGCGAGCGTCGGAGCGGATGCTGCGCGCGCTCGGCGGGCACATCACCTTTGTGACCGACACGGTCGGCGAGTTCGTGCGGCACCGTGCGCCGCAGGTCCAGCTGCTCATGCACCCGAACCCCGAGAACCGGATCCTGCACACCGAGATGATCGGGGAGATGAACGGCTTCGCGCACGCGATGCTCGTGGGGCGACCGGACTACGACCGGCTCCCGCCGCTGCTGCGGCGCGAGCGGGCGTACACGCGGTGGGTGGACACGGTGGCGGTGC
>DASWVQ010000396.1:0-6027 GCA_036401195.1 Gemmatimonadaceae bacterium
GGGGAGCGGCGGCTGGCAGCTCGCCGGGTTGCCGGGGCTCGACGTGCACGTCCTCCGCGGCTGGCCGGCCACGGGGACGCTCTACGCCGCGGGGTATCCGACGGCGGCCGGGGTGCAGCCCGTGTACCGGTCCAGCGACGGTGGCACCACCTGGGCGGCGGCGGGCGGGGGGCTGGTGTCGGACTTCACCGGCGATCCGCTGGGGGTGCACGACCTCGCGCTCCAGGTGGGGGCGGCACCCTCCGCCACCCCGGTGCTGTACGCCGTGGCCTCGGGCACCAACATCGCGCGCTCGCGCGACGACGGCGCGAGCTGGACGATCGTGCACGGGGTGCGCGAGGAGATGGCCACCTACGACTGCCAGCTCCACGTGCTCGGCGACCGGCTGTACCAGGGGTGCGAGGCCCCGCTCGACGACGCGTGGGTGCGCCGGTACGACGTGAGCCAGCGTGACCAGCCGGCGCTGGGCGACGGGTCGCTGGTGATCCACGAGATCGAGAACCGGCGCATCAACGGCTTCGCCAGCTTCCCCGCGCACGCCACCGCCGCCAGCCGCCTGTTCGTGGGAGTCGAGGGAGGGTTGGTCGCGCTGGAGCCCACGGGGAGCTGGCGCTTCCTGCACGAGTTCACGCAGGAGTCGCCGCGCTACACCTACGTGCGCAGCATCTGGGTGGATCCCGCTGACGAGCGCCACATCGTGTTCGGGGGTGGGGAGGAGCACGACATCAGCGATCGCTCCGGCCTCTGGGAGACCACCGACGGGGGCGCGACCGTGCGCACCGTCCAGAGCCCCCTCGGCATCGACTTCCTCCGCGCGGCGGTGCCCGCCGCGGTGACCACGGGGAGCGACGGTCGCCAGTTCATCATGCTCGTGGACGAGGGGGGAGGGACGCGTCGCGTGATCCGGTGGGCGATCCCGGCGCGATGATGGCGAGGAAGGGGCCGGCGATGACCCGCCGGGCCCCATCCTCGAGCGTCGCGCAGGCCAGGGCCTCCGTCGCCCGCCAGCTCGCGGCACGGAGGCACTGAAACTCCCGCGAGCCGTGCACCACCCCCGCGGCCTCGTGCGTGGTGAGGCGGTACAGCGCGCTTTCCATGTCGTCCTCGAGGTACCAGAGCCGGAGTCGCTCGACCTGCCCGAGCGCCGATTCCAGGGCCGCGAGCGCCGCGGGGAGCCCCGGGTCGCGCGCCGCGGCGAGGGCGGCCCTGCGCCAGGCGACCGGGTCGACGGTGCAGAGCGCGCCCACGAAGTCCTCCGCCGGGATCACTGTCGTGGTGGATGCGTCGTGCTGTGTCATGGGATGCCTCCGCTCACGCGACGGCGGGTGACGATGGTTCGGGGTGGGCGCGCGCCGGGTGCGCCGACGCCCGCGGCGCCGGCCCGTCTGCGGCACCGACCACGCGCACCGGCAGCACCATCGCGTTCAGCCCGCGGAACTGGAGCCGGCGCTGCAGCGCGTAGCCGGTCTCGTTGTGCAGCAGCCGTTGCAGGAAGGTCTCGTGCTCGAAGATGAGCTTCCCCAGGAAGAACACCGCGCGCGGGTACTGGGCCTTCACCTGCGCACAGAGCGCCTCCCCTTCGTCGAGCACGTCGGTGCCCACGGCCATGCGCCACTCGGTGGCGAGCCCGAACCGCCGTGCGAGGTCGGCGTAGCGCCGGAGCGACGCCTCCGTCCCGGCGCGCAGCCGATCCACTTCCTGGACCCCCTTCATGGTGGCCGCATCGATCACGGCGACCGACACGAACACCATGTTGCGGAAGTGGGCGGGGAAGAGCCGCTGGATGGTGAGCATGGCGTGCACCCCCACCCCGCCATAGCCGCCCACGAGGAGCACCGCGGTCGGGCGGCGGCGGTCGAGCGGGGGCACCACGGAGGGATCCTCGCGCGGGAGCGCGTCCATGATGCGGTCCAGCCGCGCGAGGTTCTGCTCCACGCGGCGGTAGTGACGGCGGATCAGGTAGCACGCCCCCACCACGGTGCCGGTGGCCAGGAGGGTGACCCAGCCGCCGAGGGCGAACTTCTCGTACACGATGCCGATGAGGATCCCCGCGCAGAGGAGGAGGGCGACGCCGTGGATGGCGAAGCCGCGCCGCCGCCCCTCGCCCCGCGTGCGCATCCAGTAGCGGAGCATCCCCAGCTGCGACAGGGAAAAGGTGACGAAGACGTTGATCGAGTACATCGTCACGAGCGCGGTGAGGCTGCCGCGCGTGTACACGAGGGTGGCCAGCGCCGCCCCACCCATGAGGAGCACGCCGTCGGTGATGGTGAGCCGGCTGGAGAGCTGCGCGAATCGGTGCGGGAGCCAGGAGTCGATGGCCATGCTCGACATCACGCGCGGCCCGTCGATGAAGCCGGCCTGCGCCGCGACGAAGAGCAGCGCGGCCTCCGCGGCCAGGGTGAGCGTCACGTAGCCCGCGCCCAGGGGGAGGCCGCCGGGGCGCCAGCCCCCCGCGAAGCGGTCGAGCAGGGTGGCGTTCATGGTGCGCCCCGGTTCCGGCCGCACGCCGAACAGCAGGTAGAGGGTGAGGATGCCGCCGGCGGTGAGGGCGAGCGACACCGCCATCAGCGTCATCGTGCGGCGCGCCGTCTGCACCTTGGGCTCGCGCATGATCTGCAGCCCGTTGGAGACCGCCTCGATCCCGGTGTAGGTGCCGGCCCCCATCGAGTAGGCGCGGAGGAAGACGGCGAACAGCCCCACGGCGCCGAGCGTCCCGAGGCCCTCGTGGAAGCCGTCGCGCACCCCGGCGGCGAGCCGGGGCACGTCGTGGGCGTGCATCCCGAGCCCGCCCACGATCAGCACCGCGTGCGTGAGCAGGAAGAGCCCGAAGACGGGAGCCAGCACCGCCACCGATTCCTTCACCCCGCGCAGGTTGAGGAGGATGAGCAGCAGGATGACCGCGCCTTCCAGCAGCAGCTTCCAGCGCGCCGCCGCCGGGGGGAGGACGCTGAAGACCTGGTCGGCGCCGCTCGCGATCGACACCGAGATGGTGAGCACGTAGTCCACGAGGAGCGCCGCCCCCGACGCCACCCCCCAGCGCGGGCCGAGGAGCTCGGTCGCCACCACGTACCCGCCCCCGCCGAAGGGGAAGCGGCGGATGATCTGCGAGTAGGCGACGGAGATGATCAGCACCGTGAGCGCGGTCGCCGCCGCGAGGGCCACCGCGAGGTACGCGTGGTCGCCGAGGGCCCGGAAGGCTTCGTCGGGACCGTACGCCGACGAGGACAGCCCGTCGGCGCCGAGCCCCACCCAGGCCAGCACCGCGACGAGGGAGATCGTGTGCCAGGTGCGCTCGTCCTGGACGTCGCGGGGCCTGCCGAGCAGGAGCTGCTTGAAGCGTGGACTCATGCCCCGAATCTGGGGCGGGTCGCGTCAACGCCGCACAAAGGTGCGGCGCGCCCGCATCAAGATTTCATCAAGACGCGTGCACGCCCGCCCCGATCTCGGCGCGCGGCAGGCGGACGGTGAAGGCCGTGCCCCCGCCCTCCCGGTCCTCGACTTCGAGGGTGCCCCCCTGGGCCTCGACCAGGCGCCGCGCGATCGGGAGCCCGAGCCCCGCGCCGTCGCCGCGCTGCGAGGCACCGCGCTGGAAGGGCTCGAAGAGCCGGGCACGATCCGCGGCGGGAATCCCCGGCCCCCGGTCGAGCACCTCGAATCGCACCTCCCCGCCCGCGCGGCGCACGCGGAGCATCACGTCGCCAGGCGAATGGCGCAGGGCGTTCTCCACGAGGTTCACCAGCGCGCGCAGGGTGAGCACGAGGTCGAGCCGGCCCACGAGGAGCGCATCGTCGCCGGCGAGCTCCACCCGCAGCGCCGCGCCCCCGGGGAGCGCCGACACCTCCTGGAGCAGCGCGCCCGCCACCTCCTCCACGGGCACCAGCTCCAGGTGCACCGGCACCGCGCCGGCGTTGAGCCGCGACAGGTCGAGCAGGTTGGTGACGTACCGGTTGAGCCGGTCCGCCTCCCCCTCGATCAGTTCCCCGCGTTCGTCGCCGGCGAGGGCGATCTCGTGCGCCGTGGCCTTGATGGAGGTGAGGGGAGTGCGCAGGTCGTGCGACACCGCGGAGAGCAGCTCGTCCTTGAGCCGGTCGGCCTCATGCAGCGCCTCGGCGCGCGCGGCGGCGCGGGAGAGCGCGATGCGCTCCAGGCCCAGCGCCGCGTACTGCGCGAGGGCGCGGGTGAAGGGATGCGCCGCGAGGTCGGGGGCGATCACCTGCGCGGAGCGCAGCGAGAGCAGCCCCACCTGCCGGTCGCTCACCATGAGGGGCATGAGCAGGCTGCGCGCGTCGGCGGCGATGAGGAGCTCCTGCACGGTGCGTGCGCCCAAGGGATCCCCCTCCGTCGCGGGATCGGTGACCTCGCCCGCCTGGGCGACGATCGCCAGCTGCCCGGTGGCGGCGTCGCGCAGGTACAGCTCGCACCGCTCGACGCCGGTCTCCTCGCGGATCGTGCGGGCGATCGCGGCGGCCGCGTCGTCGGCGTGGGCGGCGTGGAGTGCCTCACCGCCGAGGCGGGCGAGCCGACGCAGCTCGCCGGCGTGCGCTTCGGCGGCGCGCGCCGCCCCCTGCGCGCGGTGCAGGAGCTGCGCGGTCACCGCCCCCGTGGCGAAGAAGGCGAGGAGCTCGAGCCAGTCGAGCGGGTCGTGCACCCGCAGCGTGCCGTACGGAGGGACGAAGAAGAAGTTGAACGCGAGGAAGGAGAGCGCGGCGAGCGCCATTCCCACGCGGCGCCCGCAGCGGGCGCTCCCGCCGAGGACGACGAGGAGGTAGGCGATCGCCACGTGCACCGGCCCCACGTGGGCGCGGACGAGCCGGAGCCCCACGGTGACGACCACCGCCGCCGCGATCCACGCCGCGCCCTCGCGCCACGCGGGCCCCGCGGGCGCAGGGGCACCCCGGCTGGCCGCGAGGCTCACGCGCCGGTGGTGAACCGGTAGCCCACGCCCGGTTCGGTGATGATGAGCTGCGGACGCAGCGCGTCGCGCTCCAGCTTGCGGCGCAGGTTGGCGACGTGCACGCGGAGGTACTGCTGCGGGTCCCCCGCGGGCTGGTTCCACACCGCGCGGAAGAGCTGCGCGTGGGTGAGCGGGCGCCCCCGATGGGCGAGGAAGGCGTGCAGCAGGCTCCACTCGGTGCGGGTGAGGTGGATCGCCGCCCCGTCCCGCTGCACGGTGCGGCGCGCGAGGTCGATCACGAGGTCGCCGATGGTGACCGCCGCGTCGGTGGCGGTGGGGAGCATGGCCGCGCGCCGGAGCTGCGCCCGCACGCGGGCCTGGAGCTCCTCCGTGCTGAAGGGCTTCGTCACGAAGTCGTCGGCGCCCGCGTCGAGCAGCGCCACCTTCTCGCCGTCGGCATGGTGCGCGGAGAGCACGATGATCGGCGCGGAGGTGGCGGCGCGGAGCTGGCGGCACACGTCGGCCCCGCTCGCGTCGGGGAGCCCGAGGTCGAGGATGATGGCGTCGGGACGCTCCGCGGCAGCGACATCCAGCCCGGTGCGCGCGTCCCCCGCCTCGATCACGCGCGCGACCTGCGGTGACAGCGCGTGCCGCACGGCCCGGCGGATGGGCGGCTCGTCGTCGATCACGAGTACGATGGGCCCGGTCATCCCCCGAATGTACATCGCGGCCGCCTGGGCGGCGTCGGCGTCCGGCCGACAGGGGGGCCGGTGCGCCGCGGCGTTTCCCGGGGCGTGGGTCATCACGCCGGACCGTTTGGTGAGAAAAGAAGAAAAGGGCGAAAACCCCCATGTCTCCAAAGGCGGCGGCCCCCCTCTCACCCCATCCGGGGCACGGGAAGAGGAATGCACACGGAGCAGTCAGCAGGTCCAGCTCGTCCCCCCTCATCATCACCCCGTCTGGCCGGCGCGAGGAGCCTTCCCCGCAACGGACCGATGGATCCTTTCGTCCTTCTCCTGTTTTCCAACGAACCGGCCGGCGCGACGACGCGTCGGTGCCTGGATGCCCCGCTCGCGCCCGCCGCGATGATGGGCGCGCGACGGTTTACCGGTCGCGTGGGCCGTTGCAGATTG
>DASWVQ010000397.1:0-6312 GCA_036401195.1 Gemmatimonadaceae bacterium
GCGGTTGAGCACCACGCCCGCGTGCGCGCGGCTCCGCTCCCAGGCGTCGCGCACCTGCCCCTGGATCTGCGCCTCCCCCAGGATCATGGAGTCGAGCCCGGCCCCACGCGGAAGAGGTGCGCCACCGCCTCCTCGTCGCGCCAGGCGTAGCCGAGGGGGCGCGGGTCCTCCCCCAGGCGACGGGCGAGCAGCTCCCACGCGGCCTCGGCGGGATCCCCCTCCCCGTCCCCCGCCACGAGGTAGATCTCGGTGCGATTGCAGGTGGAGAGCATCACCGCCTCGCGCGCGTTCCCCCGCTCGCGCAGCGCCGTGAGCGCCGGCGCCATCTCCCCCGGGGTGAAGGCCACCTTCTCGCGCTTTTCCAGCGAAGCGCCGCGGTGGCTCATCCCCACCACCACGATCGTCATGGCCGGCGCCGCCCGTCCCGCCCCGCCACGCTCCGGGTCACAGGAACTTCCCGCCCTGGCCGGTCACCACCACCCGCAGGGCGACGTAGAGCACGAGGACCCCCACGAAGGTCATGCTCGAGTACAGGGCGGCGCGGCGCGCCTGCCACCCCCCGAGGACCCGCCCGAGGGCGATCCCGCTGACCCCGATCCACGCCCCCGTCCCCCAGAGGATCTGCGCCAGGTTGGTCTCGCGGTAGGCGAGCGAGTAGGCGATGGCGAGGACGATGCCGAGGGTGAGCGACACCCATCCGGCGAGGGCCGACACGTGGTTCACCCGGTCGAGGGTGGCCAGCGGGGGGAAGAAGCGGAGGATCGCCCCGAAGCGGCGGGAGCGGAGCTGGCGACGCTCGATCAGGTAGAGCGCCCCCGCCGCCCCCGCGGTGCCGAAGGCGGCGATCCCCACGAAGCTCAGGGCGATGTGCGCCCCGAGCCAGAAGCCGCGCAGTCCGGGCTGGTCGGCCCCCGGGGTCATCCCGAGCACGGTGGCGAAGAGGGTCGGCAGCGCGGCCAGCGGGGCGGCGAGCAGCGAGAGGCTCACGTCGCGGGCGAGGAACTCCACCACCAGGAGCGTGGCGGCGAGCACGAACCCGGCGGACGAGAGCGAGGGGCCGAGCCCCGTCAACGGGAGCTGGCCTGCCGCCGTGACGAAGGCGAGCAGGCCAGCGAGGTGCGCGGCCACCCCGGCGCCGAGCATGCCCACGACTCCCCGGAAGGGCGCGCCGATGGGGCGCACGAAGGGGGTCGCCGCGAGCAGGGCGGCGCCGACGTAGAACACCAGCGCGATGAGGTGGGCGAGCGCGATCATCGAGCGGGAAATCTAGCGGCCGGACCGCCCCCGGGCGAACGGGAGTTTCAGCGCATCACGTCAGCGCATCGACGACACGCGCCGGACCCGCTGCCCCGCCTTGATCGCCGGCTGCTCGTTCCCGAGGACCACGGCCGTGGTGCCGAAGGGGGTCGTGCGCACCACCTGCACGAGGGCCACCGCGGTCTCCGGGCGCATCGGCGCGTCGGGGCGGATGTCGCGGCGCGGCTCGTAGATCTCGAACCGGTCCCCCGTGTTCACCCCGCGACTCGACGGGATGTCGATCACGACGTAGCTGCCGATGGTGGGCAGCACCGGCTCCGAGGCGATCCAGCGGACCTTCCCCGCGAGCTGCGTGGAGGCGGTGACCGGCTCCAGGCGCGTGCCGGCGCGCATCATCGCCGGGTCGAAGCGCACGAGGCGATGGTCGGGGGCGAGGTCCTCGAAGAGGCGGAGGACGCGCACCACGGCCGCGTCGCCCCCGCGCGGGGGACGCACCAGCTCCACGAGGGCGGTGGGGATCACGACCTGGCCCATGTCCTCGAGCTTCGGCCCCTGGCGCACGGCGAGGAAGCGCTCGCCGGCGGTGCCCCGCGCGTCGGAGGGGAGCGTCGCGAGGAGGTCCTCGTAGACCTGGAAGCGGGCCTTCGTCCCGCTCATGGCGATCCCGGGGAGCTCGCGGGTGTCGAGGATGCGCCCGGCGGCGATGGGCGACCCCTCGGCCCCCACCCAGGGCGCCGCCTGGATCTCACCCGCGCGGACGACCGGGGCCGCCTCCTGCGTGTCGCTGAGCACCATCCCGCTGACCGCCGTCGGGGCCTGGGCGAAGACCGTGGGGGCGTTGCGGTCCTGGCTCGGCTCCTCGGCGCGGGCGGGCTGGGCCTCGGGGGAGGGGGCGGGGGCCGCTTCCGGCTCCGCCTCGGCGGCCGGGGCGCCGGCGCCCGGGATGCGCAGCACCTCGCCCGGATAGATCCAGTGCGGATCCTCGACGACGTCGCGGTTGAGGCGGTAGATCTCGGGCCACTGGAAGGCGTCGCCCAGGTAAGCCTGCGCGAGGTCCCACAGGGTGTCGCCCTTCTTCACCGTGTGGGTGCGCTCCTGGCTGGCCTGCGCCGGGGCCGTCGCGGCCGGACGATCCTGCGCGGCGAGGACACCGGGAATGAGGAGGGCCGCGGCGGCGGTCGTCCGCCACCACCCGCCGTTGATCCGCTGCCGCCCGCCGTGAACTCGCCCGCGCATGCGCCCGTTCTCCTGTTGGTGTGATCCGGTAACCGACGACCAGCCCCGGCCACGGGAAACGAGCGCGGCGGGGTGTGACGGGGGACACGCCCCACCCTGCCGCTGGTCAGCATCCTGCTAGCGGAGCACGTGGCGGAGCGACCAGGGGGCGGAGTCTCCCGCGCTGTCGGTGCTGTGGCCCACGATGTAGACCTCGTGCCCCGCCATGCACGCGAGCCCGCCGACACCGGGGTTGAGGGTGCCCGTGATGGTCAACGTCCCCGGCCCGGGGGTGACGGTCAGGCCGAAGACGGGCCTGGTGAGGTCGGTGAGCACGCTCACCCCCACCTTGTGCGCCGCGAGGGTCACGTCCCAGTTGAACATGGGAGTTCCCGGCGAGTAGAGGATGTAATCGGCAACGACGCTGCCGGGGGCGAAGGTGTGCGTGGGGTCGGTGGCGCTGGCGGCCACGCTCACGTTGAGGATCAGGGGCGCGATGCCGGGGTTGGCCATCATCGGCGTGTTGTTCACGACGATATTGGTGACCACGCACTGGCCGGGGGGAAGCGGGGCGGGGCCGGGGGTGGTCGCGGAGGGGCCGCCGGTGCTGCTCGCGCCCCCCCAGGAGTCGGAGCCCTCCTCCGGGATCTCCGCCAACGGCTCGCGCGGCTCGGCGTTGCACTCCACCACCACGCGGAAGGCGCCATACACGTTGCACTCGTAGGCGTCGCGCTTCGGGTCCCAATGCTCCTCGAGGAGGGCGATCCGGTACGTCCACTCGACGAGGCGCTTCTCGCCACATTCCTGCCGTGGACACTCCTGCCTGTAGAAGGTGAACATGCGGCGACGCGCGGCCTTCTCGGCGGCCTCGATCGCGGCGTAGCCGGCGACGCGCGCGCTCGAGGCGCGCACCGTGGCGAGCTCGATGTCCACCAGTTCGTTCCGGCCGCAGCGCAGCATGGGTGCGGGGACGGTGGGTGGCTCTCCGGGGTCCACGCCGGGTGGAGCGCCGGCGGGACGGTCGCGCCCCGGCGGCGGGGGGCGACCCACGCCACGATACGGGGAACATCGGGCGCGTCAAGCGACGGTGGACGCACGACGGCGGCAGGGACCCGGGGGTCCCTGCCGCCGTGGCGTCACGACTCCCCAGGTCAGAAGGGGAGGTCGTCGTCCTCGTCGTTCAGCGCGCCGGGGAAGTCCTCGAACTCCCCGCCGCCCGCGCCGTTCGCGGGCGCGCCGGCGTTCTTCGACGCCGCCGCGGGCTGGCGCGGGCGCGACTGCTGGTAGCCGCCGCCACCGCCGGAGCCGCCCTCGAAGTCACCGCCCCCCTGCTTGCCGCTGAGCATGATCAGCTCGCGGACGTTGATCTCCGTGCTGTAGCGGGTCTGCCCGTCCTTGTCCTGCCACTGGCGGTACTCGATGCGTCCTTCGACGTAGAGCTTGTCGCCCTTGTGCACGTAGCGCTCGACGATGTCGGCGAGCTGCGAGGTCTTGGTGTTCCACACGACGCAGCGGTGCCACTCCGTCTTCTCCTGCTTCGACCCGCTCGCGTCGTTCCACGAACGGCTCGTGGCGAGGGAGAAGGTCGCCACGCGATTGCCCCCGGTGGTCGCGCGCACCTCGGGATCGTTCCCCAGGTTGCCGATCAGGGTCACCTTGTTCAAGCTCCGGCTCACGGTTCCTCCTGGCGAGAGAATGAGGTCTCGCCACACACGATATCGTCCAGTCCAGGGCGCTCACCATCCAAATGCCGCAGCCGGAGCGCTTTCGCTGCGGGCTCCTCAACCTAGTGCCGGGGCGGGCTCCCGAACAGACCCCGGAAGTCTTGGGTTCGTTGCGCCGGACGGGGGGGGTAAGAAAACGGCGATACCAACGAAAAGACCTCGTCCCTTTGGCGGCCACGCGCCCCTGCGCCGCCGGATGGAGACGAGATTGAAACGAGGTGCAGTGTGTCGTTTTCGCCCTTTTCGCCCTTATCGCCCTTTTCCAACCCTCCGTCCGGCGCGAGGGTGCCCGCCGGTCAGGGCGCGAGCACCGCCGAGAGCACGAGGGCGTCCTCGTTCGGCCGGCGGTAGTAGCCGCGACGGCGGCCCACCTGCTGGAAGCCGCGCGAGGCGTAGAGCCCCTGCGCCGCCAGGTTCGACTCGCGCACCTCGAGGAAGAGCCGTTCCACCGCGCGCTCGCGCGCTTCGAGGATGGTGTGGTCGAGGAGGCGCGCGCCGATGCCGTGGCCGCGCCATTCCGGGCGCACCGCCACGTTCGCGATCTCCCCTTCCCCCGCCACGAACCAGGCGACGACGTAGCCGACCACGGCGCCCTTCGGCCCATCGGTGGCGACGACGAACCAGACGTGCTCGTTGCGTAGCGCCTCGATGAAGGCCGAGGTGGGCCAGGGGTCGCTGAACGAGCACTGCTCGATGGCGGCGATGCCGTCCACCTGCGCGCGGGTCGCGGGGACGAGCTGCACGCCGGCGACGCGGGCGGGATCGAGTGCGGGACCGGCGACGCTCATCGGGCGGTCACCTGGTGCTCATCCGGCGACGAGGGGGCGGCCGTGCGCCGCCTCCCATCGCACCTGCGCCTCAGCGAGGCGGCCGTAGGCCGGCTCCCAGCCCGCGAGATCGGCGGGGGGGCGGTCCGCGAGCCACGCCGCCATGTTCGCGACGCCGCGCGCGTGCGGCGGGCCGCCGAAAGGGTGGCCGGGGCCCGCCACGCGCGCACCGCGCGCCGCCAGCGTCGCCAGCTCGGCGTTGGGGATCACGCGCATCGGCCCCACCTGCACCACCTGCGACGCATCGTCCACCGTGCAGGTGGCGACGTACGCCTCGTCGCGCAGCGCGTCAAGCGCGGCGACGTACTCCCCCGCGGCGAGGGGAGGCGCCGCGGCGCCGACGACCAGCGCGAGCGACGAGACGGGGACCAGCGGGATGCCGCGGGCGAAGGCGATCCCCTTCGCGATCGACCCGGCGATGCGGAGGGAGGTGAAGCTCCCGGGGCCCTCGCCGCAGACGACGCGATCGAGGTCCTCCGCGCGGACTCCCGCCTCGTCGAGCGCCTCGGCGACGGCGGGCATGAGCCGCTCCTCGTGCGCGCCGCGCATCGCCACCTCGCGCGTGGCGAGGAGGTGCGCGCCGCGGAAGACGGCGACGGTGCCGCCGTAGGTGGAAGCGTCGAGGGCGAGGGTGAGCATGCCGTCATCCTGAGGCGGAGCGGAAGGATCTGGCGCCGGACCGCCGGAGCCGGATCGTTCGCTGCGCTCAGGATGATGGCCGGTTGGAGCGCCGGAGCCGGATCCTTCGCTGCGCTCAGGATGACGGCTCATGCCTCGTCCCCGCCGAAGGCCTCGGCGCCGCGGTGACCGCCGGCGAGGAGGAGGCGGCGACCCGGATCGTCCGGGAGGTGGCGCAGCTCTATGAGCAGGTGGTCGGCGGGGAAGAGCGACCCGGCGCGCTCCGGCCACTCCACGATCACCAGCGCGCGCTCGGCCATCAGCTCGTCCCACCCGAGCTGCGCGAGCTCCGAGGGGGAGCGCAGGCGGTAGAGGTCGAGGTGGTACACCGGCGACGCGGGCGCCGCGTACTGCTGCACCAGCGCGAAGGTGGGGCTGGTGACGTCATCGGTCACGCCGTAGCCCCGGCAGATCGCCTGCACGAGGGTGGTCTTCCCCGCCCCGAGCTCCCCCACGAGGGCGATCACGAGCGGCGGATGGGTGGCGCGGCCGAGCGCCTCCCCCCAGGCGCGCAGCTCACCCTCGGTGACGGCGCTCGCGCCGGCGCCGGCGCGTGGCGGGGGGACGGCGGGGGGCCGCACCTCAGCGCCTCCCGCCGGAGCGGGCGCGGC
>DASWVQ010000398.1:0-20238 GCA_036401195.1 Gemmatimonadaceae bacterium
GCCGCGCTCGCGCGGCGCGCCGACCGGTCGCTCGCGCGCGACGTCGAGGTGCGCGATGGAGTGACGATCACGCTCGGCCAGCCCGCGCCCGCCGGGTGGAACTCGCGCGTGCCGAACAGCGCGACCTGCGACGGCGCCTGCCCCGACAGCGGCTACTGGTTCGCCCCGCCGCTCGCGCACGACTTCGCCGGCGTGGCCGCGCACCCTGGGATGAACGGGCGCATCGTGCTGATCCAGGGCTCCACCGACGGCCGCGTCCCCTTCGACAGCGTGCTCGCGCGCTTCATCGCGCGGCTCGGCGCGCCCTCGTCCGAGGCGCGCGCGCCGGGGGGCGACGCACGCGTCAGCTGGCAGGACTCGGTCACCACCGTGGAGCTCACCGGCACGCCGGGGGCGGCGTCGCGCAGCTGGTTCCTCGTCAGCGACGACGCGGCCGCCACGCGCGCGGCGGCTGCGTCGGCCACGCCGCGGGCGAGGACGCCATGAGCGGCCAGGACGCGGGCACCCAGGCGGCGGCGGCGGAGATGCCCATCGAGGCGTGCCACGCGCTGCTGCGCGAGGGACGCGTGGGAATGCTGGCGATGATGAGCGAGGAGGGACCGTACGCGATCCCGATGGCGTACGGCTGGGACGGCGCGGAGCTCTGGATCGGCGTCTCCGAGGGGCTCAAGACGCGGCTGCTCGACGCCGACCCGCGCTGCGCCTTGACCGTGTGGGTGGCTGATGGCCGCGACAGCTGGCGCTCGGTGATCGTCGCCGGCACGGCGTACTGGGCCGCCACACCGGAGGAGCGGATGCGGGGGGGAGAGGCGCTGCGTCGGCAGCACGGCGGGGGTGCGGCCGCGCCACCCCCCGGGCCACCCCCCGCCAGTGTCGACACCCCCGCGGCCGGGGGCGGCGCCCCGGCGTCGCCGCCCACGAAGGGCCGGTTCAGCGGCGGGCGCATGCTCCTCGTGCGCGACGCGCGCATCACCGGTCGCGCCAAGGGCTGACGCGTCGCCCCACGCGGGCGAGCCGGCTCTTTCGCTCCGGGAGGGGGAAGGCCAACTTCCCCGCATCACCCGGAGGACCCCATGCTCGGCAATCGCACCATGCAGGAGTGGGTGGGACAGTACGCGGAGAGCCACCAGCACCCGGTGAACCGCGCCTGCCACACGATCGGCATCCCCCTGATCGCGCTCTCCCTCCCGTTGTTCGTCGTCGCGCTCTTCGTGCCCGGGTTCTGGAAGCTCCCCCTCGCGATGTTCGTGGTGGGCTGGATCTTCCAGTTCGCGGGCCACGCGGTGGAGGGCAAGCCGCCGGAGTTCCTTCGCGACTGGCGCTTCCTCTTCGTGGGGCTGCGCTGGTGGGTCGCGAAGGTGCAGGGGCGGGCGTGAGCGGCGCGGGCGCGCGCGAGAAGGCCACCCTCGCCGGCGGCTGCTTCTGGTGCCTCGAGGCGGTGTACGTGCGGGTGGAGGGAGTGCACGGCGTCGCCTCGGGCTACGCGGGGGGCGACACCCCCAACCCGAGCTACCGCGAAGTGTGCGGGGGCCGCACCGGGCACGCCGAGGTGGTGCAGGTGGAGTTCGATCCCACGGTGATCGGCTACCGCGCGATCCTCGAGATCTTCTTCGCGATCCACGACCCCACCACCCTCGACCGGCAGGGGAACGACGTGGGGCCGCAGTACCGGTCCGCGATCTTCACCCACGACCCGCGGCAGCGCGAGGAGGCGGAGCGCCTGATCGCGGAGCTCACGCGGGACGCGGTGTTCGACGCCCCGATCGTGACCACGGTCGAGCCGCTCACGGTGTTCTGGCCCGCCGAGGCGGAGCACCATCGCTACTTCGAGCGCCACCCGGAGCAGCCGTACTGCCAGTTCGTGGTGGCGCCCAAGGTCGCCAAGCTCCGGCGGGGATTCGCGCACCGGCTGCGGGAGCCCTGACGCGTTGCCCGGTGCCCCTGTGGGGCGTCCTCTGACAGGCCGAGCTGGACGGAAGTCCCAACCGGGAGAACAGATGTCACATCCGGATTTCACCACCGACATGCTTCCCCCCGCTCCGCAACCGGTGAAGGAGCCGGAGCGCCGCCGTCGTGAGCCGGAGCCGGAGCCGGGCTTCCGGGAGTCGGGGGCGGGCGGGTCGAGCTTCTCCAAGGCGCTGGCCCGGATCGAGCGGCATCGCCCCTGGGTGCAGTGGACGCTGGTGGTCGCCCTGCTCGCGCGACTCGTCTTCGACTTCCGCATCCTGCAGCTCGCGATGCACGAGGGGGCGGTGGAGGAGGCGCTGCCGCAGATCGGGGTGGCGGTGCTGTCGTACCTCCTCGTGCTCTGGTTCCTCGCCGTGAAGAGCCGCGACCGGGTGGCCTTCGGCATGGCGATCGGGATCGGGGTGATCGAGGGGGTGTACGCCGCCTGGATGGCCTGGAACATCCGCCCCTTCCACATCACCACGACCGGCCCGTGGGCCGCGCTGGCGGTGTCGCACATCGCCTTCGCCATTCCCGCGCTGCTGGTGTCGCGCGCCTACCCGCCGAACGACACCAAGCGCCCCTGGCTGATCGGCTTCGTCGCCGCCGTGATCCTCCTCCTGGTTCCCGCCTTCGAGCCCATGATCGAGGGAGCCATCCGGTAACGAAGTTTGTCATTCCGGGGGAGCGAAGCGACCGAGGAATCTTCTCTCCGTCGGTAGTGGCCTACCGGAATCCCTGCACCGGGCGGTTGGGTGAAGAAAAGGGCGAAAACAGGAAAACGCCTCATCTTTCCAAGAGCATCCCGCGCCCCCGCGCTCCCGTCCGGAGCACGGGGGCGCAAATGCATGTGGAGCGGTCAGCTCGTACAGCTCGTTCCCCCTCATCCCCACCCCGTCTGGCTGGCGCCGCGAACCCTCCGCGCGACAGGAACGACGCGGCCCTTTCGCACTGTTCCTGTTTTCCCACCCAAAAGGTACGGCGCGCCTCGCTCAGTCGCCGAGGCTCCCCGGCTGCCACGGGCGGACGCCCCACTTGTGACCGGGACCGTTGCGGTCCACGCGGCGGATGCGGAAGTTTGGGAACACCTGTAACGACCCCCATGCATCGCATCGCCCGAATCGTCCTCGCCCCCGCGCTGCTCCTCGCCGGCGCCACCGTCGCGGGCGCGCAGGAAGGCCCCCGCTGTCCCGGTGACAACGGCGGGCTCACCCTCCCGCCCGGCTTCTGCGCGACCGTCTTCGCCGACTCCCTCCCCGGCCCGCGGCAGCTCGTGGTCACCCCGGCGAACGAGGTCGTCGTCGCCCTCCTCGGCCGGCGCAACGGGGCGCCGGGTGGGGTGATGGTCCTGCGCGATGCGGACCACGACGGCCGGGCCGACGCGCGCGACCAGCTGGCGACCGGCTTCCGCTCCGCGGCCGTCGCCATCGCGCACGGGGCGCTGTACGCCGAGAATGGCACCGCGATCCTGCGCTTCCCCCTCGCGAAGGGCGCGGTCGCCCTCGCCGGCCCCGCCGACACGATCGTTCGCGACCTCCCCGGGGGCGGCCACCCGTACAAGACCTTCGCCCTCGATTCCGCGGGGGGGCTGTACGTGAACGTGGGGTCGCGCACCAACAGCTGCCAGGAGCGCGACCGGCAGAAGGAGTCGCGCGGGGTCGATCCCTGCGTCGAGCGCGACACGCGCGCCGGCGTGTGGCGGTTCGACGCCCGCCGCGCCGGGCAGGGGCAGGGCGACGGGGTGCACTTCGCCACCGGCATCCGCAACGCGGTGGGGATCACCTGGAACCCGCGCGACCGGTCGCTCTGGGTCACGCAGCACGGTCGCGACCAGCTTTCGCAGAACTGGCCCGCGCTCTTCAGCGACAGCGTGAGCGCGGAAACCCCCGCGGAGGAGCTCTTCCGCGTGCAGCGTGGCGACGACTTCGGCTGGCCCTACTGCTACTTCGATCGCGCGCTGGGGAAGAAGGTCCTCGCCCCCGAGTACGGCGGCGACGGGCGGGTCGTGGGCCGCTGTGCGAAGGCGAAGGGGCACGTGGCCAGCTTCCCCGGGCACTGGGCGCCGAACGCGCTGCTCTTCCACTCCGGGCGCGGGCTCCCGGCGAAGTATCACGACGGGGTGTTCATCGCCTTCCACGGGTCGTGGAATCGCGCGCCGCTCCCGCAGCAGGGCGCGAACGTCGTGTTCCAGCCGCTGCGCGGCGGTCGCGCGGATGGCGCGTACGAACTCCTTGCCACCGGCTTTGCGCGGGCGATGCAGCCCAGCGTGCAGGGCCACCGTCCCACGGGCCTCGCCGAGGGCCCCGACGGTGCGCTGTACGTGAGCGACGACGCGCTCGGCCGGATCTGGCGCATCACCTGGACCCGGTGACGGCGATCCCCGACGAGCTCGAGCCGCTGCGCGCCCGCTGGCGCGCGACGCTCGGGAACACCGTCGAGGCATTCCGCGGCCTGGCGGGGCGACTCGCCGCCGCACCCGCGGACCGGGAGGCGCTGGACATCCTGCGCCGCGAGCTGCACCGGATCCGCGGCACCGCGGGAAGCTTCGGCTTCGCCGAGGTGAGCGACGAGGCCGCGGCGCTCGAGGCGCGGGTGCACCGCTGGACGGGCGATCCCGCCCTCGACGCCGCCGAGCGTGGCCGCATGGTCGCCGCCCTCGCCGCGTCGCTGGAGCGCGCGCGCGGGGAGGCCCCGGGCGATGGCGGGGCCGCCGCGGGGCCGGGGCGCCACGGCACCACGCACACCCTTCTCGTGGTGGCCACGGAGCAGGCCTTCGCCGACTCGATGCGCACCGCCGCGGCGGTGCGCGGCTTCCACGTCGCCGTGGCCACGCCGGCGCAGCTCACGCGCGAGGTGGTGCAGGGGATCGCGCCGCACGCGGTGGTGGCGCGCGGGGAACGCGGCGTCGGCGTCGCGTGGTCGCCGGCGCTCACCGGGCTGCCGCTCGTGGTGGTCGCCCCCCCGGCCGCCGACCGCGCCTCCCTCGCCGCAATGGGGGTGGTGCTCGTGGACGAGGGGATGCCCGCCGCCGCCATCGTCGCCGCCGCCGAGGGCGAGGTGCTGCGCCGCGAATGGACGGGCACCACCATCGTGGCGGTGGACGACGACCCCATGGTGCTGCTCCTCGTGCGCCACGTGCTCGACACCGCCACGCAGCGGGTGATCCCGGTGACCGATCCCCGGCGCGTGGTGGAGGCGCTGCACGCGAACGCCGCGAGCCTGCTCGTGGCCGATATCTCCATGCCGCAGCTCTCGGGGATCGAGCTGGTGCGCGCGGTGCGGCGCGACCCCGCGCTGCGCGACCTGCCCATCGTCATGCTCTCGGGCGACACCGACCTGGATCACCGCCAGGCGGCGCACGAGGCGGGGGCCGACGAGATCCTCCCCAAGCCGATCGCGCCGGTGCAGCTCAAGGTGCGCGCGGAGGCGCAGCTCGAGCGGCTGCGCCTCACCCGCATGGCGGAGGAGCGGCACGGCGTCACGGGGCTCCCGCTCGCGGGGCGCACGATGCGCGACGGGGAGCTGGTGGTGGAGGCGATGCATCGCGAGGGGCGCCACGCCGTGGTCGCGGTGCTGCAGCCGGTGACGCCGCCCCGCAGCGACCGCGATGGCGCGCGCTGGTCGCGCGAGGTGGGGCGCATCGCCGCCGCCCTCCCCGATGCGCGCTTCGTGGGCCACCACGACGGCGAGGGGCTGCTCCTCATCGTGCACGGCGAGGTGGGGCCCACCGCCGACCGCCTGCGCGCGATCGCGGCCGCGCGCCCCGCCGACTATCCCCCCTGGCGGGTGGGGATCGTGGGGGCGGGGGACCTGTTCGACAGCAGCTTCGCCCCGCTGCGCCGTGCCGCCGAGGAGGCGGCCGACGTGGCGCGCGACGCCGGCCCGGAGGGCGAGGTGGTGCACCGCTGGCGTCCGCACGAGGCGCTCCTCGCCCCCGACGTGGTGGTGGTGGAGGACGACGCCGACCTCTCGGCGATGCTCCAGTATGCGTTGCGCGCCGCCGGCTTCAGCTTCCGCGCCTTCACCAATGGGCGGCTCGCCCTCGACCACCTGCTCGCCATGAAGCTGCAGGGGAAGCGCCCCTTCGTCCTCCTCGACGTGGACCTGCCGGGGATGGACGGCTACTCGCTGCACGAACGGCTCACCGCCGAGCGACCGGGCGCCTTCTCGGTGGTGTTCATCACGGTGCACGCCGGCGAGTCGGACCAGCTTCGCGCGCTGCGCGGGGGCGCGGTGGACTACATCACCAAGCCGCTCAACCTCCGCATCCTCATGGCAAAGATGTCGGCCTGGCGCGAGCTGATGGGCGGGCACGCCGGGTGACGATCATCGCCCTGCTGGCGGTGCTGGCGCTGGTGCAGGGGGTGTTCCTCGCGCTGCTCGCCACCTTCCTGTTCATCAACCGCGGCCGGCGCGACCGTGCGCGGCGCCGGCGCGACGCGGCGACCGGGATCCTGCGGGAGCCGGTGCATCGCTGGATGATCGGTACCGGCTCCGCCGACCAGGTGGCCGCGCTGCTCGCCGCCCTCCCGCCGGGGCTCGCGCTCCAGCAGCTCGGCGCCCTCGCCGGCACGCGCGCCTCCGCCGGCCAGATGGCGGAGCTGGTGGCCGCGATCGAGGGCGATCCCTGGATCGACACCCTCCTCCAGCAGTGCGACTCGCGGTTCTGGTGGAAGCGGCTGGAGGCGGCCCGGCTCCTCGGGATCGTCGGCACCCCGCGGCACCGCGACGCCCTGCGCCGGCTCCTCGACGACCCGCACCCCGCGGTGCAGGTCGCCGCCACCACCGCGCTGCCGCGCACCGCCGACCTCGACGCCGTGTCCCTCGCCCTCGACCGGTTGCCCGCGCGCGGGGCGGTGGTGCGGCTGTACCAGTTCGGCGTGCTCCGCGCCACGCACCTCTTCACCGTGCCCGCGTTGCTGGAGCGGTTGCACGCCGACGCCCCAGCGGCGCACCTGGAAGTGTGGATCGGCCTCGCGGAGGCGATCGGCGAGCCGGCGCTGGTCGCGCGGGTGATCACGCTCGCGTCGCACCCCGAGGCGATGGTCCGCGTGGCGGTCGCCCGCGCCCTGCGCGGCTGGTTCCATCCCGACGCGGCCCGCGTGCTGCGCGAGCTCCTGGACGACCCGGACTGGCGCGTGCGCGCCCAGGCCGCGCGCGGGCTCGGCAACCTCGCCGACATGGCGAGCGCGGAGCCCCTCGCGCGCGCCCTCACCGACCCGAGCTGGTGGGTGCGGTTCCGCGCGGGGCTCGCCCTCGCGCAGCTCGGCGAGCGGGGGCGCGCCCTCCTGCGCGACACCCGCGCGGGGAGCGACCGGTACGCCGCGGAGATGGCGGCCCTGGTGAGCGGCCTCTCCCGCGGCAGCGTGGTGGAGCTCTCCGAGGGATGACCGACATCATCCTGCTGTACTTCCTGCTCCTCAACAGCTTCTACGCCCTGCTCCTCATCCTCTCCATCCCGGAGCTGTGGGCGCACTGGCACCTGGCCGACGAGGAGCACCTCAACGCGGTGCTCAGCTCCGACGCGCTCCCCCCGCTCAGCATCCTCGTCCCCGCGTACAACGAGGAGGCGACGATCGTGGACAGCGTCCTCTCCTTCCTCACCCTCACCTACCCGCGGCACGAGGTGGTGCTGGTGAACGACGGGGCGAAGGACCGCACGATGGAGCGCCTGATCGAGGCGTACGACCTGTACGAGGTGCCCCCGGCGGTGATGGTCGCCGTGCCGAGCAAGCCGGTGCGCGCCTACTACCGCTCGCGCCGGCACTCCAAGCTGTTCGTGGTCGACAAGGAGAACGGCGGCAAGGCCGATTCCCTCAACGCCGCCATGAATGCCGCGCGCTATCCCTACGTGCTCGCGGTGGATGCCGACACGCTCATCGAGCCCGACGCGCTGCTCCGCCTCGCGCGCCCCTTCCTGCTCGGCGAGCACGTGGCGGCGGTGGGCGGGACCATCCGCGTCGCCAACGCCTGCCGCATCGAGGACGGGCGCGTGGTGGAGGCCGGGGTCGACCACCGCTGGCTGCCGGGGATCCAGACGGTGGAGTACCTGCGCGCCTTCCTCTTCGGGCGGCTCGGCTGGAACCGGCTCGGCGGGAACCTGATCATCTCCGGCGCCTTCGGCCTCTTCCGCCGCGACTACCTGCTCGCGATCGGGGGCTACCGCACCGACACGGTGGGGGAGGACATGGACCTCGTGGTGCGCCTCCGCCGCTGGCTGCGCGCGCAGGGGCTGTCCGACCGGATCCCCTTCATTCCCGACCCGGTGGCGTGGACCGAGGTGCCCACCAGCCGCGCCGTGCTCGGGCGGCAGCGCGAGCGCTGGCACCGGGGGCTGATCCAGATCCTCACCGCGAACATGGACCTGCTCTTCAACCTGAAGTACGGCCGGCTCGGGCTCGTGGCCGTCCCCTACTTCGTGTTCGGCGAGATGCTCGCGCCACTGGTGGAGCTCGTGGGCTACGTGCTCGTGGCCCTCGCGCTCTTCTCGGGCGCGGTGAACGGCGAGTTCGCGCTGCTCTTCCTGCTGGTGGCGCTCGCGTACGGGACCCTGCTGTCCGTGTGGGCGATCGTGCTCGAGGAGGTGAGCTTCCGCCGCTACCCGCGCTTCCGCGACCTGTGGTGGATGCTCGGCTTCGCGATCCTGGAGAACTTCGGCTACCGGCAGATGACGGTGTGGTTCCGGCTGCAGGCCTTCTGGAAGTTCCTCCGCGGCGACCACGGATGGGGCGTGATGACCCGCGAAGGCTTCCGCGGGGCGCCGCGGGGGTGACCAGGCAGGCGGGCCACTCAGGCCGATACTGCCGGACGCAGACATGCCCGCGCCGGGCCACCCAGACCGATACTGCCGAACGCAGACACGCGCAGACGCGCCTACGGCGCGACGCAGACACGCACAGAATGCTTCGTTAACCATCGTGGACTCCGCGGCGGACGAGCCGGAGAAGCATCTTTTGTGGGTGCCTCGGCGCCCGCGACTCCGGACGCCTGGCCAACGACCAATCCTGCCTCCCCGGGCCGGTGCAACCGTCACCGCCCGGCGAACGGAGCCTCTGAGCGTGTCTGCGTTCGGCAGTATCGGTCTGGGTGGCCGGTGCGGCGCGCGGGCGTCAGGCAGTATCGGTCTGGGATGCGGGTGCCGGCGCGGGCTCGTGGGGCGCAACAGCGGGCCCAGCCCGCTGCTCGGGTTGGTCGGGCGGGAGGGCCGCGGCTATCTTTACAGGTTCACCACCAGCCTTCGACCCAACCCATGAATCGCCTCCAGCGGCTGCACGACGCCGGCCAGTCCCTCTGGCTCGACTTCATCGAGCGCACGATGATCCACGATGGCGACCTCGCCCGGCGCATCCGCGAGGACGCGCTCACCGGGATGACGTCGAACCCGACGATCTTCGAGAAGGCGCTCGCCGAGGGCTCGGCGTACGACGACCAGGTGCGCCGCGACGCCGGGGGGCGTGACGCCCTCGCCCTCTTCGAGGCGGTCGAGACCACCGACGTGCGCGACGCCTGCGACCAGTTCCGCGGCGTGTACGACGCGACGAACGGCGGCGACGGCTACGTGTCGATCGAGGTGTCGCCCGGGGTGGCGCACCACGCCGAGGACACCGTGGCCGAGGCGCAGCGCCTCTGGAAGACCGTCGACCGGCCGAACGTGATGATCAAGGTGCCGGGCACCGAGGAGGGCGCCAAGGCGGTCCGCACCCTCATCGCGCAGGGGATCAACGTCAACATCACCCTCCTGTTCTCCCTCGAGGCCTACGCGCGCGTGGTGGAGGCGTACCTCGCCGGCCTCGAGGACCGGGTGGCCGCCGGGGGCGACGTGCGCGGCATCGCCTCGGTCGCCAGCTTCTTCGTGAGCCGCGTGGACACCGAGGTCGACAGCCGGCTCGACAAGCTCGCCGAGGGCGCCTCCGACGGTGCGGCGCTCGGCGCGCTGAAGGGGAAGGCCGCGATCGCCAACGCGAAGATGGCCTACCAGCTCTTCCTCGAGCGCTTCAGCGGTCCCCGCTGGGAGGCGCTCGCGGCGAAGGGGGCGCGCCTCCAGCGCCCCCTCTGGGCGAGCACCAGCACCAAGAACCCCGCCTATCGCGACGTGATCTACGTGGAGGAGCTCATCGGCCCCAACACGGTGAACACCCTCCCCCCCGCCACCCTCGAGGCCTTCCGCGATCATGGCGAGGTGGCCGTGACGGTGACGCGCGACGTGGAGGGCGCCAAGGCGGACCTCGCGGCGCTGGCGCGCATCGGCGTGGACATGAAGGACGTGACCGACAAGCTGCTCCGCGACGGCCTGGCCTCCTTCCAGAAGTCGTTCGACACCCTGCTCTCCGGGCTCGAGACGAAGACCCGCGCCCTCGGCGCCGCCCTGGCGGGCCGCTGATGGGGTACCCCCGCACGAAGATCGTCTGCACGCTCGGCCCCTCGAGCTCCACCCGCGACCAGCTCCGCAACCTCATCGAGGCGGGGCTCAACGTCGCGCGGCTCAACTTCTCGCACGGCACGCACGCCGACCACGCCGAGCGCATCGCCACCATCCGCCAGCTCTCGGAGGAGCTGAACAGGCCCGTCGCCATCCTGGGCGACCTCCAGGGGCCGCGCATCCGCATCGGCGACCTCCCCGAGCCGATCCAGCTCGCCGACGGCTCCGACGTGGTGCTCGTCCCCGAGGGGATGGAGCGCGACGGCGAGATCCCCGTCACCTTCGAGGAGCTGGCGACCGACGTGCACGTGGGCGACCGCATCCTCATCGCCGACGGGCTGCTGGAGCTGGTGGTGCTCGAGGTGGAGGCGCCGCGCGTGCGCGCGCGGGTGCTGCACGGCGGGCGGCTCTCGAGCCACAAGGGGATCAACCTCCCCGGCGTGCACGTGTCGGTCCCCTCGATCACCGACAAGGACCGCGACGACGTCGCCTTCGCCATCGAGCAGAAGCTCGAGTACCTGGCGCTGAGCTTCGTGCGCCGCGCGCAGGACATCGCCGAGCTGCGCGCGATGCTCCCGCCCGACATGCTCATCGTGGCGAAGATCGAGAAGGACGTGGCGCTGGAGAACATCGAGTCGATCATCCGCGCCACCGACGCGGTCATGGTCGCGCGCGGCGACCTGGGGGTGGAGCTCCCCTTCGAGGAGGTGCCGATCGCGCAGAAGCGGATCATCACCCTTTCCAACCGCATCGGCCGGCCGGTGATCACGGCGACGCAGATGCTGGAGTCGATGATCACGAACCCGCGCCCCACCCGCGCGGAGGCGAGCGACGTGGCCAACGCGATCCTCGACGGCACCGACGCGGTGATGCTCTCCGCGGAGACGGCGGCGGGGCAGTACCCGCGGCTCGCGGTGGAGGCGATGTCGCGCATCATCCTCGAGATCGAGTCGCACCCGCGCGCGGCGCGGCGCGACGAGCGCGCCCCCGCGGAGACCGGGGTCCCCACCGGCCAGGCGATCGCCGCCGCCAGCGGCGTGGCCGCGCGCATGCTCGGCGCCCCCTGCATCCTCGTGATCACCAAGAGCGGGAGCACCGCCCGGGTGATCAGCGCCCACCGCCCCACCGTCCCCCTCCTCGCCCTCACCGACAGCCCGCGGACCTACCGGCAGCTCGCGCTGGTGTGGGGGGTGATCCCCGAGCTGGTGCCGCACGCCAACACCTACGAGGAGATGGCCGCCGTCGCCCTCCAGCGCGTCGTGCGGCGGAAGCTCGCCGAGCCGGGAGAGCGTGTCGTGGTCACGGCGGGGATTCCCTTCGACGTGACGGGGACGACGAACCTGCTCAAGGTGGAGACGGTGACCTGAGGGGCGGGGGCTGGGGCCTGGGGCCTGGGGCCTCGGGGGGGACGGGGACTCGGGACTTCGGGACTGGCCTGAGGCGCTGGGCCAGCCGGGTCAGCATCCGGCCGATCCGGGAGTACTCGTCCATGACCGATGCGAGCTGCGCCTCGCCGGCGTAACCGAGGGCGCGTGCGATCGTGAGCTGGGTTTCCACTTCGGCCAGCTCGCCGCGGGCCACGTGCACGTGCGCCAGGAACTCCTTGCGGCCGTTCCGCTCGTGGCCTTCCGCGATGTTGGACGGGATCGACACCGCCGCGCGGCGGAGCTGGCTCGTGATCCCGAACCGTTCCTCGGGCGGGAAGTTCGAGGTCATTCGGTAGACCACGATGCACGCGTTCACGGCCCTTCGCCACACGGCCAGGTCGCGATAGCTTCGGATCATGCCGAGAAGCTACGGGACCCCAGGCACTCCGCATCACCGGAACGCCGCACGCCGCATCGCCAGTCCCGGTGTCCCCCGTCCCTGTCCCCCCCCAGGCCCCAGGCCCCAGGCCCCAGGCCCGGTTGGAACGCGAGGATAGCTCCATGCTCCTCACCTTCCTCGGCACCGGCACCAGCTTCGGCGTCCCCCAGCTCGGCTGCCACTGCGCCGTGTGCCAGTCGCGGGACCCGCGCGACCGGCGCACGCGCTGCGGGGTGGTCATCGAGTCGGATTCCGGCACCCGGCTGCTGGTGGACACCCCTCCGGAGCTGCGCCTCCAGCTCGTGGCGGCCGACGTGGACCGCGTCGACGCCGTGCTCTTCACCCACGACCACGCCGACCACACCCACGGGATCGACGACCTGCGCGCCTTCTCCGTGCGGCTGGGCGGCCACCTCCCCATCTACGGGGAGGCCGCCACCCTCGAGCGGCTCGCGTCGAAGTTCGCGTACATCTTCGACGACGCGATGCAGGCCCTGCCGGGCACCCACAAGCCGCAGGGGCGGGGGATCGCCGTGCGGCCCTACGAGCCCTTCACGGTGGGCGACGTGGAGGTCCTCCCCATGGACGTCCCCCATGGGCGTGTCACGGTCCTTGCATACCGCGTGGGTGCGCTCGGCTACGTGACCGACGCCAAGGCAATCCCCGACCGGGCCCTCGAGGCACTGCGGGGGGTCCGGGTGCTCGTGCTGAACGCGCTCTTCCGCACCCAGCACCCCACGCACCTGAGCATCCCCGAGGCGGTGCGGGTGGCGGCGACCATCGGCGCCGAGCGCACGTACCTCACGCACCTCACGCACGACAACTTCCATGCGGACCTCGAGGCCGAGCTGCCGCGCGGCATCATGCCCGCCTTCGACGGGCTCACGGTGCGCGTGGACTGAGCACGGCCCCTCCGGCGCCCTTCCCGCACCAGGCCCCCTCGCATGACCCTCTCGATCGACTACACCAACATGCTCTCCCCCGTGCTCGTGGGGGGGATCCTCGACGTGGACTGGCAGGAGCAGCAGCAGCGCTTCCCCCGCGTGCGCAAGGAGCTGGTGGACCAGTACGAGCTCGGGCGGCTCGGCTTCCTCGACCTCCCCGCGAACACCGCGCTGCCGCAGCAGGTGCGCGAGGCCGCCGCGTGGGCGCAGGGGAAGTTCGACGACGTGGTGGTGCTCGGCATCGGGGGCTCCGCGCTCGGCCCCATCGCGCTGCGCACCGCGCTCCGCCCCTCGGGGTGGAACATGCTCGACGCGAAGGCCCGCGGGGGATGGCCGCGCCTCCACGTGCTCGACAACGTGGACCCGGTGACGATCGCCGCCCTCCTCGACCGCCTCGACCTCGCGCGCTCGCTCTTCCTCGTCACCTCGAAGTCGGGGGGCACCGCCGAGACGATGGCGCAGTACCTCGTGGTGCGCGGGCGCCTCGAGCAGGAGCAGCTCGCGGCGCGGGAGCACCTCGTCTTCATCACCGACCCGGAGAAGGGCGCCCTGCGCGCCATCGCCCGCGCCGAGGGGATCCGGGCCCTCGACATCCCCGCCAACGTGGGGGGCCGCTTCAGCGTGCTCACCGCGGTGGGACTCCTCCCCGCGGCGCTGATCGGGATCGACACCGACGCCCTCCTCGCCGGCGCGGGCGACATGGCGCAGCGCTGCGCGACCGACGACCTCCGGAAGTCCCCCGCCGCGGTGTTCGCGGTGCTCCAGTGGCTCGCCGACGAGCGGTACGGCCGCCCGGTCCACGTGATGATGCCCTATTCCGATCCGCTCCGCGACTTCGCCGCCTGGTACGTGCAGCTCTGGGCGGAGAGCCTGGGGAAGGGGCGCGGCGACCAGTGGGTGGGCCCCACGCCGATCGCGGCGCTCGGCGCCACCGACCAGCACTCGCAGGTGCAGCTCTTCATGGAGGGGCCGCAGGACAAGACCGTCACCTTCATCGCCGTGGGGGAGGAGGCGTCCGACGTCACCATCCCGGCGCTGCACGGCGACATCCCGGAGCTGGCCTACCTCGGCGGACATCGGCTCGGGGAGTTGCTCGACATCGAGCGGCGCGCCACCGCCGGGGCGCTCGCGCGCCGCGGCCGCCCGAACATGACCATCACCATCGACCGGGTGGACCCCTGGCACCTGGGCGCCCTGGTGATGATGCTCGAGATCGCGACCATCCACGCCGGGACGCTGTACGGGGTGAATCCCCTCGACCAGCCCGGGGTGGAGCTGGGGAAGCAGTTCACCTACGCGATGCTCGGCCGCGCCGACGCGGAGCAGGCCCGGCAGGAATGGAACCTGCTACCCCGGCCGAACCCGGACCACGTGGTCTGACCCCGGAATTCCCCGTCCCCTTCCCGGGGGCGGGGTTGCCCGCGCTCCCGGGGCGGGGCAGTTTCCACTGGCTGTCCCCGCTGTTGCCGCACGACACGTCCGGCGCCGCACGCCTGGCGCCTCACCCCCGTTTCCCAGAGGGTATAGATGCACCATCATACCGCGCTCCTGCACCGCCTCTTCGGCGACGACGTCACGATGACCGACGGGCACCCGAGCATCGCGAACCCCGCGGTCCTCGAGTCGGAGAAGATGGACGGGCTGGCCCGCGCCGCCGTGTTCGGGGAAGGGCAGGAGCGGGAGATGGCGCGCTGGATCCTCTGGCAGATCGGGCAGTCCACCGGCGTGCGCCCGGCCTCGATCCACGAGCTGTACCTGGCGCGCGGGCGCGGCGAGATCGCCGGCTTCACCGTGCCGGCGATCAACGTGCGCGGCGCCACGTACGACACCGCGCGCTCCATCTTCCGCACCGCGAAGAAGCTCGACGCCGGCGCCTTCATCCTCGAGATCGCCCGCTCCGAGATCGTCTACACCGACCAGCGCCCCGCCGAGTACGTGAGCGTGCTGATCGCCGCGGCGCTCCGCGAGGGCTTCGCCGGCCCCCTGTTCATCCAGGGCGACCACTTCCAGGTGAACGCGAAGAAGTTCAAGGCGGGCGCCGAGGCGGAGGTGCACGGGGTGAAGGAGCTGGCCCGCGAGGCGATCGCCGCCGGCTTCTACAACATCGACATCGACACCTCCACCCTCGTGGACCTCTCGAAGGGGTCGCTCGACGAGCAGCAGCGGCTCAACTACGAGGTGGGGGTCGACATCCTGAAGTTCGTCCGCTCGCTGGAGCCCAACGGGGTGACCATCTCCACCGGCGGCGAGATCGGCGAGGTGGGGACGGAGAACTCCACGGTGCAGGAGCTGGAAGCCTTCATGGACGGCTTCAACCGCACCCTCCCCGGGGAGATGGTGGGGCTCTCCAAGATCAGCGTGCAGTCCGGCACCTCCCACGGCGGGACCGTCCTCCCCGACGGCTCCATCGCCGACGTCGCCCTCGACTTCAACACCCTGCGCGACCTGTCGAAGGTGGCGCGCGAGAAGTACGGGATGGCGGGCGCGGTGCAGCACGGCGCGTCGACCCTCCCGGACACCCTCTTCGACAACTTCCCCCGCGTGGAGACGGCGGAGATCCACCTCGCCACGAACTTCCAGAACATGCTGTACGATCACATGCCCGCCGCGCTGCGGGAGGAGATCTACGGCTGGCTGCGGGAGAACGCGAAGGACGAGCGGAAGGAGAAGGACACCGACGAGCAGTTCTTCTACAAGACGCGCAAGAAGGCGCTCGGCCCCTTCAAGCGGCAGCTGTGGGACCTCCCCGCGGGGGTGAAGGAGGAGATCGCCGCCGCCTACGACCGCAAGTTCGAGTTCCTCTTCACGCAGCTCGCGGTGGGGGGCACGATGCAGCACGTGCGCAAGTTCGTGCACGTGCCGCAGCAGTATCGCCCCATGCCGGGGGCGGGGGAGCCGGTGACGGCCGCCGCCCACGACGACGCGGAAGCGGGCGAGTAGGGGATCATGGCGGCGGAAGCGACGTCCATGTCCGCCGCGGAGCTCTGGCTCGAGCTGCTCCAGCAGGTGGCCGGCCGCTCGGCGCACGAGATCAAGGGCGCCCTCAACGGGGTGGCCGTGAACCTCGAGGTGGTGCGGTCCCGGGCGGAGCACCCCGACGCCCCCGCCTCGCGGGTGGCGTCGTTCGCCGAGTCCGCGTCCGCCCAGCTCGAGGCGCTCATCCGGATGACGGAGGCGCTCCTGGTGCTGGCCCGCCCCCCCCGCGGCCGGGGGAACGTGGTTCGCACCCTCCGCTCCCTTGGCGCGCTTCTCGCTCCTGCGGCGGAGGTCGCCGGGAAGCCGCTCGAGCTGCACCTTCCCGGTGACGGAGACGGGGACACCGCGGCCGACGCACTCGTCGTCCGCGCCCTCCTCGCTTCCGCCCTGCTGGCGGCCGCCGGGAGCCCCGCCACGGTGTCGCTCGCCGGGCCCGAGGCCCTCGAGTGCACCGTGACGCGCCACGACGGCCTCCCCCTCATCCTCGAGCCACGCGTCGCGGAACTCGCGGCGCCGGCCGGGGTGCAGGTGGGGCACCATGGTTCGGCCCTGACCCTTGCCTTCCCGCCCCCGCGGGAGGACCCCACGCGCGAGATCGTATGACGACCCCCCCGAAGATCCTCATCGCGGACGACGAGAAGTCCATCACCACCGGCCTGGGCGCCATCCTCGGCGACGAAGGCTACGAGGTGGACATCGCCGACGACGGGCAGAAGGCGCTCGATCGCCTCACCGCCGGCGGATACACCCTCGTCCTCGCCGACCTCAAGATGCCCAAGGTGGACGGGATCGCCCTCCTCAAGGAGATGCGCGCCCGCCACATCCCGACCGAGTTCATCATGATCACCGGTCAGGGGTCCACCGAGCTGGCCATCGAGGCCATCCGCGCGGGCGCGGCGGACTACATCGAGAAGCCCCTGAACGCCGAGCGGCTCAACAAGCTCAAGGCGCAGATCCCGAAGCTCGCCGAGCAGTACGGCGTGCAGCAGAAGAACCGCGAGCTGTCGGCGAAGCTCGACAACCTCACGCGGTACGGGGAGCTCACCGGGCAGTCGGAGGTGATGCGGCAGGTGTACTCGATCATCCAGGCGGTCGCGCCCTCCACGGCGAGCGTGCTGATCCTGGGCGAGTCGGGGACGGGCAAGGAGCTGGTGGCGCGGGCGCTCCACACGAAGAGCGATCGCGCCAAGGGGCCCTTCTTCGCGCTCAACTGCGCGGCGCTGCCGAAGGAGATCCTCGAGAACGAGCTGTTCGGGCACGAGAAGGGGGCCTTCACCGGGTCCACCAACGAGAAGCAGGGAGCCTTCGAGCTGGCGAGCGGCGGCACCCTCTTCCTCGACGAGATGGCGGAGATGTCGCCCGACATCCAGGTGAAGCTCCTGCGCGCGCTCGAGACGCGGCAGGTGCGCCGCCTGGGGGGGAAGAAGGAGATCCCCGTCGACATCCGCGTGGTGGCGGCGACCAACCGCGACGTGCAGAAGGCGATCGCCGAGGGCGACGTGCGCGAGGACCTCTACTACCGGCTCGCGGTGGTGGAGATCGACCTCCCGCCGCTGCGCGAGCGCGCCGAGGACATCCAGCTCCTGGCCAACGAGTTCCTGGGCCGGTTCGCCTCCCAGAACGGGAAGCAGATCACCGGCTTCGAGGACTCGGCGTGGGACTGGATCCTCAAGTACCACTGGCCGGGGAACGTGCGCGAGTTGAAGAACGCGGTGGAACGCGCGGTGATCATGGCGCGCGGCACGATGATCACCACCGAGGACATCGTCCCCCGGCACCTGCGGGGGGGGCAGCTCTCCTCGTCGGTGAACATCCCCGTGGGCGCCACCATGACCGACGCCCGCCGCCAGCTGGTGCTGCGGACCTACGCCTCCACTGGCGGCGACGCCACGCGAACCGCCAAGATGCTGGGGATCACGGCACCGGAGGTGCGGAGCGAGTTGCTGGCGCTGATCGGGGGGACGGGCGCCGGTGGGGACGGGGCCGCGGTGCCGGTCGGGGCCGGGGTGCTGGAGGAGGAGGGGGCGCTGGCCGGGGTGCCGGCCGCGGTGCCGGCCGCGCGGGGGGCGCGCAAGGGTGAGCCCGCCGCGGTGGCGGCGGCCGGCGCGGCGCCCCGCGGGAAGACGACCGCCAAGAAGAAGACCCGCTGACCGAGGATACGGAGTCATGTCGCGATACGAGCACGAGGACGACGATCCCTACATCGTCATCGAGAAGCACAGCGGGAGCTTCGGTTCGCTCCTCGCCGGGATGGCCATCGGCGCGGGGCTCGCGCTGCTCTTCGCGCCCGCCTCGGGGGAGGAGACGCGCCGGGAGATCGGCACGCGCGCCCGGCGGGCGCAGCGCCGCGCGAAGAAGGTGGTGCGCGACGCCGGCGACGCCGTCGTGGACTCCTTCGAGGAGGCGCGCGCGCAGGTGGAGGAACGCATCGACGCGGCCCGCGCGGCGATCGACACCAAGCGCGAGCAGGTGACGCGCGCCATGTCGGCGGGGCGCGAGGCGGCCGCGCAGGCGCGGCTCGACCTCGAGCGGCGCATCGCGGAGACGAAGGCGGCGTACAACGCCGGCGCCGACGTGGCCCGCAGCACGCGCCCGGTGCGCGGCCCCCGCACGGCGGCGTCGCGGAGCGCCAGGCCGCGCACGGCCCCGATGACCGGCTCCCAGGACCCCCTTGGCGCCGACGACGACATCGCCGCCGGCATCTGAGGCGGCGAACGGAGGCTCGGCGCCGCTCCCCAAGCGCCGCCGCCGCCTCCGTCCCCGGTTGCCCGAACGTTCCGTGCTGGTCAGCCTCGGCTGGACCGCCCGGGACTACGTGAAGCGCGTCTGGGACAACAGCGGGGAGGACAACGTGTTCTTCCTCGCGGGGGGGATCGCCTTCAACCTCCTCCTCGCCGCCGTCCCCTTCCTGCTGCTCATCGTCTCCGGCGCCGCCTTCCTGCTGGGCGAGAGCACCGGCTCCTCGTCGGCGCTCGTGGCGGGCATGCTCGACGCGCTCATGCCCCCGCACGCGGGGACGATGCGCGAGGTGCTGCGCAAGCTCATCGAGGACGTGGTGAACTCCCGCACCTCGCTCGGGATCTGGTCGCTGGTCGGGTTCATCTGGTTCTCGACGCGGCTCTTCGGGTCGCTGCGGTCGGTGCTCGCCGAGGTGTTCGACATCGAGTTCGAGCGCGGCATCATCGGCGGGAAGATCTTCGACATCAAGATCACCGTCCTCGCCAGCGTCTTCATCTCCGCCTACGCGGCGATCAGCACCTACCTCGCCGTGGCCACCACGCGCGGCGTCGCCCTGCTCGAGCGCACGGGGATCCGGAAGGACGCGATGGGGAGCTTCGAGTACTGGATGGGGCGCGTGGTGGCCTTCTGGGTGATCGCGCTCATGTTCTTCTCGCTCTACAAGTTCCTCCCCGTGCGGCGCGTGCGCACCAGCACCGCCTGGATCGCCGCGCTGTTCACCGGCATCTGCTTCGAGCTGGCGAAGGTCGCCTTCACCGCCTACATCAGCCGCTTCAGCCCCGGGTCGCTCTACACCGGGACCATCGCCGCCCTCGTGATCGCGGTGGTGTGGGTGTACTACGCGGCGCTGATCTTCATCCTGGGCGGGGAAGTGGGGCAGGTGTACGAGCTGCGCCGCACGCGCCGCCGGCAGCGCGCGATCCTCTTCGACCGGTAGCGGCGCCTCCGCCGGCCGCGCGCGGCGCGGCGGCGCGCCGGCGGCTCCCTGCCGGGCGCAGCCGCGGCTCCGGGGAATAAACGGATGCCGGTCCCGAGCATGTGGCCCGAGCTTTGCCCTTCGGCGTACTGAACACCGCACCCCTGGAGGGACGATGCGCAAGACCCTGATGGCGCTGGGCCTGGCCACGCTCGCGCTGAGCAGCGCGTGCAAGAAGACGGGCGACAACGAGTACAAGGTCACCACCCCCGACGTGAACGTCTCGGCGGACACGCACACCGTGACCACCCCGGACGTGGACGTGGGCAGCAAGGTGGACACGATCAACACGCCGGTCGTGGGCACGCAGAAGGAGACGCTGATCGTGAACAAGCCGGTCGTCGGGACGAAGAAGACCGAGGTCCGCACCCCGACCGTGGAAGTCAAGAAGCCCTGATCGTCGCCCGCGCGGGGCGGCCCCTCCGGCCGCC
>DASWVQ010000399.1:0-14182 GCA_036401195.1 Gemmatimonadaceae bacterium
GCAGCGCGGCGCCGCGCAGGCCGCCGGGGCCGCCCGCGGTGCGGCCGGGGGTGGCGGCCCGCAGGTGCAGTTCGTGTCGCCCAGCGAGCTCCCCGACTACAAGCCCCCCTTCTTCGCCGGCTCGGTGCGCGCCGACGCCGACGGCCACCTCTGGGTGCGGACCATCCCCACCAGGGCGATCCCCGGCGGCCCGGTCTACGACGTGATCGACGCCCAGGGCGCCCTCGTCTCGCGCGTGCAGCTCCCCGTGGACCGCACGATCATCGGCTTCGGCAAGGGCGGCGTGGTCTACATGCTCGCGCGGGAGGAGGGGAAGTCGTTCCTCGAGCGGTCGGTACTACCGTAGAGGCACCGCGCGCCGGACCATGTTGAACTACCGATCAAGCAGATCGAGCGGATGAAAGCGGAAACGGCAACCCCAACTGAATGGGGTTGCCGTTTCCGCTCGATCCGCTGGATCTGCTCCAACGTCAGTGCAACTGTGCCGGCGCACCGTGGCCACGCGTGCCGGCGCCCGAAGCACGACGTCACGCCATCTCGAACTCCCGCGAGAACGCCACCGCGAAGGCGAAGGTCTTCGCCTTCGAGCGGGTCTCCATCGCGTCGGCGATCCGCTCGAGCCGCTTGGGGACGCCCAGGATCTTCTCCTGCGCCTTCTTCCCCGCCTCGTTCAGCCCCTCGAGCTTGTCGATCGCCCAGAAGCGGATCTGCTCCTCCACGATCTTCAAGTAGTCGCGCGGCCCGTAGATCCCGGCGCGGCGGATCACGTCGGCCATCTCGCGGAAGTGGGGCATGTTGATCCCCGGCATGTCGATCGCCGGCATGATCTCCGCCGCCGACACCAGCCCGCGGTTCGGGTCGCGCGCCAGCACTTCCTTGAAGATCGTGCGGTAGAAGGTGTAGTGCCGCGCCTCCTCCTTGGCCACGTTCGAGAGCACGGTCCCGATGTTCGGCTCGTACTGCGCCGCGAGCTTCCCCGTGTTCGCGTGGCTCACCTGCGTCGCCCGCTCCTGGAGCGTGGTGTACACGAACACGCGGTACGGGTCGCGATCCCACGCCGGCTCGAACCCCGCCTTCAGGTACTCGAACTGCATCCGCTCCAGGATCGGGTTGTCGAGGATGCGGCTGTCGTGCGCGTAGTCGTGCAGCACCGCGCCGTGCCGGTCCTCTTCCGCCGTCCAGAGGTTGTTCCACTTCATCCAGAAGGTGTCGCCCCCCAGGTAGGTGGCGATGATCCGGTGGAAGTGCGGCAACCCCTCCTCCGTGAGGAGGTTGAGCGCCAGCGCGACGCGCGCGGGGAGGCTGATCCCCTCGGCGCGCTTCCGCAGCTCCCGCACGTGGTGATCCGGGTCGGTATCCGGCGGGGGGGAGAGCAGCTCGCTGGGCATCCAGAGGATCCGCTTGGCCTCGTGGGTCACCATCAGCTGGTGGACCACTTCCTCGAGGTCCTCGAGGACTTCCACCCGGGCGATCGTTTCGGCGTCGGCAGTGTACATGGCCCCAATCTCACCTGCACGAGCCGCACCGTAAAGCACTTGCCCCGATTGCATGTCACGGCCGGGTGCGCTACACCGGCCGTTTCGCGGGTTGCGGCCGCCCCACCCCGGATGCAGCGTTCCGGCATGATCACCGGCCTGCATCACGTCACCGCCATCGCCGGCGCGGCCCAGGAGAACATCGACTTCTACACCCGCGCGCTCGGGATGCGGCTGGTGAAGAAGAGCGTCAACCAGGACGCCCCGGGCACCTACCACCTCTTCTACGCCGACGGGGTGGGGCATCCGGGCACCGACCTGACCTTCTTTCCCTGGCCCGAGATGGCCCCGGCGCGCGCCGGGACCGGGCTCGCCATGGAAGTGGCGCTCGCCGTTCCCTTCGGCTCCCTCGCCTTCTGGGAGGAGCGCCTGCGCAGCCTCGGCGTCGCGCTGGACCCCATCGAGGTCCGCCGGGGAGGACGCGTCCTCCCCCTGCGCGACCCGCACGGCCTCCCCGTGGCGCTGGCCGAGACGCGCGACCCGCGCGAGTTCACCCCCTGGGACCGCGGCCCCGTCCCGGCGGAGCACCAGGTGCGCGGGCTGCACGCGGTGCGCCTGTGGGAGCGCGACCTCGCCGCCACCACCACCTTCCTGCGCGACGTCCTCGGCTTCGCCGCGCTGGGCGAGGAGGGGGGGTGGCACGGCTTCGCCATCGACGGCGGCGGCTCCGGAAGGCTCGTCGAGCTGCGCGAGGTCCCCGGCGCCGAGCGCGGGAGCTGGGGGACGGGAGGGATCCACCACGTCGCCTTCCGCGTCGCCGACGAGGCGGTCGAGCTGAAGATGCGCGAGCGCATCGCCGCGGCCCATCGCCGCCCCACCGAGGTGATCGACCGCTTCTGGTTCAAGTCCGTGTACTTCCTCGAGCCGGGCGGGGTGCTCTTCGAGCTCGCCACCGACGGGCCGGGATTCACCGCCGACGAGCCGGTGGAGCGGCTCGGCGAGATGCTGGTCCTCCCCCCCTGGCTCGAGCCGCACCGGGTCGAGATCGAGTCCGCCCTCCCCGTCCTGCGCCTCACCCGCGAATGACGGCGTGAACCGCCCACCCCTTCCCCCTCGACCATGTCCAACTCGCCGATGGAGCGGTACCTCGCCACGCTGGAAGACGAGCACGCCCGCACCGTGCGCGTGCTCCGCGCCTTCCCCGACGACCAGCTGGACATGGTCCCCGCCGCGAATGCGAAGACCCCGCGCGACCTGGCGTGGCTTCTCGTGCGCGAGAACGGGATGCTCAAGACCGCGGTGACGACGGGATTCGACTGGTCGAAGCCCTTCCCCAAGGCCCCCGAGCCCCCGCGCACCATGCGCGAGATCGCCGATGCCCTCGAGGCCGGGCATCGCGAGTACGTGGAGGCGCTGCGCCGGAACCCGAGCCTTCCGGCGACGGTGAGCTTCTTCACCGGCCCGAAGCAGCTCGGCGACATCCCCCTCTGGGACTTCCTCTGGTTCATGCTCCACGACCAGATCCATCACCGGGGGCAGTTCTCGGTGTACCTGCGGCTCGCCGGCGCGAAGGTCCCCTCGATCTACGGCCCCTCGGCCGACGAGCCATGGACGTGAGGGAGCACACCCTCAAGCAGCTCCTCGCCCGCGTGGTGGCGGCGATGGTGCTGTACGCCGCCGGGTCGTGGGCGCTCGTCCACGCCTTCCGCCCCGACGACGTGATGCGCACCGGCGCCGGGCTGGCCCTCTTCGTCGCCTTCGCCGGCTACCTGGCGATGCTCACCCGCCCCCGCCTGCGCTCGCACGACGAGCGCCAGTCGCGCGGAGCCGGCGGGGGATGAGCTGGAACCCCGAAGGGCCGTCGCTCGACGCGCGACGCCGCGACTTCCTCATGACGGTGGAGTCGTACGCCGACCCCGCGGCGCTGCGCCACGCCGAGGCGCTGCTCGACGCGCTCGTGGGGTGGAGCGAGGCGCATCCCCGGCTCGAGCCGGCGCGCGCGGGGCTCCGGCAGACCGTGGGATACCGCCTCGGCGCCGGCGGGCCCGTGCTCTGGGTGGCGCACCCGAAGCATGGCGACGAGCCCGCGCTGCTGCTCCTGCCGACGCTGGGGCTGGAGCTCGAGTTCGACGACTGTCACGCCCTCCTGCGGGAGGTGACCGCCCTCCCCTCCCGCTGGCCGGTGGAGGACGGCGCCGCGATCCTCGTCCCCTTCTCCAGCCTCGGCGACGGCCCCGCCCGCAGCGCCCTCACCCGGCTCCTCGACGACCTCGTCCCCATCGCGCAGCGGTACGCCTAGCCAGTCCGCGCCTCGCGCCGGCCCATCCTGAACCGCCGATCGAGCGGATCGTCGTCGGTGCACCCGACCCCGGTGTACGAGCCGCCGTCATCCTGAGCGCAGCGAAGGATCCGGCCCCGGTGTACGAGCCGCCGTCATCCTGAGCGCAGCGAAGGATCCGGCCCCGGCGCACAACGGCCCGATCCTTCGCTCCGCTCAGGATGACAGCGGCTACCCCGCGTCGCGATCGCGGCGCACGGTGACCTTCTTCCCGCGCATCGTCGTGCCCTTGAGCGCGCGGATCACCGAGTCGGCCGAATCGTTCGGCACCTCGACCAGCGAGAAGCGGTCGGCGATGTCGATCCCGCCGATGTCGCGCGACGACACCCCGGCCTCGTTCGCGATGGCGCCCACGATGTCGGCCGGGCGCATCCCGTCCTTGCGCCCGATCCCGATGAAGAGCCGCGCCACGTCGCCGTCGCCACGGGAGCGGGCCGGTCGCCCCCCGCGCTCCGGGCGCTCGCCGCGCTCGCGGGGAGCCCGCTCCCCGCGCCCGAACCGGTCGCCGCGATCGCGGAAGCGGCTCTCCCGGTCGCGCGGCCCGCGCCCGCTCCCGCCGCCGAAGCCGCGGTCCGCGGGCACCGCCTGCGCCGGGATGTCCTGCTCCTCGTCGTCCGCCCCCGCCTCGGCCTCGTGCGCCACCCGCACCGCCGCGGTGGCGATGTCCATCAGGTCGTACTCCGCGCTCAGCGCCTCGACCACCACGCGGTAGCCCTCGAGGTCGCCCGCCATCAGCACTTCCTGGATCGCCGCGCGCGTGGCCTCGAGCCGCCGCGCGCGCAGGTCCATCACCGTCGGCACCGCCTCCATGGCGATCTTCTGCCGGGTGAGGTGCTCGATGTTGCGCAGCTGCCGGTGCTCGCGTGGCTCGGCGAGGGTGATCGCCACCCCGGTGCGCCCCGCGCGCCCCGTGCGGCCGATGCGGTGCACGTACACGTCGGGCGACGACGGGACGTCGTAGTTCACCACGTGCGACACGTGCTCCACGTCGAGCCCGCGCGCCGCCACGTCGGTGGCGACGAGCAGCTCCACCGTGCCGTCGCGGAACTTGCGCATCACCCGGTCGCGCTGCTCCTGGTTCAACCCGCCGTGCAGCGCCTCCGCGCGGTAGCCGCGCGAGCCGAGCGTCTCGGTGAGCTCGTCCACCTCGGTGCGCGTGCGGCAGAAGACGATCGCCGAGGTGGGGCTCTCCATGTCGAGCACGCGGCCCAGCGCCGCGACCTTGTGCGCGCGCTGCACCACGTACGCCACCTGCTTCACGCGCGGCACCTCGCCTGGCGCCGAGCGCTCGCGCGCGATGCTGATGCGCGCCGGCTCCTTCAGGTGCCGCTCCGCGATCTGCGCCACCCGCGGGGGCATCGTCGCGGAGAGCAGCGCCGTCTGGCGCTCCTCGGGGAGCGACTCGAGGATCGCGTCGAGGTCCTCGGCGAAGCCCATGTCGAGCATCTCGTCGGCCTCGTCGAGCACCACGAAGCGCACCGTCGAGAGGTCGAGCGACCCGCGGCGGATGTGGTCGAGGGCGCGGCCCGGCGTGGCCACCACGACGTCGACGCCCCGGCGCAGTGCGCGCAGCTGCTGGCGGATGTCCTGGCCCCCGTAGATCGGGAGCACGCAGGTGCCGAACGCCTTCCGCCCGTACTTGTGGATCGCCTCCGCCACCTGCATCGCCAGCTCGCGGGTGGGCACGAGCACGAGGCCGCGCACGGGGCGCTCGTCGTCGTCCACCGCGCCCGGCTCGGCGATGCGCTGCAGCATGGGCAGCGCGAAGGCGGCCGTCTTCCCCGTGCCGGTGGCCGCCTGGCCGAGGAGGTCGTGGCCGGCGAGGAGGGGGGGGATCGCCTCCCGCTGGATGGGAGTCGGCTCCTCGTACCCGAGGGCGCCCAGCGCCTCGAGGAGGGCCGGGGCGAGGTCGAGCGCGGCGAAGCCGGCGCTCTCGGGAATCAGGCTGTTTTCAGTCACGGGCAGGGATCGTCGGTCGCCGCGCACATCGCATGGAGCATTCCGCGGAGGGCGGAGAGCGAACGGGCATCCCTGCAACATAGCGGATCGGGGGGCTTGACGCCGGGCCGCCGGCCGTCATCCTGAGCGAAGCGAAGGATCTGGCCCCCGGCACAGGAGCCAGGTCCTTCGGCTTCGCCTCAGGACGACTTCAAACCCCACCCCCATGCTCCTCCCCTCCATCCGGGTGTCCCTCACCCGCGAGCTGCGCGCCTTCCGGCGCACCATCGAGGCCTATCCCGACGACGCGGGCCGCTGGGCCGCGATTCCTGGCGTGCCGAACTGTGGCGGCACGCTCGCCCTCCACGTCGCGGGAAACATCCAGCACTTCGTGGGAGCCCTTCTCGGGGGGAGCGCCTACGTGCGGGACCGGGAGGCCGAGTTCGCCCGCCGCGGCCTGTCGCGCGCCGAGCTGCTGCGCGAGCTCGACGCCGCCGCCGATGCCGTCGCGCTCACCTTCGCGACCCTCGACGAGGGCGCCACCGCCCTCCCCTTCCCCGCGACGATCGCCGGCCACCAGTTCCGCACCTCGGAGGTGCTCGTGCACCTCGCCGTGCACCTCGCCTTCCACCTCGGCCAGGCCGACACCCATCGGCGCGCGGTGACCGGCCTGGGGCAGAGCGTGGATCCGGTCTCGGCGAAGGAGATGCACGAGCTGCTGATCGGGACGTAGGAGTGGGGGCTGGGGCCTCGGGGCTGGGGCCTCGGGCCTGGGGCCTCGGGGGGCACGGGGACTCGGGGGACGGGGACTGTGGTTCCCTGTTCCCGAGCCCCGTTTCCCCCCCAGGCCCCAGGCCCCAGGCCCCAGCCCCGCTATGAGGAGTAGTACGCCGCGTTCTCGTCGATGTACCCCTTCGTGAGGTCACACCCGTACGCCGTCGCCGCGTGCGGCCCGCCCCCGATCGACACCTCGAGGTCCACCACCTCGCGCGCGAGCGTCTCCCGCACGATGGCGTCGTCGAACTCCAGCCGCCGGCCGCCCTGCACCACCTGGTAGCCGTTGATCCAGGCGTCGGTGTGCGCGGTGTCGATGGCGGCCTCGAAGCACTTCCCCACCGCCATGAGCAGCCGCCCCACGTTGGGATCGGCGCCGTGCACCATCGTCTTCACCAGAGGCGAGTTCACCAGCGACTTCGCCACCCGCCGCGCGTCCTCGCGCGTCGTCGCCCCCTTCACCGTGGCGCGGATCAGGTGCTCGGCGCCCTCGCCGTCGCGCGCCAGGATCTCCGTCATGCGCACGCACCCCGCCACCAGCGTGTCGCGGAAGGCGCGCTCGTCCACCGCCCCCGCCAGCCCGTTCGCCAGGATGGCGCAGGTGTCGGAGGTGCTGGTGTCGGTGTCCACCGAGAGCATGTTGAACGACAGGTCCACCGCCTCGCGCAGCAGCCGGTCGAGGGTGGGAGCGTCGATCGCGGCATCGGTGAAGATGTAGGCGAGCATCGTCGCCATGTTCGGCTCGATCATCCCCGAGCCCTTCGCCACCCAGGTGATGGTCGCGTCGCCCACGCTCGCGGAGAGCGCCTTGGGATGCGTGTCGGTGGTCATGATCCCCTCGGCGCCGACCATGGGATTCTCCTGCAGGTCGTCGCGCATCCCGGGCATCCCCCGCTCGACGATGTCCACCGGGAGCTGCACGCCGATCACGCCGGTGGACGACACGAGCACGCGGTCCGCCGTGGTGTCCAGCTCACGCGCCGCCGCCGCGGCCATGCGCCGCGCGTTCTCGACCCCCCGCTCCCCCGTCGCCACGTTGCTCACCCTGCTGTTGGCGATGATGGCGCGCAGCACGCCCCCCTTGATGGTCTCGCGCCCGAGGATGATGGGGGCGCCGGGGAACTGGTTGCGCGTGAACACCGCGGCCGCGGCGGCGTCCACCTCGCTCACGAACAGGGCGAGGTCCTTCGCCGAGGGCTTGAGCCCCACGTTGCGGCTGGCGCAGCGGAAGCCGCGGGGGAAGCGGGGCATGTCGTGGAAGGTCATAGGCGGAGGAAGTTGGCACGGCGGGGACCGAGATGGTAGCCAACGGCAACGGCCACTGACGGCCGCCGGCTCCCGGCTCTCGGCCCTCGGCTCTCGGCATGAAATCGGAGCGAGCGGCGCGCGAGGGCGCGCGCGCTCGATCGCCTCGGCGGGTAACCTCATGCGGTGTGCGCGCTAAAGGGCCGCGAAGCGGCCCCGGCGCGCTTCCGGTTCCGTGCCGAGAGCCGCGGGCCGAGGGCCGAGAGCCGGCGGCCATGGGTTGGGGTCCACACACGACTCGCCCCCGGCCCGCGTTGCTGCCGCGTCCCGGGGGCGTTCGCGCTGGCGGAGGACCGTCCGCTTCGACTCGTGCCATCTTCACCGCCGGCTTCCCGCGATCCTGCCACGATCACCGACGACGTGCGGCCGCTTTCGATCCTCCTTTCCCCCGCGGTGGCGGTCCCGCCGCGCGGGTGCTGCATGATCCCGACAGCCCAGTCGTGTCCAGCGACCTCACGACCGGCCAGCCCGGTTCGAACACCAGGCTGGCGACCCGCGCGGCGGCGTCCCGCCCGTGGGCCCTGGCCGAGCGACTGCTTTGAGACCGCTGCCGCGCCGGCACCGATTATCGGTGCATCGGGCGTGCCAGTTCCGGGGCCCGTCATCGGCCTTCGCCCGCGATGCTACGCGGGCCGCGACGCGAGCCGCTCGCCCAGTTCGCCAACGGTGCGGCACCCGAGCAGCCCCATCGTCAGGTCCAGCTCCGCCAGCACGTTCTCCATCACCTCGCGCACGCCGTCGCGCCCCGCGAGCGCGAGCCCGTACACGTAGGGCCGCCCGAGCAGCACCGCCCGCGCGCCCAGCGCGAGCGCGATCGCCACGTCGGCGCCGGTGCGGATGCCGCTGTCGAAGAGCACGGGGCACGCCCCGCCCACCGCGTGCACCACCGCGGGCAGCGCGTCGAGCGCGGCGATCGCGTGGTCCACCTGCCGCCCCCCATGATTCGACACGATCACCCCGTTCATCCCCTCGTCCACCGCGCGTCGCGCGTCGTCGGGATGCAGCACTCCCTTGAGCAGGATCGGCAGCGCGGTCATGGCGCGCAGCGTCGCGAGGTCCTCCCAGCGGAGCGAGGGGCGCGAGTAGGTGGCGACGAACCGCTGCACCGCGCGCCGCGCCTCGCCCGAGGTGAGCGCGCGCAGCGTGCCCCCGGGAAAGCGGCGTGCCATGCCCAGGAGCGCGGCGATGCTGCGCGCGCCGACGGGCGCCTGCACCGCGGGCGCGTCGAGCGGCTCCGCCAGCTCGGCGCGGAACACCGGGTCGCTCGTGTACTGCGCGATCCCCATCCCCTCCAGGAAGGGGAGCGACGCGAGGTCGAGGTCGCGCGGGCGCCAGCCGAGGAGCGTCGTGTCGAGGGTGAGCACGATCGCCTCGCACCCGCAGCGCTCGGCGCGCGCGACGAACGAGCGCACCAGCGCGTCGGAGCGGCTCCAGTAGAGCTGGAACCAGCGCGGGGCGTCGCCCATCGCGGCGGCGCACGCCTCCATCGGGACCGAGGCCTGGCTCGAGAAGACGAAGGGGACGCCGAGCGCGGCGGCCGCCTGCGCCACCGCGAGGTCCGCGTCGCCGTGCGCCATCTCGAGCACGCCGATCGGCGCGAGCAGGAGGGGCGCGGGGAGCGCGCGCCCGAGGAGCGACACGCCCAGCTCGCGCGCCGACGCGTCGCGCAGCACGCGCGGCACGAGCGCGTGCCGCGTGAATGCCTCGCGGTTCGCGCGCATCGCGTGCTCGCTCCCCGCGCCCCCCGCCACGTAGGCGAAGGCCTCGGGCGACATCACGCGCCGCGCGCGTGCCTCCAGCGCCTCCGCCCCGACCGGCATCAGGGGCTTCCGGCCGGCGACCCCGCGCACGAACACCTCCGCCTGCCGCCGGCGACCGATGTCGCGATTCCCGGGCTCGGACATGGGGGCTGACGATGCCGCCCACCCGCCGCGGCCGCAAGGCGGCCGTTCGCGAGGGTGGAGGGTGCCCCCGCCGACCGTGCGCGCTCCGGGTAAGGCGAGGGTGGAGGGTGCCCCCGCCGACCGTGCGCGCCGAAGGCGCGCCGTTCGGTCGGCGGGGGCACCCTCCACCCGAGCGGGGCACCCTCCACCCGAGCGGGCCGCTGGTTCGCCACTTGCCTCTCCAGCCGCCGAGACGCATCACCGGAGCCCCGATGTCCACCCCCGCCACTGCCCGCGCCACGACCCTCGCCGCCGCCCTCGCCCTGCTCGCCGCCTGCGGCGATTCCGTCGAGGTCACCCCGCCGCCGTACAGCGGCACGGCGATCGTGCGCTTCGTGAACGCCACCGCCACGCCGATGGACTTCGCCGCCGCGGGCTCGATCGCCAAGGGGAACGCCAACCTCGGATACGGCGGCAGCTCCGGCTGCACCGACGTGAGCACCGCGGCCACGCAGCTCGCCGTGCGGGAGACCGGCAGCGCGCGCGCCGTGCCGGGGATCACCGCCGCCTTCGAGCCGGCCACCCGCTACACCATCGTCGCCTGGCGCGGCGCGTCGGCCACGCAGTTCCTCTCCGTCGCCAACACCTTCACCCCCAGCTTCCTGCACGCGGGGCTGAACGTGGTCGTCGTCACCGGCGGCTCCGGCAGGTACGACGTGTACGTCACGGCGCCGGGAGGGGAACGGGGCAGCGCGAGCGCGAGCGGCGTCGCCAGCGGCCACAGCTCCGCCTACTTCGACGTGAGCCACGGCGCGCGGCAGGTGCTCCTCACCGAGGCGGGAAGTCCCGCGATGGCGCTCGACGCGGGGAGCACGATCTTCACCGCGGGCACCACGCAGACGCTGGTCGTCGCGGCGCCCGCCGACCTGGGGACGCCGCCCCGCTATTTCTGGGTCCCGGGCTGCTGACCCGTCGCGCGAGCGTCCCGGGAACGTCCCCGTGCGTGCCTTTTGGCGCCGCGGGTTTTACCTTGTGGCGGAGTTCCCCATCCCCCGGGCGCCGACGCCCGGGGGTGCCGGAGGGGCCTCCCGCCGAGGACCGTCGATGACCACGCGCTACGCCACCCTGCCCTTCACCGTCACCTGCGAGACGCACGATCGCGCGGTGCTGTACTGCCTCCGCGCGCTGCGTGAGTTCGCCGAGCCGGCCTCCCACGGCGCCTTCGGCACCGCGGCCGGCGACGTGGACGCGTGGAAGGCGTCCGACGGCCTGATCACCTTCCGCTTCGCCGACGTGAAGTCGCGCGACACCTTCCTCGGCGAGGCGACGCGGCTGCTGTCGGGAAAGTGGATCCGGATGGCGCTGAGCAACGACGGGGCGGAGTAGCGCCCGCCGTCATCCTGGGCGCACGACAAAAGGGCCGCCCCGTTCGGGGCGGCCCTTCGTCTTCCGGCGACGGGACCGGAAGCTACCGCATCACCTGCAGCAGGATCACCGTCGCCGTCGCGGCGACCGCCACCAGCAGCGCCGCCGTGCCCAGCGCCACCGCGGGGGTGACGACGAACTCGCGACGGAACCAGGGGGTGATCACCGCGGGCGCCGTCTGCGGCAGCGCGCCCATGATGCGATCGGCGACGTGGGCCGGGGTGCGCATGTGCCGATAGCGCTCCGTCTCCTGGCTCACCGTGCGCCAGAAGTCGACGTCGCGATTCGCCGTGCTGCCCGCCTTGCGGGCCGCCGCCTCCGGAAGCTCGCCATCCAGCCAGGCATGGAGGGGCGCGGCCAGCCCTTCGGCGCGCTCCAGCGGGACCTCGCGGTCGGCCAGCGGACGCTGGCTGTCGCCACGGGGCGGGATGCGCCGGCTGCTCTCGGCGGGGCGCTCGGAATTGAAATCGTCGAACATCAGGCGTACTTCTCCTCGAGTAGGGCCTGGAGGGCCTCTCGCGCGCGGTGAACCCGCATCTTCAGGGCGCCGACAGTGGTGCCCAGGAGGTCGGCCATCTCCTCGTACGACCGACCCTCGACGTGCTTCATCACGAACGCCTCGCGAAGGGAGGCGGGGAGCGTGGCCAGGGCCCGATCCAGGTCGGTACGCAGCTCCGACCGGTCCAGCTCCTCCTCAGGCGTCGCGTACTGCGACGGCTGGTCGTCCTCCTCGTAGCTCAGGTGCGTCCGGCGGATGTTCTTCAGCCAGTCCTTGCACCCGTTCGCCACGATGCGGAAGACCCAGGCATCGAAGCGCCCGCGCACCTCGGCGAGGTGCTGGTACGCCTTGATGAAGGAGAGCTGGAGGATGTCCTCCGCCACGTCCGGACTCCCGGTCATGCACAGGGCATGTCGGTACAGCGGATCGCTGTACTTCCCGATGAGGATACGGAACGCGTCCCGCTCTCCCGCCAAGACTCGCTGGATGATGGCCTGGTCCGTGCCATCCAGTTCGGCGGTCTGCGCCGCGGCAACCGTCGGATTCACGACGGTAGAGTAACGCGGCGTCAGTCCTCGCGACAGGGCGCCCGGGAGCGCCATCGATCCTGCGAGAGTCGTCACGCCCTTACGACGAACTGGCGCCGGGACAGGTAACGCCCGGCCTCCACGTCACGCCTGCCCCCGGAATTCCCGCCCCCCGGATCACCGTCGCGGGCGCCGCGCGCCCCCCGCCCGGCCCCTCATCCCCACCCCGCGGCCCGGATCTCGGCACCGTGCTCGTCGAGACGCGGCGGCGGCCGCCGGACGGTACCGGGGACACTCGGCGACACGCCGGTGAGGGGACTCGCCTCCACCTCGCGCAGCACCTCGAGCACGCTTTTCACCACCCCATTCGGTACGCCCGCCGCATCGAGGAGTTCCCCCCAGTGCCGCGCGTCGTGCGCGCGCAGCCGCGCCTGGATCGCCCCCACCACGCGCGCACGCTGCGCCAGCCGCCCCGCGTTGGCCGAGAGCGCCGCGTCGCCAGCCAGCTCGTGCAACCCGAGCGCGCGCGCGCACGCCGCCCACTGCGCGTCGCTCCCCACCGCGATCACCATCGCGCGGTCGCGCGCCTCGAACAGCTCGTACGGCACGAGGTTGGGATGCGCATTTCCCCACCGCCGCGCCTCCTCCCCCGACACGAGCGCGTTCTGCGCCACGTTCACCAGCGCCGCCGCCGCGCTCGCGGCGAGCGAGAGCTGCACGTGCCGGCCCTGGCCCGTGCGCGCGCGCGCGACGAGCGCGGCCAGGATCGCGATCGCCGCATCCTTCCCGGTCACCACGTCGGCGAGGGCGACGCCCGACTTGAGCGGCGGCCCCCCGGGCTCCCCGGTGATCGCCATCCACCCGCGCTCGGCCTGCACCACATAGTCGTAGCCGGGGCGCGGGGAATCGGGCCCGAAGCCGGTGATGGTGCACCACACCAGCCGGGGGTGCTCCCGCAGCATCTCCGCCGCCCCCAACCCCCGCCGCTCGAGGGTCCCGGGGCGGAAGTTGTCCACGACGACGTCGGCCTCCGCGATCAGCCGCCGGACCAGCGCCCGGTCGTCGTCCCGATCGAGGTCGGCGGCCAGGGAACGCTTGTTCCGGTTGACGCTCAGGTAATACGCGCTCTCCCCCCGGTCATCGAAGGGCGGGCCCCACCCGCGGGTCTCATCTCCGCTCCCCGGCCGCTCCACCTTGATGACCTCGGCGCCCATATCGCCCAGCATCATCGTCGCGAGCGGACCGGCGAGGACGCGCGACAGGTCGAGCACTCGGCAGCCTGTGAGCATATGGTGTCGCTGTCAATCTGTTATGATGTCGCTATTGAAGCGCATTGAACGCGCGGTGCCGCCCGTCCCGGAACGGGGAGGAGACACTTGCGAAGCTGTTGAAAAATCATATACTTGGCCCCGATATACCCCGGTCGCGCGCACTGCGCAAATGTCTCGCGCGGTAAACAGGCGAATCCCGGCCGGCCGGCTCCCCTCAATCCTGAATGGACGGGGCAATTCATGGTGGATAAGGACTCTGAGGTGCTCGACGCGCCCGAGGAAGGAGCTCCGGCTCCCGCGGCGCCGCGCCGGGGACCCGGTCATCGCGGCGATATGCGGGACACGATGGCCGAGATGGCCGAGCGCGCCCAGATGATCAGCCAGGAGGCGGGCAGCAAGATCGCCGGGGCGATGAAGGACGTGATCGCCGCCGCGGCCGGGTTCGCCGGCTTCGCGATCGAGAGTGCCCGCGACGTGGTCCAGTACATGGTCCGCCGGGGCCAGATGACGCAGGAGGAGGCCGACCGCCTCATCCGCATGGCCGAGGAGGCGCACGGCAAGCGCCCCGACGCCGAGAAGCAGCGCCCCACGCAGTCCAAGATCGACGCCGATCGCAAGGCGGCGGAGAAGGCCGAGGCCGCTCGACTGGCCGCGCTGAACCCGCCCCCGCCGCCGGTGCGCGGCGCGGCGTTCCGGACCGCGCCCTCGTCGCGGGCCGTCCCGCCGAAGCCCGCCGCCGCGCCCGCG
>DASWVQ010000400.1:0-1818 GCA_036401195.1 Gemmatimonadaceae bacterium
GGCGGCGGTGCGCGCTGCCACCGACCAGGCCCGCGGGTACGCGCGGGCGGTGCTGGCCTCGCATCCGGGCGACGCACGCGGCGAGGAGCTGCTCGGCCTGTACTGGTTCACGGCCGCCACGCGCCTGCGCGGGCCGGCGACGGCGAGCGCCTGGGACAGCGCGGCGGCGCACCTGCGCGCGGCGGTGCTGGGCGACCCGCAGCTCGCCTCCGCCTGGAACTCGCTCTCGATCGTGCTCCAGGCGCAGGGCGACCACGCCGGCGCCGTGGCGGCCCTCCAGCGCGCCGTGGACGCGGACGCGTACTTGCGGAACGATGCGCGCACCACGAACCGGATGGTGTTCACGCAGCTCTTCGCCGGCCAGGGCGACGCGGCGCGCGCCACGTGCGCGCGGGCCCGCCCGCACTTCCCGCCGACGACCTTCGTGGCGGGGTGCGACCTGGCGGTGCTCGGCTGGATCGGACGGGGGCCGCGGGACGTGGCGAGTTCGTGGGAGGCGCTGCGCCGGGTCGAGCGCGACGGCTCGTGGGGCAAGGTGGCGGGGATCTCGCCCGAAGGGCGCTTCTACGTGGCGGCGGTGCTGGCGCGCAGCGGCCTCGCCGACAGCGCCCGCGCGCTGGTGCGCGCGACGCGCGCGGCGCTCGTCGGCGCGGGCGCTCCCGACGAGGCGACAACGAACGAGGCGGCGGTGCACGTGCTGCTCGGGGACCGCGACGCGGCGCTCGCGGCCCTGGAGCGGACGGTGCGGGGCAACCCGGGCGCCGTCGCCCAGATCACCGCGCTTCCCTGGTTCCTGCCGCTGCGGGGCGATCCCCGCTACGAGCGGCTGGTCGCGCGCTGAGGGAGCGGCGTCGCGGGCCGCGCGACGTCAGTCGCCCACCCGGCGCCGGAACTCCTCGACGTAGTCCATCCCGAAGAAGGCCGCGTACTGCGGGTACATGAAGGCCTCGCGTGCCCCGCGGGTGAGGAAGATGGCGTCCGTCCCCTCGGGGAAGTTGTAGGTCGTGTCGGTGCCTCCCACGTTCACGACGAGGCGGACGTTCGAGACGTCGAGCACCCCCACGTCGGTGGCGCGCGCCTGGCTGCGGAGGGCGACGTCCATGGGCGCCTCGGTCCAGCAGACGTGCGGGAGGGGATCGAAGATGTCGAACAGGCGCTTGGCCGAGCATTCGATCCCGCCCCAGATCACCCGGCTCCCGGCCTCCTCTGTGGTCCAGTCGGTGGGAGCTGGCCCGTGGAGCATCGTTTCCGCGGCCTGGCGCGAGGTGACCACGCCCTGGACGCGGTAGAGGGGGGCCCGGTCGGCGACGACGAGCCAGGCGGTGGTTCCCGGCGCGCCGTGGCGGACGGCGTGGAGGGCACGGAGCCAGCCTTCGGTGGTGGTGGGGTAGACCGGGTTTCCGGGGCCGTTCATGACGTCCTCCGCGAAAGGGTGAGGTCGCGAAGGTACGGCTGGCCGGATGATGGCGCCAGAGTGCGCCGAGGGCGGGGGCTGGTGCCGGGGGGGGGAGACGCACGAAGGCCCCGGTGCGAGCACCGGGGCCTTCGTGAATATGAATAACAATCGAGTGTGTGCGTGCTGTGCAGATGGCGCGACTTACGAAAGCTTTCGGGCCGGCGGCAGATCCTTCGCGCTTGCGCGCTCAGGATAAGTCCGCGCCGGCTACGCCGGCTGGCCTTACTCGCAATCCGTTAAGGAGGTGATCCAGCCGCAGGTTCCCCTACGGCTACCTTGTTACGACTTCGCCCCAGTCACTGCGCTTGCCTTCGGCGGCTTGGCCCCTTGCGGGTTCCGGCACCGACTTCGGGCACTCACAG
>DASWVQ010000401.1:0-19582 GCA_036401195.1 Gemmatimonadaceae bacterium
ATGCGCTCGGAGCGCATGGGGTTCCGCTTGTACGCCATCGCCGACGAGCCGATCTGCTCGCTCTCGAAGGGCTCCTCGATCTCGCCGAAGGCCTGGAGCATGCGCACGTCGGCGCTGAACTTCGCGGCGCTGGCGGCGATCCCCGCCACCACGCCCAGCACCTGCGCGTCAAGCTTGCGCGAGTAGGTCTGCCCGCTCACGGGGATCGAGTGCGGGAAGCCGATCTTCGCGCTCACGAGGCGATCCAGCTCCCGCACCTTGCCGTGGTCGCCGTCGAACAGGGTGAGGAAGGAGGCCTGGGTCCCCGTCGTCCCCTTCACCCCGCGGCAGGGCAGGGTGGCGATGCGGTGCTCCGCGTCCTGCAGGTCGAGCACCAGGTCCTGCATCCAGAGGGTGGCCCGCTTGCCCACCGTGGTGGGCTGCGCGGGCTGCAGGTGCGTGTACCCGAGGCAGGGTTCCTCGCGCCACTCGCGCGCGAAGGCGCCGAGCACGCGGAGGGTGCGCTGCAGCTTGGCGCGGAGCAGCTCGAGGCCGCGCCGCATCAGGATCAGGTCCGCGTTGTCGGTGACGAACGCGCTGGTCGCCCCCAGGTGCACGAAGGGGCGCGCGGCGGGGGCCACGTCGCCGAAGGCGTGCACGTGCGCCATCACGTCGTGGCGGAAGCGCCGCTCGTACGCCGCGACGGCGTCGAAGTCGAGGTCGTCGCGGTGCGCGCGCATCTGGGCCAGCGCGTCGTCGGGGATGGGCACCCCGAGCTCCCGCTGCGATTCCGCCAGGGCGAGCCAGAGCCGCCGCCACAGCCCGTACCGGGTGCGCGGAGACCAGAGCTCGAGCATCGCCCGGGAGGCGTAGCGTTCGGCCAGGGGCGAGGCGTAGCGATCGTGAGCGGTCATCGAAGCTGGAAGTCGGAGCGGAAGAGCTGGCCGCCGCGCTCGAAGAACACGGTGATCGGACCCCTGTCCGCATAGTAATCGAGTGCGCGCGCCGCCTGGTCCGCCGAACCGACCGGGGTGCGGTTGATCTGGGTGATCACGTCGCCCGCGGCCATCCCGAGGGTCTCGCTCATCCGCGGCGAGATGTCGTAGACGAGGGCGCCGTTCGGCGCCGCCACCCCGCGCTCCGCCCGGATGGCCGGGGTGAGGGTGACGAGCTGGAGCTCACGGAGCACTTCCACCTTGGGGGCGTTCACCTCCGGCAGGTCCTCCACCACGAGGCGGGCGTCGAAGGTGCGGTCGCCCCGGCGCACGCGCAGGGGGATGGCGTCGCCGACGCGGACGTCGAGGAGGCGCCCCTCCCACTCGAAGACGTTGTGGAGCGGCTTCCCCCGCGCGCTCACGATCACGTCGCCGGGGCGGATCCCCGCGCGGTCGGCCGGGGACCCCGGGGTGACCGCGGCGACCACCACCTCGCGGGTGATCAGCGCCCGCGCCGAGGGCACCTGCCCCAGGCGCACCTTGATCCCCACCCACGCGCGGCGCACCGCCCCATGCTCGAGCAGGTCCTCCACCACGCGCTTCACCCGGTTGATCGGGATGGCGAAGCCGAGGCCGATCGAGCCCCCGCTGGTGGAGAAGATGGAGCTGTTCACCCCGATCACCTCGCCGTCGGCGTTGATCAGCGGGCCCCCGGAGTTGCCCGGATTGATCGACGCGTCGGTCTGGATCATGTCGAAGTAGGCGGAGGGGCCTTCCCCCTGCGCCACCAGGTTGCGCCCCACGCCGCTGATCACCCCCGCCGTGACGCTCGGCTCGGCATTGCCGAGCACGAAGCCGTAGGGGTTGCCGATGGCCACCGCCCATTCCGCGACGAGGAGGTCGTCGGAGTCGCCGAGGGGGGCGACGGGGAGGTCGGGGGCCTTCACCTGGAGCACGGCGATGTCGTTGGTCTCGTCCGCGCCGCGCACGGTGGCGGGGTAGGTGGTGCCGTCGCGCATCATCACGCTCACCTGCGTGGCGCCGGCGACGACGTGCGCGTTGGTGACGATGACGCCGTCCTTGCGCACGATGAAGCCGGTGCCGAGCCCCGCCTGCTGCCGCGAGCCGGAGCGTCCGCCGAAGAACTGCTCGAACATGTCGGCGGGGACGCGCTCCACGCTCTGCGTCTGCACGGTCACCACGGCCGGGGCGACGCGCGCCACCGCGGTGACGAGGGCGGAGCGGCGGTCCATCGTGACCGGCGCCGTCCGGCCGACGCGGGCGGCGACGTCGCCGTCGTCGCTCTGGCTGGCACGGTCGCCCCCCTGGCAGGCCGCGGTGGCCAGGAGGGCGAGCACGAGGGGCGGAGCGATCAGCCGGCGATCCATGACGCGTGGCTCCGGGAGACTTCGTTGAGGAAGCGGTCGAGGCTGCGGTCGGTGAGCGGGTGCACGAGGAACTCGCGCAGCGTCTCGGGGGACACGGCCACCGCGTCGGCGCCGGCCACGGCGCAGGCCGCGAAGGCGGCGGCCGTCGCGGGGGCGAGGGCGATGATGTCGCAGTCGGGCGCGGCCACGTCGAGCGCGGCCCGCAGCTCGGCGATCACCCGCGGCGCGTCGAGCCCCACCGCCTCCAGCTCCGCGAGGGGAACGACCACGCTCGACGCGCCCGCCTTGGCGGCGAGCACCGCCTGCGCGGTGCCGAAGATGAAGGTGGCGGCGACGCGGACGCCGTCGGCGCAGAGACGCCGCAGCCCGGCCAGCGCATCTTCCACGAAGGGCACCTGCACCACGATCGTGTCGCCGAGCTTCGCCAGCTCGCGCCCGTCGCGGTAGACGTCGCCGGCGTCGACCGCCTGCACGCTCACGTGCACGGGGACGCCGGCGATGGCGCCGAGGTCGAGGACGAGGGCGCGGGTCTCCTCGGGGGCCGACTCGGCGGCGAGGAGGGCGGGGCTGGTGATCACGCCGTCGACCAGGCCGTTGGTGGCGGCCCAGCGCACCTCGTCGCGGCTGGCGGAGGCGAGGAAGATCTTCATGCGGCACCGAGGGAGAGCGCCGCCGGGTAGCGCACCGCGTCCAGGAAGAGCGCGTGCGGCGGGGCAGGGGGAGAGACGTCGCGGTTGTGGTCCGCGGCGAGGAGGTGCGGGAGGTCGTCGAGCGGGCGATGGCCGGCGGCGATGTCCACCATGGTGCCCACGAGGAAGCGCACCATGTGATGGAGGAAGCGATTGGCCTCGATCTCGAACACCAGTCCGGTCCCTCCCTCGCGCTCGCGCCAGCGGGCCTCGAGGACCCGGCAGCGGTGATCGTCGCCCTCCGGGGCGGTGCCGCGCACGGCGAAGCCCACGAAGCAGTGCTCTCCCGCGAGCATCGCGGCCGCCTGGTCGAGGAGGGCGCGGTCGAGCGGGTGGCGCACGGCGTACTCGTGGCGGCGGAAGGGGGAGCGGGCGGCCTCGTCGGTGCCGACGTAATAGGAGTAGCGCCGCGAGGTCGCGCTGTAGCGCGCGTGAAATTCGGGGCGCATCTCCATCGCGGCGGCGACCCACACGTCGGGGGGGAGGAGGGCGTTGAGCGCCCGGCGCAGCTCGGGCGGCTGCCACTTCTCCGGGACCCGCACCCCCACCGCCTGCCCGCGCGCGTGGACGCCCGCGTCCGTTCTTCCGGATCCAAGGGCGACGATCGGCATGCCGCACAGTCGCTGGAGCACGCCTTCGAGGACCCCTTGCACCGTGCGACGATCCGGCTGCCGTTGCCACCCACTGAATCCGGCGCCGTCATAGTGCAATACGAGCTGCACGGTGCGCTCCGCCATCGCGGGGAAAGCTACCTGCGAGGGGGGGCGTGTCAAGCAATGCGCGCGCGCGGAAGCGATTGACTTTCCTTGACGTACGCCGTCACATTCAGCGGGCGGCCGGCCCCGTCGACGCCGACGGCCGCCCCGCTCCCCGCATCCCGCCGCATGCCCCCCCGGACGCTCGCCTCCCTCGCCCATGCCCTCGGCATCGCCGCCGACCTCGACGCGGCGGTGCTGGCGCTCGGGGAGGGCCTCCAGGAGATCGACCGCGCCGCCCAGACCGCCCTCTTCCGCTTCGACGGGCGGCGGGGGATGCTGCGGGAACGGCTGCGCCCGGAGGGGGCGGGGGTGGAGCGGGTCGCGATCGATACCACCTTCGACCACCTCCCCTCGCGCGAACGGGCGGCGCTCACCGGGGGCACCGTCCCCGTGGATTTCGCCGCCCGCTCCGACGACATCGCCCGCCTCCTGCGCCTCGAGGTCCCCGCCGACGGGGGGTGGCTGACCGCCTGGGGGCTGCGCTTCGACAACGCGCTGGGGGCGGTGCTGGTAGTGTACGAGCCGCGGCGCTTCTTCGGCACGCGCACCGCCGAGCGGTTCGCCCCCTCGGTGGCCCTCTTCGACCTGGCGTTCAGCCGGCTGCTGGAGCGCGAGGCGCGGGTGGAGGCGGTGGGGGCGCTGGAGCAGGTGACGCAGCGCCTCCACGACGAGCACCAGCGGAAGCTGCTCGACCTGCAGCAGCAGCTCCAGCGCGAGGTGGGGGCGGCGCGCACCTCGGGGCCGGTGGACCGGAGCGCGCGCGAGGTGGAGCTGCAGCGCGAGATCGACGCGGCGCAGGAGGCGGCCCGTCGCGCGAAGCGCCAGTCGCAGGCGGTGGAGTCGCAGGTGGCGGCGGCGGTCGAGCAGCTGGAGAAGACGCACATCGAGCTGCACCGGCGCACCGAGTCGCTGCGCCAGAAGACGCGCACCCTCTACCTCATCGAGCGCGTGCTCGCGCTGGCGGCGAGCACCGACGCGCCGCGCCAGCTCGCCGATGGGCTGCTCAACCTGGTGGGCGACGACATGCAGGCGCAGCGCTGCTCCCTCTTCCTCCGCACGCCGGAACCGGGGCAGCTCTTCCTCGCCGCGGCCAAGGGCAACCCCCCGCACGTCACCGAGGGCACGCGCACCACCATCGGCGAGGGGATCACCGGCCGCGTGGCCGCGTCGCGCGAGCCGCTCCTCGTGCAGGAGCTGGAGCAGGCGACCGCGCACCGGCTGCGGCGCGACGAGTACTTCACCAGCGGGTCGTTCATCTCCTTCCCCCTCGTCTTCCACGACGACCTGGTGGGCGTCGTGAACATCACCAACCGGGTGCAGGCGGGGGTCTTTGTCGAGGAGGACATGGAGCGGGTGCGCCTGCTGGGGCTCGTCACGGCGCTCGTGGCCACGAGCGCGCGCCTCCCGGAGCGGCTGCTGGAGACGCTGGGTGTCTGCTGATCCCCTGCCGCCCCTCCTCGGCGCCATCCGGCAGCTCGCGGCAGGGGGCTCCCTCACCGGGGAGCTGACCGACGCCGCCTTCGCCGCAGTCATGGCGGGGGAGGCGAGCCCGGCGCAGGTGGCCGCCCTCCTCGTGGGACTGCGCGTGAAGGGGGAGACCGACGCCGAGGTGGCCGGCGTGGCGCAGGCGATGCGCGGCGCGATGATCCCCCTCCCCGCGCACGAGCCGGAGCGCCTCGTGGACACCTGCGGCACCGGGGGCGGGACGGTCACCACCTTCAACATCTCCACCGCCGCGGCGCTGCTCGCCGCGGGGGCGGGGGCGCGGATCGCCAAGCACGGCAACCGCTCCTTCACCTCCCGCTGCGGGAGCGCCGACGTGCTCGAGGCGCTCGGGGTGAACATCGAGATGCCGGTGGAGCGCATGGCGCGCACGCTGGACGAAGCGGGCATCGTGTTCATGTTCGCGCCGCTGATGCACCCGGCGATGCGGCACGTGGGCCCGGTGCGCCGCGAGCTGATGATCCCCACGGTGATGAACATCGTCGGCCCGCTCGCCAACCCGGCGATGGCGGGGCGGCAGGTGATCGGCGTCGCCGACCTGCGCCGGCTCCCCCTCCTCGCCGGGGCGCTGCGGCGGCTCGGCACCGTCCACGCCCTCGTGGTGCATGGCGAGGGGATGGACGAGGTGTCCCCGCTCGGGCCGAGCGTGGGGGTGGAGATCGTGGGGGACGCGATGCGCGAGTGGGCGCTCGACCCGCGCGATTACGGCCTGGCGCTCGCCACGGAGGGAGAGCTGGCGGGGGGCGGGCCGGAGGAGAACGCGCAGGTGATCCGCGAGGTGCTGGCGGGGGAGGGGAACCCCGGCGCGACGGCGGCGGTGCTGCTCAACGCGGCGGCGGCGCTGTACGTGGGGGGCCATGCCGCCGACTTCGGCGCGGCGATGGAGCGGGCGCGCGAGGCGCTCGAGGCCGGCGAAGGGGTGCGCGCGCTCGAGCGGCTGCGGCTGGCGTCACAGCCGGATTGAGGTCTGGGGTGCGGGTGGCGTTTTCACGCGCCGGCGGGAACACAAGCTTGCAGCGATCCAGCTCACAGCCTTCAGCCCTCAGTTTTCACGGCCGTGAAAAGCTGGTCGCTGAGTGCTGAAGGCCGGATCGCTGCAAGCTTGTGTTCCCGTCGCGGGAGGGACGCGGCCCGCGCGCGGAATCAGTACCGCCGCAGCACTCCGACCACGACCCCCTGGATCGTGACGTCGTTCTCGTGCACGAAGATCGGCTGCATCGTCTCGTTCGCCGGCTGCAGGCGGATCCGCCCGTCGCGCTCACGGTAGTACTTCTTGACCGTCGCGCCGTTGCCGTCGATCAGGGCGATCACCGTCTCCCCGTTGTCGGCGCTCTGGCGCTCGTTGATCACCACGAAGTCGCCGTCGCGGATCTGCTCCTCGATCATCGAGTTCCCGCGCACCCGCAATACGTAGTGCCCGCCGCTCTTCCGCACGAACGACTCGGGGACCGTGATGGTCTCCTGGTGCGAGAGGGCCTCGATCGGCATCCCCGCGGCGACCGACCCGAGCAGCGGCAGCTCCAGCGCGCGGGGCGTCGCCTCGCTCGGCAGGATCTCGATGGCGCGGCTCTCGTTGTAGGACCGGCGGATGTACCCCTTCCGCTCCAGGTTGCTGAGGTGCTCGTGCACCGTGGCCAGCGAGCTGTACGAGAACTGCTCCGCGATCTCTTCGAAGCTCGGCGCGTATCCGTTTTGATCGCTGTACGCGCTCAGGTAGTTTAGGATCTCGCGCTGCCGCTTGGTGAGTGCCATCTGGAGGCTCCCGTCGTGGTGTGCGCGCCCGCACGGTGCCGGCGCTTTTCCCGAAGATCACCCGAAATAGTAGCCGAAGAGGGACCGAAGTGCAAGCGCAATCCACTTGGAGTGAGCCCACCGGGACCCTCGGCCGGATCGTCGGGGAGGCGCGCGCGCGGGCGCTGGCGCTCGCGGGGCGACTCGCCGAGCTGGAGCGCGAGGCCGGGCAGGCCCCCGCCGCCCCCTCGCTCGCGGCCGCGCTCCGCCGCCCGGAGGTGGCCGTCCTCGCCGAGGTCAAGCGGCGTTCCCCGTCGAAGGGGGTGATCAACGCGGCGATCTCCGCGCCCGCCCAGGCCGTGGCCTACTTCGCCGGGGGCGCGGCGGGGATCTCCGTGCTCACCGAGCCCGCCCACTTCGGCGGCACGGCCGACGACCTGCCGGCGGTGCGCGCGGCGGTCCCCCTGCCGGTGCTGAAGAAGGACTTCCACGTGGAGGAGATCCAGCTCGTGGAGGCGCGCGCCCTCGGCGCCTCCGCGGTGCTCCTGATCGCGCGCGCCCTCGCCCCCGGCCGGCTCGACACGCTGGCCGCGGCGGCGCACGCGCTGGGCCTCGAGGTGCTGGTGGAGGTGCGTGACGACCGGGAGCTCGACGACGCCCTCCGCTCCGGGGCGGCGATGATCGGTGTGAACAACCGCGACCTGGAGACGCTGGCCATCGATCCCGCCACCAGCGAGCGGCTCATCCCCCGCATCCCGTCGGGCTTCGTCGCGATCGCGGAGAGCGGGATGTCGTCTCCCGGCGACGTGGCCCGCGCCGCACGGGCGGGCGCCGACGCGGTCCTGGTCGGGTCCGCGATCTCGGCGGCGGCCGATCCCGCGAACGCCCTCCGCCCCCTCACCCAGGTTCCCCGGAGGTCCCGTGGCTGAGATCAAGTTCTGCGGGCTCACCCGCCCCGAGGATGCGCGCGAGGCGGCGTCGCTGGGCGCGTCGTACCTGGGGGTGATCTTCGCCGGCGGGCCGCGGCAGCTCACCCCCGAACGCGCCCGCGAGGTGCTGGGCCGCGTGGACGCCGGGGGACCGCGGCGCGTGGGCGTCTTCGCCACCGTGACCCCGTGGGAAGTGGCGGAGCTCGCCCACGCGGCGGAGGTCGACATCGTGCAGCTGCACGGGGGGGCGACGCCGGCGGAGGTGGAGGCGGTGCGCCGCGCCGCCGGGTGCGCCGTGTGGGCGGTGATCCGTGTCGGGGCCGGCGGGCTCCCCCCGGAGGCGGCGGAGCTCTTCGCCGCCGCCGACGCGGTGGTGGTCGACGCGATGGTGCCCGGCCAGCTCGGGGGGACCGGCGTCGCCCTCCCCTGGGAGCGACTCGCTCCCGCCATCGCGGAGGTGAAGGGGACGGGGCGGCTGGTGGTGGCGGGCGGGCTGACCCCCGGGAACGTGGGGGAGGCGGTGGTGGCGCTGCGTCCCCACGTGGTGGACGTGTCGTCGGGGGTGGAGTCCGCGCCCGGCATCAAGGATCATCAGCGAATGCGCGCCTTCCGCGACGCGGTTCGCGACAGCGAGGGAGTGCGCACGACATGAGCACGGCGACGCAGGACCGGTTCGGGAGCTTCGGCGGGCGGTACGTGCCCGAGACCCTCATTCCCGCCCTCGACGAGCTGGAGGCGGCATACGATGCGGCGATGCGGGACCCCGCCTTCCTGGGGGAGCTGGAGGCGATGCTCCGCGACTACGTGGGGCGCCCCTCGCCGCTGAGCGATGCCCCCCGCTTCTCGGAGCTCGTGGGGGCGCCGGTGTACCTCAAGCGGGAGGACCTGAACCACACCGGCGCGCACAAGATCAACAACGCCCTCGGGCAGGCGCTGCTGGCGCGCCGCATGGGGAAGCGGCGGATCATCGCGGAGACCGGGGCGGGGCAGCACGGGGTGGCCACCGCCACCGTGTGCGCCCGCTTCGGGCTCGAGTGCATCGTCTACATGGGCGAGGAGGACATGCGGCGCCAGGCGCTCAACGTCTTCCGCATGCGCCTCATGGGGGCCACCGTGGTGCCGGTGACGTCGGGGACTCGGACGCTGAAGGACGCGACCACCGAGGCGATCCGCGACTGGGTGACCAACGTCGGCGACAGCCACTACATCATCGGCTCGGTGGTCGGCCCGGCGCCGTACCCGCGGATGGTGCGCGACTTCCAGGCGGTGATCGGCCGCGAGGCGCGGGAGCAGGTGCTGGCGCGCATCGGCCGGCTCCCCGCCACCGTCGTCGCCTGCGTGGGCGGGGGCTCGAACGCGATGGGCGCCTTCTACGCCTTCCTGGACGACCGCGAGGTGGAGCTGGTCGGCGTGGAAGCGGCGGGGGAGGGGCTCGACTCCGAGCGGCATTCCGCATCGCTCTCGCGCGGCACCCCGGGGGTGCTCCACGGCGCCCTCTCCTACCTGTTGCAGGACGCGGCGGGGCAGGTGCACCCCGCCCACTCGATCTCGGCGGGGCTCGACTACCCCGGGGTGGGTCCCGAGCACTCCTGGCTGAAGGACACGGGGCGCGCCCGCTACGTGTCCGTGACCGACGCGGAGGCGCTCGAGGGATTCGCCCTGCTCAGCCGCCTCGAGGGGATCATCCCCGCCCTCGAGACCGCGCACGCGGTGGCATGGATCACATCCCGGCCATGGTCGGGGGAACCGATCCTGCTGTGCGTGAGCGGACGCGGGGACAAGGATGTGGCGCAAGTGGCCGATTTGCGTATCTTGGGGGCGTGACACTCCCCTCCCCACTCGTTCCGACGCAGGAGCAGGAGCGGCAGGAACCGCCGTTCCCCAGTGGCCCGGTAGAGGAGCTGCTTCGCCTGTTCACCAAGGCGATCCGCGCTCACCAGCTCTACCTTCCGAACAACCCCATCTACAAGGGCGCCATCGACGCCCTGCGGGGGGGGTTCGGGCCGATCTGGGGGAACATCGACGAGCTGGTGCTGGCGATCACCGAGACCGAGCTTCGGTGGTACGACCGGCCCGTGCTGGAGGAGGGCGCGCGCTCATCCGACGCCCTCCCCTGGCTGCTCTACAAGGACGGCCTCCGCGAGCTCCGCATCCTCCCCGGGTTCGAGACCGACGAGCTGGTGAAGCTCCTCGACATCCTGCAGCGCGTGCGCAAGGCATCGCCCGACGAGGACGACCTGCTCACGCTGCTGTGGGAGGGAGACTTCACGCTGCTGCGCTATCGCTACGTGGACCTGGCGATGGAGCCGGCGGTGCCGCTCGACGACACTGTCGCCTCGGAGCTGCCCAGGAGCCAGGCCGAGGTGTCGGCGGCGATCGAGGAGGTGAAGGAGTCGCGCGCCGGGGTGGTGGACCTCTCGGATTTCGACGCGACGCTGTACTTCCTCGACGAGCGGGAGATCGACTACCTGCGCGAGGAGGTGCGGCGGGAATACGCGGCCGACCTGCGGTCGAACGTCCTCTCGATCCTGCTCGACATCTTCGAGCAGCAGAGCGCCCCGGCGGTGCGGGAGGAGGTGGGCGACCTCCTCGACAACTTCCTGCTCCACCTGCTCTCGGCGGGGAAGTTCCGCACCGTCGCCTTCCTGCTGCGCGAGGCGGCGGTGGCGGCACAGCGGGCGCACGACCTGGAGCCGGCGCACCGTGGCCGGCTCCTCGAGTTTCCCGACCGGCTGAGCGCCCCCGAAGCCCTGGGGCAGCTCCTGCAGGCGCTCGACGAGGCGGGGGAGCTGCCCCCGCAGGACGAGCTGGTCGAGCTGTTCGAGCAGCTGCGTCCCGCGGCGCTCGGGACGGCCCTGGCCTGGCTCGGCCGGGTCCAGAACCAGCGGGTGCGCGCGCTGCTCGAGACCGCGGCAGAGCGCCTGGCGATGGGGAACACCGGCGAGCTGGTGCGGCTCATCATCTCGCCCGATCCCTCGGTCGCCGCCGAGGCGATGCGTCGGTCGGGGGCGCTCAAGACCGCCGCGGCCGTGGGCCCGCTGGGGAAGGTGCTCGCCGAGGGCAGCGCCGACCTCCGCCTGCTCGCGGTGCAGGCGCTCGCGGAGATCGGCTCGCCCGGCGCGCTGCAGACGCTCGAGCGGGCCCTCGAGGATCCCGATCGCGACGTGCGCGTGGGCACGTCGCGCGCGCTGAGCAGCCGGGGTTACCGCGCCGCCCTGCCGCGCGTCGAGGCCATGGTGAAGGGCAAGGTCGTTCGCGACGCGGACCTCACGGAGAAGATGGCCATCTTCGAGCTGTACGGGGCACTCTGCGGCGAGGCGGGAATTCCCCATCTCGACGGGCTGCTGAACGGGAAGGGATTCCTCGGGCGCCGCGAGGACGCGGAGCTCCGCGCCTGCGCGGCCATGGCGCTCGGGCGCGTGGGGACCGAGCGCGCCTTCGAGGCGCTCCGTCGCGCCAGCACGGAGAAGGACGTCGTCGTGCGCAACGCGGTGAACCGCGCCCTGCGCGGCGGGGCGCCGTGACGGCGACCCCCGCCCCCCGCCAGACGATGCAGGTGAGCGCCGCCGCCCTCGAGGGGGCGGGGGACGCCTTCATCCGCCGCGCCGGCCGGCAGCTCATCCAGGCCATGTACACCGCCGCGCGCGCCATCCGGCTGTACCCGGTGGAGAACGCCGCCGTGCAGCGCGCGCTCGACGACCTGGCGAACCTCGTGAACGAGCTGGTCCGCGCCGAGAGCGAGATCGAGGTGCGCGTCTCCGGCGAGTTCCTGTTCGTGAACGGGATCCGCCTGCGGCTCGACCTGGACAATTACGCGAGCTTCAGCCACGTCCTCGCCCTCTTCCGCAACAACGGCGCGGGGCTGCTGCAGCTCACGCGGGCGACGACGGCGCGCGAGTGGCTGGTGCTCCTCTCCCTCCTCGGAGGGGAAGGGAAGGAGCCGCCGCACCAGCGATTCCTCACCGTCAACGCGAAGCTCGGGGAGGCCGGGATCGACGCCTTCGGCCTGGGCGAGCCCGGCGCGGAGGACGACGAGGCGGCGCGCGAGAAGGCGAAGGAGGTCGCGAAGCGCACGTACGCGCAGTCGGTGGCGGTCACGAAGGACCTGATGTCCTCCGTCCGCATGGGGCGCAGCCCGAACATCAAGAAGGTCAAGCGCGTGGTGCAGGGGATCGTGGACCAGATCCTCAACGAGGAGACGTCCCTCGTGGGGCTCACCACCATCCGCGACTACGACGAGTACACCTTCACGCACAGCGTGAACGTGTGCATCTTCTCCGTCGCGCTGGGGAAGCGGCTCGGCCTCAGCAAGCTGCAACTCTACGACCTCGGCCTCGCGGCGCTCTTCCACGACATCGGCAAGTCGCGCGTGCCGGTGGACGTGCTGAACAAGTCGGGGGGGCTGAGCGACGACGAGTGGCGCATGATCGCCGCCCACCCGTGGCTCGGGGTGCTCGCCCTCTTCGGGATGCGCGGCCAGCAGGAGCTCCCCTTCCGGGCGATGGTGGTGGCGCACGAGCACCACATGAAGGTGGACCTCACCGGCTATCCCCGGCCGATCCGCCAGCGCTCCATGAGCATGTTCAGCAAGATCGTGGCGGTCGCCGACGGGTTCGACGCGGCCACCTCGCGCCGCGCCTACCAGACCACGCCGCTGAATCCCGCCGACGTGATGGTGGAGATGCGCGACAACCCCCGGCGCGGCATGGACCCCGTGGTGGTGAAGGCCTTCATCAACCTCACCGGGATCTACCCGGTGGGCACCCTGGTGGTGCTCGACACCTTCGAGCTCGCGCTGGTGCACGCCGTCAACCCCATCCCCGAGCTGCTGTCGCGCCCCATCGTGCGCATCATCAGCGACGCGATGGGCAACCTCGTGCACCCCGGGGTCCTGGTGGACCTCGGCGACCGCGCGGACAACGGCATCTTCCGCCGCACCATCATCAAGACGGAACAACCGGAACGTTATGGCATCCGCGTCGGCGACTACTTCGTCTGACGTCATCGCGCGGCGCTTCGCCGCGCTGCGCGACGCCGGGCGGCGCGCCCTCGTCCCCTACCTCACCGCCGGGCATCCCGATCCGGACGCCACCCTGGCGCTGCTCCAGGGGCTCGAGGGCGCGGGCGCCGACCTCGTCGAGGTGGGCGTCCCCTTCTCGGACCCGATGGCCGACGGGCCGGTCATCCAGCGGAGCTCGCAGGTGGCGCTCGAGCAGGGGATGACCTTCGACCGCGTCCTCGAGCTGGTGCACCGCGCGCGGCTGTCCATCCCGGTGGTGCTGTTCAGCTACCTGAACCCGATCGTGGCCGCCGGCCACGACGCGCTGCAGCGCGCCGCCGACGCGGGGGTGCACGGCCTGCTCCTCACCGACCTCCCGGTGGGCGCCGACCCGGAACGCGAAGCCTGGCTGGGGGAGGGCCCCCTCGCCTTCATCCGCCTCGTGGCCCCCACCACGCCCGTGGAGCGCATGCGGCTCATCGCGGAGCACGGGAGCGGCTTCGTGTACCTCATCAGCCGCCTCGGGGTCACCGGCGTGCAGGCCACGCTCCCCCCGGAGCTCCCCCAGACGGTGGAACGCCTCCGCGCGGCCACCGACCTCCCCATCTGCGTGGGCTTCGGGATCTCCCGCCCGGAGCAGGCGCGCACCGTGGCGGGGCTCGCCGACGGCGTGGTCGTCGGGAGCGCCATCGTGCGCGCCGCCGGTGAGGGGGTGGAGCAGGCGCTGGGGCTCGTTCGCGAGCTCCGCCAGGGGATGGACGCGGCCTAGCCCGCGCCGCCGTGCGTCGCTTCCTCAACGCGTACGCGAGGGGGCTGGGGATCGTGGGGACGATCCTCCTCCTCGCCGCCCTCGCCCACGACCTCCGCTGGCTCGACGAGCCGGCGGGCGTGGTGTGCGTCGCCGCCGTCGCGGCCGCGCTTAGGCGCGGCCAGGTCACCGTCACCAAGTACGGCGCGCTCAACCTGCTCGGCGTGGTCGTGGTCGCCGGCTCGATCGTGCTCGGCCCCTCCACGGCGGCGCTGGGACTGGCCCTCGGCCTCTTCTTCGCCGACCGTATCCTCCTGGAGAAGGCGACCGAGCCCTCGTGGGTCAACGCGGGACGCGAGCTGATCGCGCTCTTCGCCAGCTATGGCTTCTACGCCGGCGCGAGCCACGCCGCGGGGCTCACCCCCGGGGAGCTGGGCGGGGACGGGCTGCCCGCGCTCGCCCTGTTCATCAGCGCGCACTTCTTCATCAGTCGCGCCCTCCTGTACTTCAGCCTCCTCTTCCGCAACAAGCTGCTCGACGAGGAGAAGTCGCTGCTCCTGCGGTACGAGGTGATCGGCCTCGGCGCCACCGCCGTCGCGATCGCGGTGATCCTCGAGACCGTGAGCGGGCTGGGGCCGGGGGGCTGGGTGATCGTGGCGCTGGTGATGGTCCCCGCCGGGCTGCTCGTGCGCCGCATCGTCGAGGAGTCGGTGGCGGCGGAAGAGCTGAACAAGATCCTCGCGATGGATCGCATCGTCTCCTCCGACGTGGCGCTGCACGATGCCTTCGGCCGGATCGAGCTGCTCGCGCACCGCCTCGTGGACTGGCAGGACTTCCGCATCTGGCGCATGGCCGGTCCGGACCCCGTCCTGGTGTGGGCCACGCGGCAGGGCTACGTGGCGAACCCGCAGCCGGTCACGGGCGACGGCGCCGCCCTCCGCCGCGACGTCCTCGCCGACGGCAAGCCCGCCATCGTCCCCGACGCCGCCGCCGACCCGCGGACGGCCGACCTGGGCGCGGTGCGCAGCCGGGTCGTCCTCCCCCTGCGCTTCGGCGGCCGGAACGTGGGGCTGCTCGAGCTGGACCACCACAAGAAGGCGGCCTACGACGCGCGCAACGTGGCCATCGTGGAGCGCTTCGCCCACCAGATCGCGACGACGATCCACATCCACGACCTGCGACAGCCCCTGCTCGACGCGATGGAGCGCGTGGGCGAGCAGCTGGAGACCCTCACGCAGTCGGCGCACGCGCTGCGCGCCGGGGGCGACGACACGGCGCGGGCCTCCGCCGACATCTCCCGCGGGGCCGCCGAGGAGAGCGAGCAGCTCGAGCGGAGCCGCGAGGCCACCGAGGCGCTCAGCGAGGCGACGAGCATGGTCGCCCGCGCCAGCAGCGAGGCCGAGGAGGCCAGCCGCCGGGCCACCGGCCTGGCGGGGGAGCACCGCCTCACCATCGACAACGCCATCGGCCGCCTGGTGAGCGTGAAGGGGTTCGTGGCGGAGAGCGCCACGCAGGTGGACGCGCTCGGCCGCGCCACCTCGCGCATCACGGAGTTCATCGGCACGGTGCGCGAGCTGGCGGACCAGACGAACCTGCTCGCGATCAACGCCGCGATCGAGGCCGCGCGCGCGGGGGTGCAGGGGCAGGGGTTTGCCGTCGTCGCCGACGAGGTGCGCAAGCTCGCCGACCAGAGCGCCCATGCCAGCGACGAGGCGGGGGACCTCGTGCTGGGCTTCGACGAGCAGATGCGCCGCATCGCGCAGCAGATGGGGCGCGGCCAGCGCATCGTCGCCGACATCGAGACCCTCTCGGAACGGGCGCGCGCCGCGCTGGGGGAGATCGTCACCGCCACCGCGGATGCCGCCGAGGGATCGGAACGCATCGCCGCCATCGCCCGCGAGCAGGACGCGCAGTTCGCCAAGCTGCTCGAGCGGGTGGCGCGCCTGACCGAGATCTCCCGCCGGAACCGCGGCGCGGCCCAGCACGCCGCCACCGCGGCCCGCGACCAGGCATCCGCCCTGCGGGAGCTCGAGGGGGTCATCCACGAGCTCCGCGCCGTCGTGAGCTCGCTGCAGGAGCTCACCGAGCGCATCACCCATGTCTGAGCCACGCTCCCTCGAGTCGATCGCGCTGCGCGGGATGCGCTTCCACGCGCTGGTGGGGATCCTCCCCCACGAACAGGAACACCCGCAGCCGCTGGAGATCGACGTCACCGTCTGGCGCGCGGTGCCCCCGCCGGGGGGCGCGCCCGCCGGGGTCCTCGATTACCGGGAACTCTACGACCTGGTGGCGACGCACGTCGCGATGAAGCCGGTGCGGTATCTCGAGGAGCTGGCGCATGCCCTCGCCGACGCGACGATGGCGCGGTGGCCGGTCGTGCGCGCCCAGGTGGCGCTGCGGAAGCCGCACGTCGCCCTTCCCGGACCCCTCGCCCACGCGGAAGTCGCGGTGGACCGGGTGCGCGAGGGATAGGAGGTGGGTCCGGAGGAGGTGGCGTTCGTGGCGCTGGGGTCCAACCTGGGGGACCGTGCCACGTTCCTTGCCGGGGCGCGGGAGGCGATGGCCGCGCTCCCCGGGACGCGCCTGCTCGCCGCGTCGCGCGTGGAGGAGACCGCCCCGATCGGCCCCGTGGCGCAGGGCCCGTACCTCAACCAGATGGTCGCCCTCGGCACGCAGCTCTCGCCGCACGCGCTCCTGGACGCGCTGCTGCGCATCGAGGTGGCGGCGGGGCGGGTGCGCGCCGAGCGGTGGGGGCCGCGCACCCTCGACCTCGACATCGTGCGCCACGGCGAGCGGCGGTTACGCGACGAGCGCCTCGTCGTCCCGCATCCGGGGCTCGCGTCGCGCGATTTCTGGCGGCGCGAGCTCGCCGAACTCCAGGGAATCCTCGCCCGCACGATGCCCGAACTGATCGCCCATCCCTCCGTCGCCGTCGAGCTGCCCCCATGGGCGGCGGTCACCGACAAGCGCCGCGCGCACATCGAACGGGTGACCGGCCTGCTGATGCGCTGGGCCGACGAGCTCGGGCTCGACGACGCCGAGCGCCAGGCCTGGCACGACGTGGGCCGGTGGCACGACGCGCTGCGCGACGCGCCGGAGGAGGTCCTGCGGGGGCTCGTCCCCGGGGCGGCGTACCAGCTGCAGATGCTGCATGGGCCCGCGGCCGCGGCACGCCTCGAGCGGGAAGGGGAGGCGCGCGCCAGCGTGCTCGCGGCCATCCGCTTCCACACCGTGGGTGATGCGAGCTGGGACCGGGTGGGGCGGGCGCTGTACATGGCGGACTACCTCGAGCCGGGCCGGCCCTTCGCGAAGGCGGACCGCGCCTTCCTCGCCCGGCAGGTCCCGGCCGATTTCGACGGCGTCTTCCGCCAGGTCGTGCAGGCGCGCATCGAGTGGGCGCTGCGCGAGGGAAGATCGCTCTATCCGGAGATGGTGTCGCTGTGGAATTGCGTGCGATGAAGCGCGTGGGGGCGGCGCTCGCGGGTGCCGCGCTGGTGGCGGTCGCCTCGATCCTGCTGCGCGGGGGCTCGACGGCCCGCGCCGCGACGCGCGACCTGTGGGTGACCGGGGCGGCGCCGAGCGACACGCTGCGGGTGCCCCCGGGCACGCGGGTGCGCGTGGAGGTGCTGAACGGCACGAAGACGCGGGGGCTGGCGCGGCGCGCCATGCTCTACCTGCGCGACCGCGGCTTCGACGTGGTGAGCCTGGGGAACGCCCCGCGCCCCTACGACACGACCATGGTGCTGGACCACGCGCAGGGGGCGCGGTGGGCTGGCGTCGCGGCGGCGGCGATGGGAGGCGGGGCGCGCGTGGAGTCGCGCCCCGACAGCTCACGCTACCTGGACATCACCGTGATCGTCGGCGGCACGTGGCGGCCGCCGGCCGAGCCGTTCCACCCGTAGCTGGCCGCACGCCGCGGCGATGTCCATCCCGCGGCTCTTCCGCACGGCCACTTCCACGCCGTGCTTCCGGAGCTCCCGCGCGAAGCGCATGATCCCCTCGGCGGGGGTGGGGGTGAAGCCGCGCGATCCCCCGGGATGCAGCGGGATCAGGTTCACGAACGCCTTGCACTCCCGCGCGAGCGCCGCGAGCTGCCGTGCGTGCTCCGGCGCGTCGTTCACCCCCCCGAGCATCACGTACTCGAAGGTCACGCGCCGGTCGAAGGCCTTCGCCGCCTCGATCACGTCGGCGAGGGGGAACTTCGTGTTGATGGGCATCAGCCCCGCGCGCAGGTCGTCCGAGGGGGCATGGATGGAGATCGCGAGGCGGAACTGCTCCGGCCGGACCGCCAGCGCCTGGATCCCCGGGAGCACCCCCACGGTGGACACGGTGATGTGCCGGGCGCCGATGCCGAGCCCCATCGGGTCGTTGAGGATGCTGAGCGTGGGGCCGACCGCCTTCCAGTTCATCAGCGGCTCCCCCATGCCCATAAACACGATGTTCGTCACCCGGATGGGATCCTCCACCAGGCGCATCTCGCGCACCTGGCCGGCGATCTCCCACACCTCGAGGTTCCGCTGGAAGCCCATCGCCCCGGTGGCGCAGAAGGCGCACTGGAGCGCGCATCCCGCCTGCGACGAGATGCAGAGGGTGACGCGGTTGCCCTCGGGGATCGCCACCGTCTCGATCGCCTGGCCGTCCGGCAGCCGGAAGAGGAACTTCTCCGTGCCGTCGCTCGATCGCTGCCGGGTGATCACCTCGAGTCGCGGAAGGGTGAACTGCGCCTCGAGCTGCGCCCGGAAGTCCGCGGGGAGCTCCGTCATCTCCTCGAACGACGCCGCCGGGTTCACCCAGAGGCGCCGCACCACCTGCGACGCGCGGTAGCTCGGCTGGCCCACGGAGGCCGCGAACTCGCGCAGCCGGGCATCGGCGTCGCCAGGGAGGAGGTTCAGGAGGTTCTCGCGTTCACTCACTTGAATACCGACGTCAGCATGAACTGGTACGAAGGGCCGAGTCCCGCGCCGCTCTCCTCGCGGGCGACCCCGACCTGGTAGCGCGAATACTGCAAGCCGAAGCCCATCCGCATCCGCTCGGTCGAGCGGCCCGCGTAGTGCTCGGTGGCCATCCCGCCGCGGGCGGTGAGCCACCCCCACCGGCCGCTGGCGTAGAGGTATCGCTCCGAGCCGGCCTGCTCACTGTGCGCCAGCGACGCGCCCACGCGCGCCTCGCGCGAGCCCCGGGCGAACACCGCATAGTCGGCCGCGGCCGAGAAGCGGGCCCGCTCGCGCGTCCGGGACCAGGGGCTGAACAGGAAGGTGGAGGCGCCCACCCGGAGCGGGAACCGCCCCACCGAATCGATCGCCACTCCCGCGTCGAGCGAGGTGGCGCTCCCGCGGTCCACGTCGACCAGCCCCGAGCGATGCCGGAGGGTCGCTCCCACGTGCATACCCCGAACCGCTCGCGAAAGTCCCGCGGAGAGGACGGTGGTGCGGTAGGGGATCTCGTCGCCGAGCGACTGCGGGTCCGTCTCCGTCCGCAGCAGGTCGGTGACGAGGGCGCGGAGCACGCTCAGGGTCAGGACCCCCGCCCGTCCCGCCTGCGCGTTGGCGGCGAGGTAGAAGGAGGCGACCCCCTGTTCGATGGGGGTGTTCAGCGCCACGGCGGAGAGCCGCACCCGCCCCGAATCGAGCCGCGCCTGCGCCGGGTTCCAGAGCCCGCCCCCCGCCTCGCGCGCCAGCGCCGCCGGCTCCCCCATGGCCGCCACGGGAAACTCCAGCAGGTCGCGGCCGGGGACTTGCTGAGCTCGGGCAGGGAGCGCGAGCGCCCCGGTGCCGAGCAGAGCGAGCGTCAATCGGCGCATGGCGCGGAGGATACCGGGCGGCGCATCCTTGGTCAAGTCAACGACTTCCACGGTTTGCCCGGGGGAATTACCTTTCCGTGGCTCATGACTCCTTTCCGGAGCCTGCATGTCCGCGCGTGACCT
>DASWVQ010000402.1:0-3388 GCA_036401195.1 Gemmatimonadaceae bacterium
CCCGATACATTCCCCGGGTCAGCACCCGAAGCCCAACCGACGACTCAGGAGCGGAGCATGCCGGCGGACGTCATCGACTATCGCATCATCGGCGACGACATGCAGGCCGTCATCGTGACCCTCGACCCCGGGGAGATGGTCCTCGCCGAGGCGGGGGCCATGCTGTACATGCAGGACGGCATCGTGATGAACACCACCCTCGACCCGAATGCGCAGGGGGGAGGGCTGATGGGGAAGCTCTTCAGCGGCGCGAAGCGCGTGCTGAGCGGCGACTCCTTCTTCGTCACCACCTTCGCCAACAGCGGGGTGCGGCGGCAGGACGTGGGCTTCTCCGCCCCGTATCCCGGGAAGATCTACCCGGTGGACCTCCGCGAGTGGGGGGGGACGATCATCGCGCAGAAGGACGCCTTCCTCTGTGCCGCGCGCGGGGTGAACGTCACCATCGCCTTCACGCGGAAGCTCGGCGTCGGCTTCTTCGGGGGGGAGGGGTTCATCCTCCAGCGCATCGAGGGCGACGGGCTGGCCTTCCTGCACGCCTCGGGGGCGCTCCAGGAGTTCCGCCTCGCCGCCGGGGAGACGCTGCGCGTGGACACCGGCTGCCTCGTGGCGATGGACGCCTCGGTGGACTACGACATCCAGACGGTGCCGGGGATCAAGACGGCGCTGTTCGGGGGCGAGGGACTCTTCTTCACCCTCCTGCGCGGCCCGGGGCGGGTGATCCTCCAGACCATGCCCTTCTCGCGGCTCGCGAACCGCATCATCGCCGCCGCGCCCCGCGCGGGTGGGCGCAGCCGGGAGGAGGGGAGCGTCCTCGGCGCCCTGGGCGGGCTGCTCGACGGGGACAACTCCTGATGCTCTCCGAGGCCGAGCGCGACCGGCTCGACGAGCCGGTCGCCGACCCGATCGCCCGCTTCGTCAGCTGGCTCGACGCGGCGAAGGCGGTGGGGGCGGAGCGCCTCCCCGAGCCCACCGCCTTCCTCCTCGCCACCGCCACCCCCGAGGCGGTGCCCAGCGTGCGGGCGATGCTCCTCAAGGGGGTGGACCACGAGGGGTTCGTGTTCTACACGAACTACACGAGCCGCAAGGCGGGGGAGCTGCTCGCGAACCCGCGGGCGGCGATGGTCTTCCACTGGCAGCCCCTCGAGCGGCAGGTGCGGGTGGAGGGGGACGTCTCCAGGGTGACCGATGCCGAGGCCGACGCGTACTTCGCCTCGCGCCCCCGGATCAGCCAGCTGGGGGCCTGGGCCTCGCTGCAGAGCCAGCCGATGCCCGATCCCGGTGCGCTCGACCGTCGCCTCGCCGAGTTCGAGGCGAAGTTCGGCGGGGGCGACGTGCCCCGCCCTCCGCACTGGTCCGGCTTCCGGGTGACGCCCCGGGCGATCGAGTTCTGGCTGGCCAGGCCCGGGCGCCTCCACGTGAGGCATCGGTACGAGCCGGCGGAGAAGGGGTGGAAGATCGATACGCTCTTCCCCTAGCTTTCAGGGATGGCCACCGCTGAACCACCCGTCGCCTCGGCGACCCCCGATTCCTGGAACATCGAGTCCGCGCGCGCCCTCTACAACGTGGAGGGCTGGGGCGCGGGCTTCTTCGACGTGAACGCCAGGGGACACGTCGTCGTCCGCCCCAGCAAGGAGACGGCGCACGAGCTCGATCTCTACGAGATCGCCCGCGACCTGGAGGAGCAGGGAATCGCCCTCCCCGTGCTGCTGCGCTTCTCCGACATCCTCAAGTCGCGCATCGAGTCGCTCGGCAGCCGCTTCGCCGGCGCGATCGAGGAGTACGGCTACACCGGCGCGTACACCACGGTGTACCCGATCAAGGTGAACCAGCAGCGGCACGTGGTCGAGGAGATCCTCGAGTTCGGGAAGGCGCACGGGGTGGGGCTGGAGTGCGGCTCCAAGCCGGAGCTGCAGGCGGTGCTCGGCCTGAGCGAGGCGAGCGACCACATCATCGTCTGCAACGGCTACAAGGACGAGGAGTTCATGCGCCTCGCCCTCATGGGCCAGAAGCTGGGGCACCGCGTGTACATCGTGGTGGAGCAGCTCAGCGAGATCGACGTGCTCCTCCAGGTGGCCGCGGAGCTGGGGGTGGAGCCCACGATCGGCATCCGCATCAAGCTCGCCTCGCGCGGCTTCGGGCGGTGGCGCGAGAGCGGGGGGGAGAAGTCGAAGTTCGGGCTGAACTCCCACCAGCTCATGATGGCCATCGACAAGCTCAAGGCCGCGGGGTGCGAGCAGTGGATCAAGCTGATCCACTTCCACCTGGGGTCGCAGATCACCGACATCCGCTTCATCAAGCAGGGGCTCGCCGAGGTGGCGCGCTTCTACGTGGAGCTGCGCAACCTGGGGCTCGACATCAGCCACGTGGACGTGGGGGGCGGCCTCGGCGTGGACTACGACGGCACCAACTCCACCTCCGACGCGAGCGTCAACTACTCCCTCCAGGAGTACGCGAACGACGTCATCTACACGCTGGCGGAGGCGTGCCGCGAGCACGAGCTCCCCATGCCGCACGTGATCAGCGAGTCGGGGCGCGCGCTCACGGCGCACCACGCGCTGCTGCTCCTCAAGGTGATCGACGTGGAGACCGCGTCGGCGCTGCCGGTGCCCTCGCTCACCGAGGACGACCACCCGATCCTGCACGAGATGCTGGCGGACTACCAGGACGCCCTCAAGGCGCCGGGGAAGCTCAAGCCGCGGCGGGTGCGCGAGATCTACCACGACGCCACCTTCGACAAGGAGCGGGCGCACGAGCTGTTCAACAGCGGGGTGCTCGACCTGCGCGGCCGCGCGAAGGCGGAGGCGATCTACCACTCCGCGGTGAACGCCCTGGCGAAGCACGTGGAGTCGGACCGCGACGAGTTCGAGGACATCATCACGGACCTCGACGCGACGCAGGTGGACCGGTACTTCTGCAACTTCTCGGTGTTCCAGTCGCTCCCCGACTCCTGGGCGATCGACCAGCTCTTCCCGATCATGCCGATCCACCGGCTCGACGAGGAGCCGCGGCGCCGCGGGACGCTGCAGGACGTGACCTGCGACTCCGACGGGAAGATCGACCGCTTCGTGGGGGACAAGAGCGGGCGCCCCTCGCTCGAGCTGCACGAGTGCCGCGACGGCGAGGCGTACATGCTCGGCGTCTTCCTCACCGGCGCCTACCAGGAGATCCTCGGCGACCTGCACAACCTGTTCGGCGACACGAACGCGGTGCACATCCGGCTGGGGTCGAACGGGGACTACGAGATCACCGACCTGGTGCACGGCGACACCGTGACCGAGGTGCTCAACTACGTGCAGTTCCGCGCCTCCGACCTGCTCCAGACCTTCCGCCGCAAGGTGACCGCGGCGAAGCACATCACCCGGCAGGAGGCGAACACCTTCATCGCCGA
>DASWVQ010000403.1:0-3269 GCA_036401195.1 Gemmatimonadaceae bacterium
CTGCGGCGTAGCCGCATCCGCGCGTTTCCGTGTGCGGCCGTATCGGTCCTGGAGGCCCGCGTCCGCGCGTTTCCGTGTGCGGCCGTATCGGTCCTGGAGGCCCGCGTCCGCGCGCGTGGCGCCAGGCTACCGGTCCCGCAGGAAGGGAAACCGCTCGCGGATCTCCGCCACGCGCCCCGGATCGAGGTCGGCGCAGGTGACTCCCTCGCCGCCGGCCGCCGCCACCTGCTCGCCCCAGGGGTCGAACACCACCGAGTCGCCCCGATAGGTGAGCCCGTGCGCCTCCCCGGTGCGGTTCACCCCCACCACCCAGCACTGGTTCTCGATGGCGCGGGCGCGCAGGAGGGCGAGCCAGTGCTCGCGGCGCGTCACGGGCCAGTTGGCGATCACCACGATCGCGTCGGTGTCGCGCGCCACCTCGCGGAAGAGCTCCGGGAAGCGGAGGTCGTAGCAGACGAAGGGGCTCACGCGGAGTCCCTCGATCGCGCAGGTGAGCGGCACGCCCCCCGCCGCGAAGCTCTCGTGCTCCCCCGCGTACGCGAAGAGCCGCTGCTTCCGGTACATCCCGCTGAGCGCCCCATCCGGGCCGAAGACGAGCGCCGTGTTGAAGGCGCGCTCCCCCGCGGGGGTGGGCTCGCGCAGCGACACGCCGGCGATGAGGTGCACGCCGTGCGCGCGCGCCAGCGCCGCGAGCGCCTGCACCGAGCCTCCCTCCACCGGCTCGGCCCACGCCGTGTCCATGGTGAAGCCGGTGGTGCACATCTCGGGGAGCACGACCAGCCGCGCCCCCTGCCGCGCCGCGTCGGCCACCAGCGTGCCCGCGCGCGCGAGCGAGGTGGCCGGGTCGTGCCAGCCGGTGTCGTACTCGCCGAGGGCGACGCGGAGCGCCCCGCTCACGCCGCGCCCTCGCCGCGCAGCGCCGCGGCGGAGGAGAGCGCGGCGCGCAGCGGTCCCGCCCCCTCGCGCACCATCGACGTGGCACACGAGTAGGAGAAGCGGATGGCATTCGCGCACGAGGTGCCGAAGGCGCTGCCCGGGGCGCTCCCGATCCCGAGCGCGGCGAGGCGGTCGGAGAGCTCGTCGGCGCCGCCGATCGCGAGGCGCGCGTACAGCGACGGGTCGAGCTCGGCCCACACGTAGAAGGCGCCCGGCGCGGCGAAGGGGCGCACCCCGTCGATGCCGCGGAGCGCCCCGAGCATCAGGTCGCGGCGCACCAGGTACTCGTCGCGCATCGTCGCCAGCTGCGACTGGTCCCCGGTGACCGCGGCCACCGCCGCCCACTGCGCCAGGCTGTTCACGCCGTTGATGGTGCAGCGCAGCAGCTTGGGTATGCGGTCGTGGAGCAGCGGGGAGGTGGTGACGAGGTACCCCACCCGGAGCCCGCTCATGGCGTGGCTCTTCGAGAAGGAGTACACGCTCACGATCCGCTCCGCGTAGTGGGGCGCGAGCGCGGCGACCGAGTGGTGCACGTGCGGCGGGTAGATCACGTCCTCGTACGCCTCGTCGGACACGATCCACAGGTCGTGCCGCTCGGCGAGCGCGGCGATCGCGCGGAGGGTGTCCGCGTCGAGCACGGCCCCGGTGGGGTTGTGCGGCGTGTTGAGGAAGATCGCCGCGGTGCGGTCGGTGATCGCCGCCTCGATCTCCGCCGGGTCGTACCGGAAGTCGCGCGCGGCGTGCAGCGGCACCCCCACGGGGATCCCGCCGGCGAGGCGGATGTTCTCGGCCACCTCGGTCCACATGGGATCCGGGATGATCACCTCGTCGCCGGGGGCGAGCAGGGTGCCGAAGGCGACGTAGAGCGCGTGCATCGCGCCGTTGGTGAGGAAGACGTCGTCCGGGGTGATCCCCGCCATCCCGTTCTTCGTCGCCAGCTTCTTCGCGAGCGCCGCGCGCAGCTCCGGAATCCCGTTGTTCGGGATGTAATGCGTCTTCCCCTCCGCGGCGGCGCGGGCGAGCGCGTCGAGCACGTGCGGGGCGACGGCGAAGCTGGGATCCCCGGACTCGAAGCGGAACACGCGCTTCCCGGCGGCCTGCGCCTCGAGCAGGACCTCACGGATCTGGACGATCTTGCCGAGCGAGATCTGGTCGAGCTGGTGCGCGGTACCCGCCTGCGTGGCCATCGAGGTCTCCAATCGGGGCTGGTGGTGGAACGGGGGCGCGGAGCAGGCCCGCTCGCCGGGTGGCTCCGGCATGCAGGCGCGCCCGCCAGATCCGATCTGGCGGGCGCGCATCCACGGACCGGCTGGGGTCGAATCGCAACATGCCCCGGCACGCCGACATTATCAAGCAGACCCCGGGGCGCGATCAGGCGTTTACGGGAGGGCTATCGCGTGGGGCGCGGGATCGCGGTGTACACCCGCTCGATGAAGGCGCAGAACTCGTCCATGTAGTCCTTCAGGAACTGCTCCGTGGAGGGGTTGGTCACGGTGCCGTCGTCGTCGATCAGCCCCTTCTCGAACTGGATGTACGCCTCGGGGGCGTTCATCTGCGGCGAATTGCAGAAGCTGAGGATGCTGCGCAGGTGCTGCTGCGCCACCGCCGTGCCGATCTTGCCGGGCGAGGTGCCGATCACCGCGGAGGGCTTCCGGGTGAAGGCGTTCTGGCCGTAGGGCCGGCTCGCCCAGTCGATCGCGTTCTTGAGCGCGCCGGGGATCGAGCGGTTGTACTCGGGCGTCACGAACAGCACGGCGTCGACGGCGGCGATGGCCTCCTTGAAGGCGCGCGCCGCGGGCGGGTAGTCGGCGTCGTAGTCGTAGCTGTACAGGGGGAGCTCGCCGATGGCGATCTCGCGAAAGGTGAGCTCCTTCGGGGCGAGACGCGTGAGTGCCAGCGCCAGTTTGCGGTTGAGGGAGCCCTTTGCGAGGCTCCCCACGAAGTGTCCCACCGTATAGCCGTGCATCGTCACCTCCCCCATGAAGGACGCCAGCCGCGGCCGCGCGGCCGCGGCGTTGGGGGGAGCACGGTTCGGGCCGGGGCGGCAAGCGGCTGAGTCCGAACGGCGGCGGGTGGGCGCCCGCGGGCGACGACGCCAGCGTCGCCTGCACCCATCGCGCGGCGGGGTGACTCGCGCGCGCACGCGCGGGTTCGGTGGCTCGGTGCCGAGCGTGGGTCGCGGACGGCTCAACCGAACAGGGAGTGCACGTGATGGGGAAGGGAATGCGCGTGGCGGCCGCGGTCGCCGCGCTGGCGATGGCGGCCGTCGCGGGCGGCTGCGGCGACGCGATGAGCCCGCGCGGGTACGCGGGCACGTGGGAAGACCTCGGGAC